>JAGVLY010000110.1 GCA_020054035.1 Bacteroidia bacterium | reverse complement strand
TGATGGAAAAACCAGAGAGTTTTATCAGATTGGTTTAAGCGCAAACACAACCGGCATCTCTGTCTATATTATGGGTATTGAGAATAAAAACTACTTACCCGAAACGTATGGAAAAACAATAGGCAAGGCGAGCGTGAGCGGGTATTGCATTAAGTTCAAAAAACTAACAGATATAAATAGTGATATACTGGAAGCTGCTATACGATACAGAATTGAGGCAACAGTATAATGCGGATGATAAAAAACTCAGCAGCTTACTTAGCGCCCCCGAAAATAAGATAGAACACAGAGGCCAGAGGTCCTGCCACCAAAGCTATTCCGAAAAGTATAAAAGCAAGAATAGCTGCTATACCAAAATAGGTAACACAGCCGTTGTTTGATTCATTAGTGGATTGTTGATTCATTTTATTTCTGCTTGTTCGGTTTTATTCTCTTCCTTCTTTCTGAGGTATTATATTATTCCCAAAACTAAATAAATTCGGGTTGCCCCGCTAAACGAAGAATGAACTTTGTACTGTTTTCCCCGCAGAAAATGAAACAATTTTCTCTCTTGCTTTATTAATTCTTTGTAGGTTTGAACTCTAATGGATTTTATAACAGAACACAAATCATTTTTCAGCGCAACAATAGTCATTATTGTAGCCATAGTTGCCTCGCGCATTATCCGCAGGCTGCTCAAACGCTTTTTTGACGAGAGCTCAGAACACCTGAATGTTGACCCTACGCGCTACCGATTTTTTCGCAACATGGTTGACCTGCTTATTTTCACCATTGCAGGTATGCTGGTGGCCTACAGCATTCCGGCCTTACGCACGCTGGGGCTTACTCTCTTTGCCGGTGCCGGTATTTTTGCTGCTATTGTGGGTTTTGCATCACAGCAGGCATTCAGCAATATCATCAGCGGTATATTCATTGTTATATTTCGCCCCTTTCGTGTAAACGATATTATTAAAGTAGGCAGTTTCGACAGCGGTATAGTGGAAGACATTACGCTACGCCATACCGTTATTCGCAGTTTTGAAAACCGCAGACTGGTTATACCCAACGCGGTTATAAGCGAGCAAACGGTTTTAAATTCAAGTTTGGTAGATGAACATGTATGCATGTATATTGACATTGGAATAAGCTACGAAAGTGATGTGGATAAAGCCATGTCCATTATGCAAAGTGAGTGCTCATCTCATCCATTGTGTGTTGACCAGCGAACAACAGAGCAGGAAGTGGCCGGCAAACCTAAAGTAGAAGTAAGGGTTATAGCCTTGGGCGATACGGCTGTTACACTAAGGGCAAGCGTTTGGGCCGATGATTCAATAAAAGGCAGTGATATGAAAAATGACCTGCTGCTGTCCATCAAAAAACGTTTCGACAAAGAAGGTGTTGAGTTTCCGTTTCACCACCGCACCACCGTTTTTAATAAATAAGTCATGGGGAAAAGCAGGAGAAAAAAACGCGAAAGTCTTCCCTTCGGAACGCTGGTGCCTGTTGGCGAAAAGCCGGGCGTTGAGCAGGTGCTTATCAGCAACATCAGTTACACCCCCGGTTTTTATAACGAGAACTGCGATGTTGATGCAAATAACCTGGCTAAGGAAATCACAGACGATAAATTTCATTGGATCAATATCAACAGCCTGTACGATGTTGAGCTGTTGAAAAAGGTAGGCAAGCATTTCGGATTACATAATCTTTTGCTCGAGGATATTCAGCAAACCGAACACATACCAAAATACGAAGAATTTGAAAAGCATTTGTTCATCACGCTGAAGATGATTTCGGTAAATGATCAAGAGAAAATAGAGTTTGAACAGGTAGCCGTTGTGTTAGGAAAAAACTATGTTATTTCGTTTCAGGAAGCACCGGGTGATTTTTTTGACCCTGTTCGCAAACGCCTGCTTGACGCTACGGCACAGGTACGCAGCAAAGGTTCTGACTTTCTTTTTTTCAGGCTGATTGATGTGGTAGTTGATAATTATTTTGTGGTACTTGAACACTCAGCCGACCAACTGGAAAATTTAGAAACAAAAACATTAAACGACAACGAAGAAAACAATCTGCGCGAAATACTGAATGTAAAGAAAGACCTTATTTACCTGCGCAAATCGGTTTTCCCTTTGCGTGAGGCACTGTCCAAACTCAGCAAAACAGAATCTGATTTAATTCAGGACAATAACCTGAAATACCTGAGTGATATTTACGATCATACCATTCACGTTATTCAGTCTATTGAAACCTACCGCGACCTTGTCTCCAGCCTTATGGATCTGCACCTTTCCAGCATCAGCTACCGCATGAATGTGGTGATGAAAGTGCTCACCATTATCTCTACCATTTTTATTCCACTCACGTTTTTAGCCGGTGTTTACGGCATGAATTTTAAATATTTTCCTGAACTACAATGGCAATACGCCTACCCTACTTTCTGGGGAATTTGTATTGTGCTTTTTATTGCCATGATGTTTTATTTTAAAAAGAAAAAGTGGTTGTAAATGGGTAGAATTCTGGCAATAGATTTCGGCAGCAAACGTACAGGCATTGCCGTTACCGATACTTCAAAAATTATTGCTACCGGGCTTACCACAGTTGCTACGCATGAAGCCATTGAATTTCTGAAAAAATACATTGCAAAAGAAGAAGTGGAATGTATCGTTGTAGGTGAGCCAAAACGCATGAACAATCAGCCGGCACAAGCGGCAGCCGGTGCAGAGTTATTTATAAAACAATTGCAAAAGCATTTTCCAAATCACAAGATTGAACGCGAAGATGAACGCTTTACTTCCAAAATGGCTTTTCAAACGATGATTGATGGAGGACTGGGAAAAAAAGCACGCCAGAATAAAGAATTAGTTGATACCATCAGTGCAACCATTATTCTGCAAAGTTATATGGAGCGATTAAGCTCATCAACGAATAGCTAATCCTTTACGAATATACGAATGAGGAATTTCGACATTCGTATATTCGTTTTGATAATTCGTTATTCGTTGATAAACACAATATCTATCTTTGCACCCTTAAAATTAAAATAAATGATTCTTCCCATAGTAGCCTACGGTGACCCCGTTCTGAAAAAAGTAGCCGAAGAAATTAACCCCGATTATCCCGGCCTTGACAAGCTGATACAGGACATGTATGAAACCATGTATTCAAGCAAGGGCGTGGGATTGGCAGCCCCTCAAATCGGGAAATCAATACGACTTTTTGTAATTGATGCATCACCTTTTGCTGATGAATATCCTGAATTGGAAAACTGGAAACGAACCTTTATTAATCCGCGCATACTGGAAGAAGAAGGTGAGGAATGGAATTTTAACGAGGGCTGCCTGAGCATTCCGGGGATACGCGAAGATGTAGAACGTAAGCCCGAATTAATTCTGGAGTATGAAGACGACAATTTTGAACTGCACGAAGAAAAATTTGATGGTGTGGTTGCCCGTGTTATTCAACATGAATACGATCACCTGGAAGGCATCCTCTTTACCGACCATTTAAGCCCTTTGAAAAAACGTTTGCTGAAAGGTAAGCTGACCGATATTTCAAAAGGGATTGTGGATGTAAACTACAAAATGAAATTCGCGAAACGATAAACGCATCAACGAATAGCTAATCCTTTTTCGAATATACGAATAGGGATTTCGCATTCGTATATTCGCGACCAATTCGTTATTCGCTGATAAAATAAATATACATGAAACACTACTTACTGCCTGCTGCTTACTCCCTACTGCTTACTCTCGCTTCCTGCACCAGCGAACAGCAAAAATTGGAACAGGCTATAGCTGCCAAAGAAAAAGAATTGTATGGCGATTCAACCATGACTGTTGACTTTTCAAAAGCCAAAGATATGATTGCCCTATATGCTGATTTTGTGAAGCAATATCCTGAGGACGAAAAAGCGGAAGATTATCTTTTTAAAGCCGGTGAGGTAAGCATGGGTGCTATGCAAAGCAATGTTGCCATCAAGTATTTTGAGCAGTATTACGAGAAATTCCCGAAAGCCGATAAAGCGCCTTACAGCTTGTTTATGCAAGGCTTTATTTACGAAACTCAGTTGCAAAACACCGAAAAAGCAAAATGGTGTTACGAGAAATTCATCCGCGATTTTCCTGAGCATAAATTAGCAGAAGATGCTAAATACTCTATTGCCAACCTTGGCAAAAGTGAGGAAGAACTGATACGCGAGTTTGAAGCAAAGTTGAAAGGCGACAGCCTTTCGGCAAAGAACTAATCCTACTTTCATTCCTTTCATTTGGCTGAATACAGTCAGGTATGCTTGGTCTGGCGACCTCTTTGGGGCTCACATCTATATTAGCATAACAATTTAGCAACAATAGCTTAACTTCAACCCCGAATGATAAAACTCTACACTTTAATTCTATTTTCGTCAACGGCACTAACGGCTTTTGCACAATGGAACCAGAATCCCACAATTAATAATCTTATTTGTACCCAATCAAACGACCAGCAAGATGTGCGCATTGTAAGCGATACCAAAGGGGGAGGTATTATGAGTTGGGTTGATTTCCGAAATGACCCGAATGAAGTGGTTGCCGATATTTTTGCACAACGCGTAAACTCTAACGGAACCAACATGTGGACCAACAACGGTGTAGCAGTCTGCACCAACAGTGCCGACCAGACAGCATCGGTATTAACCGAAGACGGAGTAGGCGGCACCATTATTACTTGGCAAGACTGGCGCAGCGGCAACCGCGATATTTATGCACAGCGAATTGATTCATCCGGCACTATTCTGTGGACAACCAACGGTGTTGGTGTGGTGGTGAAAAATTCGCACCAGACGGGACCACGCATTGTTAGCGATGGCGCTCAGGGTGCAGTTATTGTATGGGAAGATTCCGTAAACGGCAACTGGGATATTTACGCACAACGCATCAATAACAACGGTGTCACGCAATGGACTTCAGGTGGTGTTGCTGTTTGCACTTCATCACAAAATCAGGTTAATCCTAAAATTGAAACAGACGGCAACGGATTGTTTTATATTGCGTGGCAGGACAGACGCAACGGAAGTAATTATGATATTTATTGCCAGAAATTGAATTCGTCAGGTGCGGTGCAATGGACAGCAAACGGTGTTCCGGTAAGCACGGCAGACAACTCGCAAATAAATCCTAAAATGGCGATTGACAATTCAGGTGCGGTAATCCTTGCGTGGCAACATTATAACACAGGTGCTGGATACGATGTTTATGCCCAACGCATCAACTCATCAGGTGCTGCACAATGGACTGCTAACGGCATTCAGGTTTGTGCTATCATCGGCAACCAAAGCGCTATTGATATGACCACCGAAGATATTACTGACGGAGCGATTATTACCTGGAAAGATGCGCGCAGCACCAATGTAAATATCTATTCACAAAAGGTAGACCTGAACGGCAACAACCTCTGGACTGCCAATGGTGTATTGATCTCCAACGCTTCGCGCAACCAGATAAATCCAAACTCAGTGGGTGATGGAAACGGAGGAGCTATTGTAGTGTGGCAGGATTCCATTGCAGGTATTTGGGATGTATATTCACAACGCATTTCTTCATCCGGTGCTGTTGTTTGGACAAGCGGTGGGGTTGCTGTAGGTACAGCAACTGATAACCAGACCGGTCCTAAAAATGTAAGTGACGGAACAGGCGGATCGATCTTCGCTTTTCAGGATAAACGCTCAGGCGATTTTGATATTTATGCCTATAAGATTGCGGGAGATACTACCACCGCAATTGAAACACTGACTGAAGCAGAGAACAACATATCTGTATTTCCAAATCCATTTACAGAGACTACAATCGTTTATATGCCTGAAGGAAAACACAATCTGCATCTGTATGATTTAGCGGGAAGGGAAATACTTACCGCAAACAACTGCACCAACAACTACGTGCTTGAAAAAGCTAATCTTGCAAGCGGCACTTACCTGCTTACCGTTAACTCAGAAAAAACTAATTATTCAAAACTAATCATCATCCGGTAATGAAAAAACTAACTGCTTACGGCCTACTGCTTACTGCTTACTGTTTTCTTTCTTCCTGCACAAAAGAAGAAGGTGTTGGCGGAACATCAACTATTACAGGAAAAGTATATGTAAAAGAATATTCGCAGGCGGGCAACCTTCTGGCCGAATATTATGGTGAAGAAGAGCGCGTGTACATTATTTACGGTGACGGAACAACGTATGATGATGACTTCCGCACCAGCTACGATGGCTCTTTCAAATTCCAATACCTAAACAAAGGAACTTACCAGGTATTCTGTTACTCGCGCTGCGACACCTGCGCATCGGGAAACGAAGCGGTGATAAAGGAAGTAGAAATAACTGACAACAACTCAACTATAGAACTGGAAGACATCGTTATTAAAAAATGAGCGTAAACACTACGGCAAAACTTATAGTTCCTGTACTGCAAACCTTTCGCCCTATTACTTTGGGCGAGATGGACAACGTGCAGTTGCTTAACCGCATGGACACCAAGTTTGTTTTTCCGGTTGATAAGCTGTTGCCCTTTCTTGAAAAAATAAAAGACGGTTATCGCCTGCTGGAAACCAATCCGCTGCGCTATGCTGACTACAACTCACTTTATTACGACACAGCTGATTCAAAACTTTACTTCACCCACCACCGCGGAAAATCGGGCCGCTACAAAATCCGCTTCCGCAGCTACAACGATACCAAGATGTTTTTCCTGGAGATAAAACACAAGAACAACAAAGGAAGAACGGATAAATCACGCAAACGAAAAGAGCTGATCGAGCAAACACTTACGGCTGAATCAATTGCATTCATTAATAAGAAAACCACGCTTGATGCAACACAGTTAGAAGCAAAGCTGCAAGTGGAATTCTCACGCCTTACATTTGTAAACAACGAAGAGAACGAACGCGCAACTATTGATTTCAATCTGCGTTTTTCGCGCAACGGCAAAGAAGTGACGCTGCCCGGAATTGTAATTGCCGAAATAAAACAAAGCAAATTTTCGGTAAAGAGCGGAGCTATTTCCGCCCTGCGTGAACTAAAGATACGGGAAGACAACATGAGCAAATACTGCATTGGCACTGCGCTTATTTATCCGCACCTGAAACACAATAACTTTAAACCAAAACTACACACCATAAACAAACTGCAAAACGATGGAATTACTAGGAACAAAGCTGCTTAACGTCAATGATTTTACTGAACTGCTATTCAGATTTCTGTTTGACTTTATTGTCATGTTCATTATTGTGCGTCTATTATATTATCCGATACAAAAGCGCAAAGACTACCTGTTCACCTACATCATTTTCAACATCCTTATTTTCTTTATCAGCTTTTTACTGAGCAATGTAAAGCTGCAACTGGGTTTTGCTTTTGGTTTGTTTGCAGTGTTTGGTATTCTGCGTTACCGCACAGAGGCGTTGCCGATTAAGGAAATGACCTACCTGTTTATTGTTATTGGGTTGGCAATTATCAATGCGTTGGCAAATAAAAAAATCAGTTGGGCTGAGTTAGTATTTACCAACATGGCTATTCTAGGAGCTACGTATGCGCTTGAAAAAATGTGGCTGCTGCGCCACGAAACACAGAAGCTGGTAGTGTATGATAACATTGAACTGATAAAGCCCGAGAACAAGGATAAACTGATTGAAGACTTGAATAAACGCACAGGACTTACCATTACCCGTACCCGCTTGGAGAAAATTGATTTTCTGCGCGATGTGGCTTTCCTGCATATTTTCTATTACGAAGATAAGGTTGACAGCTATGCTAATTCTGCTCAGGACAACGATGATGATGATTAGAAAATTATCATTCCTTTTTATTTTTCTGTTTGCTGCGCTTACTTCATTTGCGCAGACCAATGATTTTCAAACGTGGGCATGGGCTACACTGAAGACTGATATTTCTAAAAAATTTAGTGCGAGCGTTCAATGTCAGTTGAGGATGAAAGACAATTCAACACGCCTAGGAACTGTTTTCTTTGAGCCAGACCTGACCTTTAAATCCAATAAATATCTGAGATTTAATGTTGGCTACCGCTTTTCTATGCGCTACAGTGCAGACAACATTAACACAACAGCACACCGTTACAATATTGATGCAGAAGGCAGGAAAAAATTCGGGAAGCTAACGCTCAAGCTGCGCACCCGATTTCAGAAAGGATTTACCGATATTACTTACAACGAAAACAGGAAACCATACTCCTACCCTGCTTATAACCGCAACAAGTTCTCCGTGGAATATGAAGTGAACAAACGCTTCAGTCCTTATGCTGAGTTTGAATTATTTCTTCCGCTCAACAACCCACGCCAGCGCAATTTTGATCGTTACCGTTTAACATTCGGGGCTTCTTTTGATTTAAAAAACAGGAACGCGATCGATTGCTTTTTCCGGCTGCAACATGAGTTGAATACTGCCAACCCTGAAACTGATTTCATTCTTGGCATCGGTTATTCTTACGATCTGAAACTGAAAAAGAAGAAGAAAGACGACAAGTCTGAGCCTAAGAAAAAATAACATCCCTCTATGGTCTGGAAACGGTTTGCCTCAACAGGCAATCATTTATTAAACTGTAATTTTAACTGTAGCTGAAACTGTAGTTAAGTCACCAAGGACTGTACTTAACTCACCGTAAACTGTACCTAACTCACATCAAACTGTAGTTAAGTCACCAATAACTGTATCTAAGTCACTGAGGACTGTATTTAAGTCACAGCAAACTGTATCTAACTCACATCAAACTGTACTTAACTCACTAAGGACTGTACCTAAGTCACCACAAACTGTAGTTAAGTTAGCTCCAAACTGTAGTTAAAAGCGTATTTTAGATAGTTGAACTTTGAAGTGAGGGGCAGTAATCAACACTTCAGACATTAAACCTGAAGTGCATTACATCGCCATCCCCTACTACATACTCCTTACCTTCAATGGTAAGTTTACCGTTTTCGCGGGCGGCAGCCTCTGAACCGAAGCTAACGAAGTCGTTGTATTTAATAGTCTCGGCACGGATAAATCCTTTTTCAAAATCGCTGTGAATAACTCCGGCAGCCTGCGGAGCAGTCATGCCTTTGGTGATGGTCCATGCCCGCACTTCTTTTACACCTGCGGTAAAGTACGTTGAAAGGTTAAGCAAGCGGTAAGCAGCTTTAATCAGTTTATTTACTCCGGGTTCAGTCAAGCCAAGATCAGCAAGAAAGTCCCTACGGTCATCAGCACTTTCCATAGATGCAATCTCTGATTCAATTGCGGCAGAAATCAGGAGCACTTCGGCACCTTCGTTCTTCACTGCTTCTTTTACCAGCTCTGAATATTTATTTCCGTTCACTACCGCAGCCTCGTCTACGTTGCAAACGTAAAGCACAGGCTTATCGGTAAGCAAATGAATGTCGTCAATCACAAAACGGTCTTTGCCTTCAACAGGTGCGCTGCGGGCAGATTTGCCCTGTTCTAAATGGTTTTTAAAAATGCTAAGCAATTCGTATTCTTTCTTTGCATCTTTATCACCTGTCTTTGCAGAACGTTCCAGTTTCTGCATCTTTTTCTCCACAGATTCAAGATCTTTCAGTTGCAACTCAAAGTCAATCGTTTCTTTGTCGCGGATAGGATTAACCGAACCATCAACATGCACTACGTTAGGATCTTCAAAGCACCGCAGCACGTGAATAATAGCATTGGTATCGCGAATGTTGGCAAGGAATTTATTTCCAAGCCCTTCGCCTTTGCTCGCGCCTTTTACAAGACCGGCAATATCCACAATTTCAATAACGGTAGGCACTACACGCTCGGGTTTTACAAACTCACTCAGTTTGTTCAGGCGCTCGTCAGGCACAGTAATAACGCCCACATTCGGCTCAATAGTACAGAACGGAAAATTAGCCGCCTGTGCCTTGGCATTTGATAAACAGTTAAACAAGGTTGATTTACCCACATTTGGCAAACCCACTATTCCGCATTGTAATCCCATAGTTTTTAATTAGCTGATGATTTGATTAGCTGATTAGCTGATATAGCCAAACAGGCAATTTTTCAATTATCTCATCTGCTAATTCGCTAATCAGCTAATTGAAAAAAGCGCGCAAAGATATAGGAATTTCCTCGTTCCCGTCAATATCGGATAGAGCACTTCATTTCTATCCTTCTACCTTTTCCTCCACATCCTTAAACGGCCTGCGCTGTATCCACTCTGCCTGTTTAAGATTTGCCATCACGGTGCCGAGGATTGAATTAGTGATGCTGTTAGTGTGTTTAACAAAGAGGAACATATCCAAAGGCTCGGCTCCTAACGTGCTTTTTATTTCCAATGCTGTTCTACCAAAGTAGAGAACTTTTACCTTGCGCTCAATCGCCATTTTCACATCATCGTAAAGGATGTTCTGATAAATGCAATTTTCTAAATTATAGTCGTAATTCATGCCCACAAAATTGGCTTCCAGACAATCATTTCCGTGGAGCAGCGTAACAAAAGCTACCAACTCGCCTTCCAGAAAAAATGCTTTGAATACAAAATTATTTTCCAATGCAATCTTTAAATCATAGAAATACGTTTTGCTGATGGTTACCAACTGAAAATCTGCTTTCTCTTCAACGTTGGTATAAAGCTGCATTATCTTTTCGTAATGCGCTGAAATATCATCGGCAGTAAACTCACGTTGTGTAAGCCTCAATCCTTTTTTCAATGCACTTTTTGCTCGCACACGATACTTGGAAGAAAAGGCAGCAAGGTAATCCTCAAACGTTTTCCATTCCGGCTGTATGGTCAGTTCCATCGAAGGCTGAACGTTGAAAACATGGAAGCTGTTATTCTTAATTCCTAAAAGCTGTTGATCTCTTGTTTTGTAAAAATCTTTAAGGAGAATAGCATTTATTTTTCCGCTCTTCTTTTGACCTGCTATAATTTTATCCGTTGCCATCACAATAATGTCGCTCAACTTCTCTTTGTGAAAATCTGTGGTATAATGAAAGCCGTATTCACCAGTGGTGTAAGTATTTCCAAACACCAGCAAACGGGCAGCAACACCTTCACTTCCGTTAACAGAAACACCTGCTAACTTTTTCAAACCATTTAATATACTTTCAATCCTTGCCACGTTCACATTGCGACTGATGTTAGCCAGAGAAAAATCAAACTCCTGAAAATACAAAACAGCAACAGGAACAATATCCTTGTAAACAATAGCATAATGAAAACTCATGTTGCGTGCAGGCTTCACTTCCACTGCCGCCAGATAGGGAATGGTAAGCGGCAATTTCTCTTTATTCAACACCTTGTTCCAATGTTCAAAAGGAATATCATCCACTGTACTGAACAATGCAATATCAAACGTACTTTTCTCATCGCTTTCACTGCAACGAAGTCTTATAGACTGTAATTTTTTCTTTATCGCGTCAAGCAAAATGTGTTCAGGTATTTAAGTTTTAATGTGTTCGTGTTGTAGCCTATAATTATTCAAAATATTTTTTGCCAAAGATTTCACAGATTAGCACAGATTTCATTCACAGATTTTAAATTATTTTAAAATCTGCGAAAATTCGTGAAATCTGTGGCAACCATTTTCTTCATAATTCTAATTGGCTAATTGGCTGCCTTCTTTCAAATCTTCCAACATCAACTCACGGATATATTTTACAGGAGCGCTTCCATAACTAAGAAATTTCTCATGAAATGCTTTGAGTTTAAACTGGTCGCCCTGCATCTTTTTCACCTCCTCACGGAAATCATAAATCTCACGATAACCTGTGAAATAACTGCACAACTGAACTTGTGTAAGGTTGGCACGTTTCCATTTATTTGCAGCTTCTTTCTCCTGCTGAAAGCCTTCGTTCACCATCAGTTTCATGGCATCTTCTTCGCTCATGTTTGCGGTGTGAATGCTGTAATCCAAGATGGTGTTACAAGTAGCACGTAAATTCCATTTGTAATAAATCAACCACATTTCGGGTTCGTTGTTTCCGTAACCTTCTTCAAGCATCATGCGCTCGGTATAAACCGCCCAACCTTCAACCATAGCACCATTTCCGAGTATGCTTTTAATATTGCTTGGCGATTGATTGCTGTAAACCAACTGCGCATAATGTCCTGGAATTGCTTCATGGATATTCAGAATTTGCAACATATAATGGTTGTATTCACGCAAATAACTTTCAGCTGCTTCGGGTGTGTAACCCGTAAGCGGACCAACATTATAATACGTGTTTGCATTCTTCTCATACGGACCGGGTGAAGAAATAGACGCACCCGCAACACCTTGCATATACGCAGGCTCAACACGCACCACCAACGGTTTTGAAGGATCTAAATAAAGAAGGTCTTTATCTTTTACAAAGGCCGTCAATTCCGGAATTTGTTTCTCAATAGCAAACTGAAATGAATCACGATGAACGTGTTTCAATGAAAGCGCACCTATCATTTCTTTGATAGCTAACAAACTGTCGGCAGGCATCACTTTATCTTTAAAATATTTCGGCCAAAGTTGCTTGGTAAGCTTTGCCATTTCACCGTGCAGGTTTTTCTTGTGCTCCAATGCTTTGTTGTAAATCTGCTCCGCACTGTAACTCGATGTTATTTCGTAGTCAAATTTTTTGGTGAATAAATCTTTTCCTAAACGAAACGAACGTGCAGTCTTTTCATTCAATGTAGGCAGAATATCTTTTTCTAACCAATCAGCATAACCCAAAACAGCCTGCTTAGCTTCTTCAACGGCAGTTTTCAAATCTACTTTCTCTTGTGAAGATAAACCTGATTTATCAATTGAATCAATTACGGCAGCACCAAAAACTTCTGCCGCACCTCTGTTTTGTGAAATAGCAAGTGTAGTGTGAACAATAGTCGGTTGCTTTATATTTGATTTTGCAGCAGCATAATAATCATCAACACGCACCAAACGTTTGTAAAGATTTCTCAAACGCTCATCCAGCGGTGCATACTGCTCATTTATCATTTTGGCAAAGGTTTCACCAAGGTTATAGCTTGAAGGATTCCATTCATACGATTTAAATTCGTTGGCATAAAACTGCGTTGATTTCAACTGATTTTCTATCATCAGAAAATCGGTTTTATTTACAGGAGAAAGTTGTTTCACATCAAACTTGTTAAGTGAGTCCAACCATACGCCTGCAAATGCAAGTTCAGCGTTCCTTCTGTTTTCATCAGGAACGGAAAGCACCGAATCATATTTGTAATAACCATTGTAAGATGCCCATTCAGGATAGGTTTTCCAAAGCTCTTCCACAAAAGCTTCTTTAAAAACATCAAAGGTTTTATCCTGACTTTCGGTGGGTTTTGTGCTGTTGCCACAGGAGGTAATTACAAGGGCGATAAATGGAATAATAAGTTTTTGCATAGAGAATTTATTTTTCGCGAAATTACATTTTATCTTTTCTCTGATGGTATTTGATTTTTAATTGACAGAGAGAACCATCTCTGATTTTTTTTCTGCAAAAAATCATTTAGGTTTGCCCAACAACTCAAAACAACTGTTAATGAAAAAAGTTTGGCTCGTACCTGCAATTGCTTTGCTATTTGCCTGCGGAGAAGATAAGAAAGAAGTAAGTCCGTTGCAGCCGCCATCAGATGAAGCGGTAGTTGAAGAAGAAGAAAAAGGCTTTTTCGAATCATCAAAAAAAGAGTTGCCCGAAGAACAGGAGAAAGAATTCAAAACTGAATTTGATGCCGATGGTACTTATTGGCAAACAGAACTAAGCGAACCTGTAGTTATTGGCAAGTATACTTTTCGCAGTCTTTCTTTGCAAAAAAGTGAGGCAGCAACATTGTCTCTTGAAATTGAAGAAACAGCAGAAATGATTGACCTCACGGCAAGAAAATTCACCGCTTCACAGGATACATTATCTGTTCAGTTTTCTCACAAAGAGTTGGGCACCATCAGCATAACGGGTCATTTTACCGAAAACCCTTGGAGCGGAGGCATTGAAGAAAATGAAACTGTGGTTTTTAAAGGAAGAATAAAAGCAGGAACGAAAGCTGCAAAAGCAGTGGAATTTACCTGGAGTTCGTTATAAAACTACCCGCGCAGTTTATCGAGTAATTCGTTTAATTGTTTTGCCTCATCTTGATTCAAAGCAATAATTTCTTTGAAATTATCATCTAGATAATCAAGTGAAATAAGCAGGTCTAAACCCTTTTGAGTAATAACAACATCTACGTTTCTGCGGTCAGCCTTGCAGACTTTTCGTTCAAGCAACCCTTTAATTCTCAATTTTTCCACCAAACGCGAAGCATCTGACATTTTATCCATCATGCGCTCTTTGAGCAGCTTTATAGAAGCTGGATTAGGATGCTGTCCTCTTAATATTCTTAAAATATTATACTGCTGTTGCGTAATTCCATGCGGCTTTAGCTTAGCTGAATGTTGCGAAGTAAACCAGTTGCACGTGTAAATAATATTCAACGCAGCTTTCTGGTATTCGCTTTTGAATTTCGGTTGAGATATTTCGTCTTCTAACTTCATGTTAAAAAAAAGAGGGCGCACAAAGATACGCCCTCCGTATTAAGATACAATTTAAATTACTTCGCTTTTTCTTTATCCAGCTCTACTTTGGCAGTGATTTCAACTATTTCGCCAACTACAGCTCCACCAATTTCAGTAAGAGCATTCCATTTCAGGTTGTAATCAAAACGACTGATTTCACCTTTCAGTTTAAATCCGGCTTTGGTGTTTCCCCAAGGATCATTTGCTATTCCGTTGTAAACAACATCAAAGGTTATGGGCTTTGTAATGTCGCGGATGGTAAGATTACCAGCCAGTTTGTAATTTTTGCCATCCACCTTTTTAAATGAAGTGCTTTTAAAAGTCATTTTCGGAAATTTTTCGGCATTGAAAAAATCATCTGACTTCAGGTGATTATCACGATCAGAATTATCAGTATTAATACTGGCAATATCAACAGAAAACTGGATGTCGCTGTTTGTAAAATCTTCTGAAGGTGAAAAAACGCTTCCTTCAAATACTTTAAAATTTCCGGTTACTTCACTTATTAATAAGTGCTGAACCGTAAATTCCACTTTGGTGTGTGATGCATCAAAGTTCCATTTTGTTTGTGCATCTGTTGTTGATGCTGTTGCAAGAATTGCTGCTCCTGCTGTTGCTAATGTTTTTGTCATTTTTTTAAGTTTTAGGTTAATTATTTTATCAATATACATGTTACAACATCTATTTTTAGATATTGTTTAAAGTAATCAATAACTAACTCACTTACAGCAACAAAAAAGAAAATCTATTTACTACTTAATTCTGACAAAAACTGATTTTCTGGCTTAACCCGCTCAACCCTTACCACATAAATATTCAGTGTGTTTTTTATTTGCTTAAAAGCAACTCCATAACCTGCGGCAACAGGATTTCCTTGCAATTCTTTCTCCACATCAAGAGCGGTTACAATTTTATCTGTTAACTCAGATAAATCCGAAGGTATTACAGTAAATTGTAATTGCGTTATGCTCTCGGAAACAGGGGTTTTCTTTTGCTGAAAAAAATACCAACCAAACGATGCTTTCATCATTCGTTGTTCAGGAGTAGGTGCATAAAAGCCCGGTTTGTTTTTCATTTCGTTATGTGTAATTTTTTTAGAATAAGCAATATAATCAGCATGTTGTTGTGCCGCCTTTTTAGCTGACTTACTAATTTTTGCTTTACTACTGTTTTCAAGCGTTACAAGAAGATTACTGCTCAATTTTACTGCATCTTTAATCCTTATCTTTTTAACTGTTTCAGTTTTGTTACCGGTGGTTTTATTCTTGTTTTGTAACACTTCTTTGTCTGCCGAAGCAAGTTCTTTACTTACTGATAAATCAGGTTTATCAAATCGTTGATATGAAAATAAATCGGTTGCCCAAACTGGTCCGTCAGGTTCAAGATAAAAAGCTGTACCATGTGAATGACTTTGCGGTGCACGCATATTCTCATCATGCCCGGGAGAATTTTCCCATTGACTAAATGCAGCCTTTGCCATTGTTTCGCTTATTTCCTCAACTGTTGCTCCATTATCATTATAGTTATACAAAGCATTTTCGCCCGACCATGAACTGCGACCTTTATTTGCAGTAGCATAATTATATCGGTCGCCCGGACTTTTGCCTGTAAAATATTTTGTCGCTTCTGTTTGTGTGTGCGAGAGCTTCGCATTTTCGCCCATCCAGATGTTGTGGTTGCGAGAGGCTAACCATAACGAATCGTCCCACGAAAGTGTATCTATTTTATTCTCTTTACGATATTGATTAATCAGATTGTGAAATTTAAGTGCTGCAAGCCGCTCGGTTTTCTGAACTGAATCAGAATAACATTTTTTTATTAGTGCCGAAAGTTGAGAAGTCTGAACTATCTGTGCTATCAGACCTGAAGAGCTGAGCAGCGAGAAAAGAAAAACAATTACTGTCTTCATGGTTTGGAGATTAAAAAAACGAGTAGGATTTTTCTCAATAATGGCATGACTATATTTTAATAACGCTAGTGGAAGTAGAATATTACATTTTCAAGAAAATATTTTTTCAGGCATAAAAAAAGCGGTCTCACCTAAGGCGAGACCGCTTTTCGTATAGATTGATTTAAATGATTACTTACTCGCAATCTTCATTTCCTCAAAAGTTTTATCATTAATAACCTTAATGGCTTTCTGCACTTCTGGACTAGCCTGATTGATTACTCTGAAAAATGCTTCGGTCTGCCATAATGTGCGTGCTACATATGCTTTGATGCGATTTTTAAGATGCGCACCCGAAGTTTTTATTCCTTCTGCTTTTATCTCTTCTGGTGTTTTATCTCCGGCAACTTTAGTATTGGCAACTTTTACATCTTCACCATCTTCGTCAACTACAGTAATTGAATCTGCTTTTGATTTTTCTGCAAGATTTTTATCAGCATAGGCCAAAAACTCATCAAACAATTTCTGGTCAACAACAAACTTTTTATCAAACGTTTCAAAGTCGGGATAAAGACTTGCAAACTCCTGACGCTTTCCATCTATGTATTCATTTACAAAGTCATTTAAAATTCCCTGTGCATAAATTTCTGTCAAATATCTTGAGTTCTCAGATGTATCTAAAGGCATGAAAATGTCTGGCATAATACCACCACCGCCAAATACCACACGGTTATTAGGTGTGTAGTATTTCAAAGAATCAGCAAGTTTAATGCTGTCCTGATGAAAAAGCTCACCACTTGCCACGCGTCTCTCATCTTCTTTGCGGTATTCATCAATTCCTTCGTCATACGAACGTTGAATGCAACGTCCTGTTGGTGTATAATAGCGTGCTGTTGTAATTTTCAACCAAGAGTTATCACGCAAACGGAATGGTCCTTGTACTAATCCTTTTCCAAACGATCTGCGCCCGATAATTAATCCTCTGTCCCAATCTTGCACAGCACCTGAAACGATTTCAGAAGCAGATGCAGAACCTTCATCAATCAGCACCACTAATTTTCCTTGCTCAAATGCTCCGCGGGTGGTAGCAATATAATCACGTTTAGGACTTGAAGCACCTTCGGTATAAACGATCATTTCGCGGTCTTTCAGAAATTCATCAGAAAGTTCAATAGCTGTTTTCAGATAGCCGCCTGAGTTTCCGCGCAAGTCCAATACCAAGTGCTTTACATTTTTCGCTTTCAGTTTATCCAATCCTGCACGAAACTCATCCATGGTGGTTTCGGCAAAACGGTTTACTTTGATATAACCGATTTCGGGTGTCAGCATATACGAAGCATCCACACTGAAAATTGGAATTTTATCGCGAACAATAGCATATTCAATCAAGTCTTTTACACCACGTCTGTATATGCTTACATTAACGGTAGTGCCTTTATCGCCACGCAGTTTTTTAATCACATCGTTGTTGGTAATCTTTATTCCTGCAACGCTTTTTCCTTCAACTTTTACAATTTTATCGCCCGAGCGGATGCCAAGTTTTTCAGACGGACCGCCTGAGATGGGTGATTGCACCACAATGGTATCACGTGTAATATTGAACTGAACACCAATGCCTTCAAAGTTTCCCTGCAAAGGCTCGTTCATTTTCTCATATTCTTCGGCAGTATAATATTCGCTGTGCGGGTCAAGGTCTTTCATCATTCCTTTAATGGCATCTTCTACCAGCACATTAAAATCAACGGTATCAACATAGCGGGTCTTCAATAAAGACAGCACATCATCAAATTTGAGCTTAGGCTCATCGGAAATAGTTCTTTCCTGCGCTGTAATGCTTGAAGAGGAGAAAAGGAAAATTGCTGTAACGATAAGAACGGATATTTTTTTCACTGAATTGTTCATCATAAATTGCTTTCTGTATTTGTTATTCCCTGAATTCGGATACTAAGGTAACGCTATAAACAATGTTTTATTACAAAGGTTCTGTTAAAAATTGCAAACTGATTACGAAAGACGGGCTTTAAAGTTCAATTTAATGTTAGGCGAAACATCTGTTCAATATCTTTACTATTATTACCTCATTAAATGTATCAACTAAATTATGAAACTCTACTCTGTAAACGCAGGACACTTTAAGTTAGATGGCGGTGCTATGTTTGGCACTGTTCCTAAATCAATATGGAATAAGTTAAATCCGGCAGATGATAACAACATGTGTTCATGGGCTATGCGCTGCCTGCTGATTGAAGACGGCAACCGCCTTTTTTTGATTGACAACGGAATGGGCAACAAGCAAAGCGAAAAGTTTTTCGGGTATTATTATATGCACGGTGATGATACGCTGGAGAAATCACTGAACAAGGCAGGCTTTTCGGCTGATGATGTTACGGACATGGTTTTATCGCACTTGCATTTTGACCATTGCGGGGGAAGCATTCAATTTAATAAAGACAAAACGGGTTACGAACCTGCATTTAAAAATGCAGTTTACTACAGTACCGAACGCCACTGGAAATGGGCAACAGAACCTAATCCCCGCGAGAAACCAAGTTTTCTCTCCGAAAATATTTTACCAATTCAGCAAAGCGGACAACTGAAATTTTTGAGTGAAGGCGAAGGTATTACCGAAAACATCAGCGTGATATTTGCCAACGGGCATACCGATGGAATGATGGTTCCGCATATAAAGTACAAAGGCAAAACGCTGGTGTATATGGCCGACATGATGCCTTCGGTAGGGCATATTCCGGTAAACTATGTGATGGGATATGATACCCGCCCGCTGATTACTATGCAGGAGCGGGAACCGTTTATGAAGCGTGCTGCCGATGAGGAATACATTCTGTTTCTGGAACATGACCCCGTGAATGAATGCTGTACTGTTCAGCATACTGATAAAGGTGTGAGGCTGAAAGAGAAGTTTTCACTGAAAGAATTTTTCGGAGAATAAAATGAATCTGGAAGAAATAGCATTAAGGGCAAAAGTGATCTTAAGCGCCAACCGGGCGCTTCTGGGTGCTGTTACTCCCAATTTAAGAGGCGTAACCCTTGATTACATTCCTGAGCTGCTTACCCTGCGAGCCTATTTTGACATTGATGCAACCGATGAGGAAAAAGAGCTCATAGACATTGCGCTTACAGAAATGATAGCAGACCTGTATTACGATATAAAGACCTGCAAATACGAACCTGTTGAACTTGCCGCACCGGCTAAGCTGACGGTATTAAAAGACTGGATTTATCTGAGATACGAAAAGCCTGATTAAAGCACTATTTGCTAACGATAGGCATAATACAACAACACCTTTTCAATGGCCTCTTTAATGGCAATATTAATAGGATAGAATTTATCTGAAAGGCTGGCATCAACCGAGCGCAGACGGAAATAATAATCACGCATAACGGGTATGGCAAGCCCCTCGCCTATTCCTTCAACTGCTTTATAATAATCTTCGGCCTGCGTTTCCTTTATTATCTTGCAGGTTGCCAGTTCGGATTTACCATGTTTATCAACTCTTGCCGAAAAACCAAACAAACGGCAAATTAAGCCTCGGTATTTATATTCTGTACAAGTTCCGCCAGTGGCAGTTTCAAATGATTTAAAGATGATGCAGATGTTTTGCGGATTGCTTTCTAATTGTTCCAGAACCTTTTCGGCCTCTCCTTTCTGATACAGATAGTGAGCAAAAGGAAGAAATTCTAAAGGAGTAGCCTCAATATCGGGCTTTTTACAGCACGCACCGCAACCGGCAACACAATGCAACTTTGTCTGACTTTGAAAAGCAGCTATCTCCTTATCCAGTTCCTCAAAAACCTCTTCTACCGCTTTTATTGTTTCTTCCACGGGGGTAAAAGTAATATATGCAAGGTTCATAGCTTGTGTTAATTAATTTATAAAACTAAAACAGGTCGTTTGTCGATATTCTTTAACCTTGCTATAATAGGTAGCGTTAAGGGACACATTAAAACCAAACCGCCATATGAAAAAACAACTACTTGTAATCGCAACCGGAATAACCTTAACACTAAATTCCTTTGCACAATTAGGCACATATAACTTTGCATCCTACGCTTGTGGAGGAACAGCCAGTGTTGTATCTCAACCTTCAAATGCAACATTTTCTACTTTTACAAGAAACACGGTAGATTGCAATAGCGTTTCGCAAGTTTTCAGCAGCGGAAACTGGAGCACCGGCACTTCTTATGATGGCAATTATTATATTGAGTTTTCAATTACAGCAGCCGCAGGTTATTATGTAGCACTTTCGAGCCTTTCATTTGACCAAAACCGTTCGGGAACAGGACCTTCAAATGCAAGAGTTGCTCACAACAGATCAGGAAACTTCACTACAGATTTCAACAACTTCAGCCCTGCCGCAAGTAATAACAATACCACATGGGATTTTACAGACATTAATTCAACTGTTGGCGGAACTGTAACATTCAGAATTTACGGTTGGAACATGGGGAATTCATCAGGGAAATTTCAGATTGACAATGTTGTTTTAAACGGAACTGCAACCCTTGCGCCTCCGGCACCTGCAGCCAGTGCAGGAAGCAATGGAACTATTTGCTCGGGTTCAACAGCAACCATGACAGGAGCAACTGCAACAGGAGCTTTCAGTTCGATTGCATGGACTGGCGGAGAATCAGTTGGTACTTGGAGTGGCTCAGGAACAAATCCTGCTACTTACCAATTTACTCCTAACACCCAATCAGGATCATTTACAGCTACACTTACCGCTAATGGTTCAGGAGTATGGACAGGAACAAATTCAACAGCTACAAAAACGATTAGCTGGGCTGCTCCCGGAACATGGGTAGGTGCAACTGACAATAACTGGTTTACATCAAGCAACTGGTGTCAGTTACCTGATGCAAATACAGATGTAATTATAAATACAGGAACTTACCAACCCAACATCAATGCTGATGGCGCTGTTTGCAGAAAGCTAACCATCAACAGTGGTGCATCTATAAATGTTGGTATTGCAGGCAGACTGCATATAAAAGGAAACTTAGTAAATAATGGAACTGCCGCTTTAGGTACAGGCTCAGTTGTATTTGACGGACCAAATCCACAAAGCATAACCGGAAACAACGATTTCGGAACACTTGAGGTGGATAACTCCATGATGATAAGCATTAACTCAGGCTCACAAACCGTTTCAGGTATTATAATTCTTACCAATGGTATTTTCTATACCTACGGAAATCCACTTACCTTAAAATCTAATGCTTCAGGCACTGCACAAATTGCAGGCGGAGGAAACGGAGATCTTGAAGGCACACTTACTGCTGAGCGTTATATTCCTGTTGCTCCGGCATCAACATCACCATTTAACCATTTAATTGCATCGCCTTTAAAAACAGATACAATAGTTGATACCGGTCTTTCCGGTTTTGCTGATGATTTCAGTCTGGTGGCTAATAGCTACGGTTCTTCACCAACAGGCACCTTCTTCAGTTTCCTTGAATCAGCAAGCGGTGCTTCGGGCAGCCCATTCTCTTACAATTGCCTCAGAGCGCCTTCACAAATTGTAAACATGACCGGTTATGCTGCAAAAATTACCAGCACTACTACACTTGATATAACAGGAACATACAAACACCATGTTTCACCTATCAAAAACTTGTCTTACACTCCGGGTTCAGGTGGTAACGGATGGAATTTAGTGGGCAACCCCTACCCTTCTTCCATTGACTGGGATGCGCCAAACGGATGGGTTAAAAATTTCATCACCAACTCAATTTATGTTTGGAATCCAACTATTCAACAGTTTACTTCTTACAATGGAACCGTAGGAACAAACGGAGGTTCACGCTACATTGCCCCTTTCCAAGCCTTCTTTGTAGTAGCTAATGATTACTACCCGATGATTTCGGCTATGCAAACCTCAAGAGTAACTTCTACTACCTCTTTCTTTAAAACAGAAGAGATATCAGAACTTATCCGCCTAAAAGTTACAGGCAGCAGCGGATTTCAGGATGAAACATTAGTTTACTTTGACATCAATGCTTCACAGGATATGGATGGCTTTGACTCTTACAAGATGATAAGCATGTCAAACGAAGTTCCGATGCTGGCTTCACGTTTATACGAAGATAATGTTTCTATCAATGCATTACCGGGTTATAACACCGAAACTGTAATCCCTCTGGCTTTCTCTGCTCCTTCAGGAAATTACTCCATCTCAGCAGGTGAATTGTTAGGCTTTGGTGGAAGCAACCCTGTTTACCTTGAAGATGCTTTAACCGGAACTATTCAGGAAATTACTGAAACTTCATCTTATGATTTTACTGCAACCGGAAATGATGAAAATAGATTTTCAATCAAATTTGATGCTCCTATGATTACCGGAGTTGAAACTGTTGAAAACGAAGTTAAATTCTATGAAAGCAGCGGACAGATCATTATTGAAGCAGATGGCATTTCAGGAAACAACGCTGCTTTCTCCATGTACAATTCAGCAGGTCAATCCATCATCGCGGGCAAATCTGTTCAACTGAATGGCGGACGTTGCGCAGTAGATGCTCCCGAACTGGCTACAGGTATCTACATTGTTAAATTACAAAACGGAAACAAAGAGTACAGCAACAGAATTTATATCAGCAAGGCTCCTATTTTCTAAAAGAGGTTGCTTATTTATTAAGCCACGGATTACACGAATTTTCACTAATCAAATTGGTGCAAATTCGTGTAATTCGTGGCTCAGCATTTATTATGGTCCACAGTTGCAGCCTTCCGATGTATAAATTTTTGCATCGGGAAATAGTTCTTCAATTGCTGCTTTCTCATCTTTATTAAGATTAATTGTGCGCAGGTCTATCCATTTCAGATTTTGCATTTCACGCCATTCATGAGGAAACTCTCCAACCGATGTTCCCCAAACATCAAGGTAAGTAAGTTTATTCAAGTTGCTCATTTCAGGAGGAAAAGATGAAAGGTCTTCATTCTGGCTCGCAATAAGTGTTTGCAGTTTAGTCAGCTCCCCCACCTCTTTCGGAAATGTTTCCAGCAGATTTTTTGAAACATTGAGGTAGCTCAAGTTTTTCAGTCGCGCAATCTCGGGCGGAAGTGTTTTTATTTTGTTGTTGGTCAGATCAAGTTCCTGCAAATAAGGCAGCGAATAAACCTCTTCAGGAATAGTTGTCAGCTTTTGTCTTTTCAATGAAAGTTTATGAACGCTGTCAGGATTTGCCAATGCTTCCTGCAGGCTCTTGTATTCATATTCGTGCGAAAGTGAGGTGGAGTCAAGAAGGCGCTGTGCGTTGGCAGTGAGAACGTGAGAAAGTGAGAACGTGAGAAGTAAGAAGATTACTTTTTTCATTGCATTTATCTTTCTGATTGGTTCAGCAAATGTATTGCCATTAATTTATCTGCCGCCAATTGTTCTTTCAGTTGGTTCAAATTATCAAACTTAATATCGTTACGTATTCTGCCGATGAAATGGATAGTGAGTTGCTGACCATAAACATCTTTATCAAAATCAAAAATATTAACTTCTATGCTTTGGTACTTTCCGTTAAGCGTTGGGCGCGAACCAATGTATAGCATACCGCCATATAACTTACCATCAACCTCAGCCTTCACAGCGTAAATACCAATTGCGGGAATTAGTTTATATCGGCTCGCTACCGAAATATTAGCTGTAGGATAGCCCAACTCCCGTCCCTTTTTTTCGCCATGAACTACTTTTCCGGTCAAGGTATAATGGTGCCCAATAAATTCTTGTGCTGTTTTCACATCACCTTCTTGCAAAGCATGGCGTATTTTAGTTGAACTTACTGCAATATTATCTACATCCTGAGCCGGGATTTCCTCCACCGAAAAGCCATACAACGGCCCCGATTCTTTCAGATGCTCAAAACTGCCTTCGCGGTTGCGCCCGAAATGATGGTCGTAGCCAATCACTAATTTCTTGGTCTTTATTTTATTGACCAGGATTTCGCGGATAAACTGAAGCGAAGTAAGGCGCGAGAACTCCTTGGTAAAAGGATGAATGATCAAATGCTGAACACCATACTTTTCAAGCAATTGTATTTTTTCTTCCTGTGTTGTCAGCAGCTTTAGATCATTATCATCAGGAAATAGTACCATACGCGGATGCGGATAAAAGGTAAGCAGCACGCTTTCACCCTTTTCTTTTGCCGCTATTTCGTTCAGCCGTTTTATAATTACCTGATGGCCGGTATGAACTCCGTCAAATGTGCCGGTAGTTACAACAGCATTTCCGCTCCCAGTAAACTCATCAATGTGGTGGTAAACTTTCAACTCTTTATTTTTAACAACGGGCAAAATTACTGTTTATTGTTGTTGCTGGATTGAGAAAGTCCTTTTTGAATTTACAAGGACGAACTTTATTTATAATAGCACCATCACCCATTAACAACTTATGAATAATCTTTTTTTATCGACTAAAAATAT
>JAGVLY010000055.1 GCA_020054035.1 Bacteroidia bacterium | reverse complement strand
TGCCACGCTTTCCATAGCAGGTATAATTGTTACCCAAATTTTTTGGGTGCGCAAAGCGTTTGACATCAAAGACCGTGAGTTCAACGACCGCGTAAACATTGCCCTACAAGAAGTAGCGCAGGAAATAAGAAAACTGAATAAAGACTCATCAGAAGTGCTACCCGTGCGCCAACCCGCTTCTAATTATTTTGTGGTGAGTATGAATGATACGTTACATCCTTTTCTGCTGGAATCATTGCTAAAAAAGGAATTTCAGGAGCGCAACATTGACGAAAATTTTGAATACGGAATCTACGATTGCTTTACCGACAGCATTGTATTCGGGCGTTATGTGCTTATGGGCGACAGCAACGATTTAAAAACATCGTCCGATGATCCGCCACCGCTTTGGAAAGGCGACAATCACTACTTCGGAGTGTATTTTCCATCTAAGAAAAGTTATATCCTGAACCAGATGGACATCTGGATATTTTCTTCCATTATACTTTTGGTGGTAATTATTTTCTTTGGCTATACATTGGGTGTAATCCTTCGCCAGAAAAGGCTTTCGGAAATCAAAAATGATTTCATAAACAACATGACTCACGAATTTAAAACACCTATTTCCACCATCTCCGTTTCCAGCGAAATGCTGATGCGTGAAGAAGTAGGTGGTTCTGCTGAAAAACGCGCCCGCTACTCCCGCATTATCATGGACGAAACCAACCGCCTAAAAACAATGGTAGAAAAGGTTTTGCAAATGGCAGACATTGATGCAGAACAAATAAAACTCAACAAATCAGCAATTGATGTTCATACCGTAATTCGCCAAACCATTGAAAATATGGAAGTGGTAATCCATGAAAAAGGCGGCAGTATTTCTTGTGATTTAAAAGCTGACCATACAACCATACAAGCAGACAAAGTTCACTTAACCAACATCGTTTATAACCTGCTTGACAATGCTATTAAATATGCCGTTGAGCCGCCTGTAATCAGCATTAAAACAAGAAATACCGCCAAAGGAATTGTCATCAGCATTCAGGACAACGGAATAGGAATAAGCAAAGAGATCCAGAAAAATATTTTTTCTAAATTTTACCGTGTGCCAACAGGCGATGTGCATAATGTTAAAGGCTTCGGTCTGGGATTATTTTATGTAAAAACAATAACCGATGCACATAATGGCTTTATAAAATTAGAAAGCGAAAGCGGAAAGGGCAGCAGATTTGATGTGTATTTACCTTATTAGAAATGATTGATTGGACGCAGATTGTTATGATTTTTATGATTCACGCAGATTTGCAAATCTTAAATTATCTTAATGATCATAACAATCTGCGTTCTATCTAAAAAAACAAAACTTATGGCAAACAAAGAAAAACTCTCCATCCTACTTGTAGAAGATGATGAAAACCTTGGTATGGTTGTAAAAGACGTGCTTGAAATGGAAGGTTATAAAATTAGTTGGCAAAAAGACGGCAATGCAGCCATTCAGGATTTCATGAAAAACCATTACCATCTCTGTATATTTGATGTAATGCTTCCAAAAAAAGATGGCTTTACCATTGCCACCGAAGCCCGTAAACTTAATCCTAAGATTCCTATCATTTTCCTGACTGCAAAAAGCATGAAGGAAGACCGCATTAAAGGTTTTGTAAGCGGTGCTGATGATTATATAACTAAGCCATTTAGTACCGAGGAGTTTTTGCTGCGTGTAAAAGCAGTGCTCAAACGTTGCTACAACGACATAAGCGGTGAGGCAAAAAACGTTTTTGAAATCGGGAAGTACAAATTTGATTACGCCAACCTTACACTTGCCATTGGTAAAGATAAAGAAACACTTACCCAACGCGAAGCCGACACATTAAAGCTATTCTGCATCAACCGCAACGAAGTACTTACCCGCGAAATGATTTTGAAAATAGTTTGGGGCAACGATGATTATTTTACCGGTCGCAGCATGGACGTATTTATTGCACGTTTACGCAAATACCTTGCAGGAGATTCGAAAATCCAAATCGTAAATATTCACGGAGTTGGATTCAAGATGATGGTAGAGTGAAAAATTAATCATCCACTAATTTGTACGAATAAATTAGTGTTAATTGGTGAAATTAGTGGCTAAAATTAAGCCAACACCTCTTTCGCAGAAAAGCGTTTCAATTTTGCCAGTGTTTCAAATGTTTCGGTTTTAAACTTTTCAGTGATCTGTTTTATTGGCATAATCTCATCAATCATTTCAACGCTTTGTCCCGCACACCACAAGGTATCGTAACCGGCAGGTTTTATAGATTTTTCAAGACGTTTCATTCCACGGAAAGCAATCAGCAACTTGAAATATTTTTTTGTGCGTTTGTTGGTTGAAAGTTTCTTTTCAAGCCAGTTTTGTTTGTAGCCGATTTTCTTTGCGTAAGGCGTATTGATAATAGTACAAGGTGTTCCTGAAATTTTATCGGTCATTACAATATCTTTCATTTTTGCATCCACAATGGCATTTTTATACGCATCATTTACTCCTGCTTCAGGGCAGGCAATGTAGCGTGTTCCGATGGAAACACCTTCTGCGCCCACTGCCAACATCGAAACGATTCCTTCGCCTGTTGCCACACTTCCGGCAGAAACTACGGGCATATTAGGAAACTGTTTTTTCAATGAAGGAACCAGCAACTGTAATGGGAAAGGACCTGCGTGCCCGCCTGCACCCTGCCCTACTGCAATAAAACCATCGCAACCTAAATCATAACATTTTTGTGCGTGTTCAACGTTGGTAACATCGCAAAATACTTTTGCTCCATAGCTGTGCGCTTTCTCAATCACTTCGGCAGGACTGCCCAATGAAGTAATATAAAACGGCACTTTCTTGTCAATACAAACTTGCAGGTGTTTTACAAAAAGCGGGTTACTCTTTTGCACAATAAGGTTCACACCATAATTACCGGTTACATTATTTTCTTTTTTGTATTTATTCAAATTATCAAGTATGCCTTCAAACTCCCCTTCATTGCGGTAATTCAGGGAAGGAAAACAGCCCATAATTCCCGAATCCATTGCCGAACGCATCATTGCTTCGTTTGATACCAGAAACATCGGAGCCATGATTATCGGAAATTCAATGTCTAAGAGTTCGGTTACTTTAGTAGTTAATTTCATTTATTATTTGTGTTTTGAAAAGAGAATTCTATTTTTGAAAATTGAAACGCAAAGGTAAACGATTAGCTGATTAGATAATTAGCTGATTAGCAAATTCTGAAGACGATATAAATATTAACAATTTAACCATTTAACAAAACCAACCATGTCAGTTTACTCATCACCACTCGAAATGCTTTACAAATGGGAAAGAGAAACACCCGATAAAATTTTTCTTCGCCAGCCAATAAACGACAAATGGCACGAATGGACCTGGGAACAAACAGGACAAGAGGTACGCAAAATGGCGGCAGCATTGAAAGGTATGAACCTGCCTGTAGGAAGTAACATTGCCTTGATCTCAAAAAATTGTGCCCACTGGATATTCTCCGACCTTGCTATTATGATGTCGGGACATACATCTGTACCCATGTATCCCAATCTGAATTCAGAAACAGTAAAACTGATTTTGGAACACAGCGAAGCAAAGGTTTGTTTTGTAGGAAAATTAGATGACTGGAAATCCATGCGCCCCGGAGTTCCTGCCGGAGTGCGCTGCATTTCATTTCCTTTTTATACCGAACCCGGTTACGAAACATGGGATGAAATTATTAAAGGAGTAAAACCTGTTGAAGAAGATGTTGTGCGCCTGCCCAGCGAACTGGCCACTATCATTTACACATCAGGAACAACGGGAATGCCAAAAGGTGTAATGCACAGTTTTCACAACTTTTCATTCACTGCCGAAAATGCGGTGAAACTGATTGATATTGACAACAAATCAAAATTCTTCTCCTACCTGCCGCTGTGCCATATTGCAGAGCGTTTCTTAGTTGAACTGGGCGGTATCTATTCGGGCGGAAGCATTGCCTTTGGTGAATCATTAGAGAAATTCCCTAAAAATCTTTCAGAAGTTCAGCCAACTGTGTTCCTTGGTGTGCCACGCATCTGGAGCAAATTCCAGCAAGGTGTTCTTGGAAAAATGCCGCAGAAAAAACTGAACATTTTCCTGAATATTCCTATCCTTAATTCTGTGGTTAAAAAGAAAATAAAAGCAGGCTTAGGCTTGTCGGAAGCCAAAAATATTTTTGTGGGAGCAGCTCCAATGCCTGCTTCACTTATCCGCTGGTTCGAGCGATTAGATATTAAAATTCAAGAGGCGTATGCCATGACGGAGAACTGCTGCTACTCGCACGTTACACTTCCTCATGAAATTAAAATTGGTTATGTAGGTAAAGCACTGCCCCATGTTCAGGTAAAATTGAGTGAGCAAAATGAAGTGCTTACCAAACATGAAGGTCTGATGCTGGGCTATTACAAAGAACCACAAATGACTAAAGAAAATTTTACCGATGATGGCTACCTGCGCACAGGTGATGAAGGAAAAATTGACAGTGAAGGCTATCTTCAAATCACAGGTCGTGTAAAAGATATTTTTAAAACTACTAAAGGAAAATATGTTGCCCCTGCACCGATTGAAATGAAGATTTCAGTAAATGAAGATGTAGATCAGGTTTGTGTGGTGGGTGATGGAATTGGACAACCGATTGCTATGATTACGCTTTCAGAAGCCGGCAAGAAAAAATCAAAAGAAGAAATTGAACGCAGCCTTGCCGAAACCATGAACATCGTAAACCCAAAACTTGACCAACACGAAATGCTGAAACGCATGGTAGTATTAAAAGGCGACTGGACAGTGGAAAACAAACTCCTCACTCCTACCTTGAAAATCAAGCGTAACGAAGTAGAGAAAATTCACCGTGGTAAATACGAGATGTGGTATTCCAGCACTACGGAAGTGGTTTGGGAGAATTAAATCACTGATGTTCTAAAAAAGGGTTGTAGTTTTTAAGTTTAAAAACTACAACCCTTTTTTCGTTTTCAATTCCTCATAAATACTGACACTCATCCCCAGCATCAGCATTCCATAAAAAACATCTTCCACCGGGATGGTGAGAAAACGGATGGCGAGATTTTCATTGTTGTTATACCACACCACCGGCTCGCCAATCCAACTACCGGTTAGCAAACCGTTTACAATCGTAAAGGGAATAAGAATTACCAAGTATGCAAAATAAAATCTGCCGAGGTAGCTGCCTTTAATCCATAGTAATTGTAGCAGCAGAAAAACACCAAGAAACAAACAGGTGTAAAAGGTGTAGTCTTTATCATGAAAAAGAATAACACAAATAGTACATACAACTAGGAGCAAGACTGAAACAAACTTTGAACTTTGAACTTTAAACTTTGAACTTAAATCAAGAGCCTCATAAGCAAATATGCTTGAGTAAGGAATGCAAAAGAAAAACAGGATTTCCTCCAAAGGCAGACTAAACACAGTTATTCCTGTTACAAATTTCGGGTTAAAACCCCACACTCCGGTGGCAGTAAAAATTACATCCCAAACAATAAAAAAAACTGCTGTTGCAGTCATTGCCGGAAAAAGGTATTTCCACTTTTTGTAATAGGCTATGCGGCTTTCAAAGCTGAGTATAAAGGGAACTAACAGCGAAAAAAGATTAATGAACAGATAAGTGTATTTCATGTTATTCAGTTTAACCACTGAGACACAGAGGCACAAAGAAAATATACTCTCTGTGGCTCAGTGCCTCTGTGGTAAAATCAAACTCTATCAAAAAGCGCTTTCTCTTTCCGTGCTGCTTCAAAATATTTCTTAGGAACCAACAGCATCCCGAAACATTCACCGTCTTCTTTTGTCAGATGTTTGTGATGCGCACGGTGCGCTTTGCGCAAAGCAATGAAGTAAATAATACCGGTGCGCTTAAACAATTTTATCCGTTGGTGAATTAGTATCTCGTGAACAAAGGTATAAGCCACTCCATACACCGCAATGCCAATACCAACCCACATCCGCCAGTCGCAACCCGCCATAATACCAAACATCATAAACAACCAACTGGGAATGGCAAAAATGAGAAAGAACCAATCATTTTTCTGGAAGAATTTCCCGGTCATTACGTGATGATCCTGATGTACATTCCAGAAGAAGCCATGCATCACATATTTATGTGCGAGCCATGCTATAGCTTCCATCAACCAGAAACTTGCGGTCATAATCAATATTCCTGTAATCCAAAACATCAGTTCTGATACTTTTTTAAACTGGCTTTCTCTTTATCATCCGTCTTCTCCGACTTAATCAGATAGTTTGCAATTGCCTTGCGCAACTCACGTTTATCGAGCATGGGCAGGTATTTCATGATATAACTTTTATCCTCGTCCAGGTTTTCATTATAACCCAACATTGAAGGCAGATTATCCTGAATGGCAAAACGCAGAAAGCGCAACTCAATATCGTTTTTGTTATGAGAAATAGCATCTTCCAATAGCTTTTTACCTTCTTTAAAATGCTCCATTTTTGTAAATGGATTGGAGGTGTATTTTGCCATCAGCATGGTAACACTGCCTGCATAACCCGACAAAACATCGGTACCATCAACTTTACCTTTTAGAGCGGTGCATAGTTCGTTACAAACAGTTTCATCTTTAGTGGCAAGCGGGTATTTTTTGCGCACTTCTTCAAGGGTTAAATCCTGAGCAAAGGCTGACAGTGATAGAGAAGCAAGAAACAAGAAGAGATAGAACGCTGATTTTATATGATTTTTATGATTAACACTGATTAAATCATAAGTAATCTTAATCATCTTAATAAATCTGCGTTCTATCATGTTTGCTAAATCAAATTTAAACTATGCCTAAAATACGCTCCTGCCAGCAATGCATATTTCTTAGAATTTGAAATACGGATGCGACCATTCATTACTCCTTCGGTTGGGGTACTTTTTATTTTTTTGAAAAGCGAATAGTAATAAACATAAACCATGTAAACGGCAAAACGGCTTTCTTTCGGAAGTTGCATGATACCTATATATCCTTCCTTATAATCATTCTCAATTTCCTGTTCCAGTTCACGTTTCACCTGCTCATTAAAATTCTCTATCTGCAATTCAGGGAAATAAATTCTTCCCAGGTTTTGGTTATCTGCTTTCATATCGCGCAGAAAATTCACTTTCTGGAATGCAGCTCCCAGCTTCATTGCGGGGTGTTTCAGTGATTGATACTGTTGTTCATTGCCTTTGCAGAAAATACGCAGACACATCAATCCTACTGCTTCTGCCGACCCTAATACATAATCGTCAAAACTTTTGCGGTCGTGGTTTTTCTTTTCCAGATCCATTTCCATGCTGTGCAGAAAAATATCAATCAGCTCTTCTTCAATTTTGTAACGGTTTACAGTTTGCTGAAAACTGTTGAGTATTGGATTCAGACTGATACCTTCTTTGATTGCCAATTTTGTTTCATCCGAAAAACGTTTCAGTAATTCAGGCTTATTGAACTCGTGGAAGCTATCCACAATTTCATCGGCAAAGCGCACAAAACCATAAACAGCATGGATAGGACGAATTAAATCTTTGTGCAGCACATTAATGGCAAGCGAAAAAGAAGTGCTATAGGCGCGGGTTACGGCTTTGCTGCACTTGTAAGAAACTGTATCAAATAATTCCTTCTCTTTCATTTGTGCGAAAATAGAAATTAAATCCAAGCCACAGATTACACAGATTTACACAAATTAAATCAGGCTAATCTGTGTAATCTGTGGCAAACTAATATGCCCCATTCCTTTTACGTGTTACCCACTCTGCTGCCATCATAAACAGTATCAAAAAGAACAACCATTTAAAGTGTATAACATCGCGCAACTTTTTCTGATTGTAAATGACGGGCTTAATATCTTCACGCGAAGCAATTTCGTTGCCAAGGTTTTCCAGTTCGTTTTTATAGAACATTTTTCCGCCTGTTGATGCTGCAAGGTTGTAAAGCAACTGATGGTCGGCAACGGTATTCACCGTTTCAATAAATAACGCGCTTACGGTAAACCTGCCGCGCGCATTCAGAGTTTTCTCGCCCACGCTTACCGTTGCTTCGTAGCTGTAATTGCCGGGTGCAAGATTTCCTGCATTCAGACGGTAAGCATTTCCGGTGCGGGTAAAAGTGAATGGGAATTTTTTGTTATCGCTGTTCACAATGCTCATATTCACTTCGGGTTCATTAATCAACTCATAGCTTTCATTGTAAAGCTCTGCATCAAAAACAACCTGCTCACTTTCGGTGAAATGGTTTTTAACATTCACACGGAAGAGGCTCTTGTCGGTCTTTACCGAAAGGTATTGTACAATCTTGCTGACAAAAGAATTGAATGCATTGTGGTTTCCGTTGATGGAGAAATCACTTAGCCTCCAGTGCCACAAACCTTCGCCAGTCAACACACCGATTTTGTTTTCGCCTTGCTGGGTAAAATACAGCAAAGGCATATCGGTAGCCACCATGCCTATGCGCTGCTTCAACATTACCGAGGCAGCGGGACTTAGCCTGTAATCACCGAAAGACGCTTGCAAAGGAGGAAACTTCTGAATGTTTTTGCGCAATTCATCATCCAACGTAAAGAGTGAAAAGTTTTCATCGGGAACTGCCTGCACTTCATTTATGGAATTATTCTTCACCTGTATCTCCAGACCTAAACCCGCAGTGTTAAAACTCTGCATTTTGGTGTCTTTTCCTAAGATGTAAAAAGCAGGAATACCCGATTTAATAACATTTTGCATCAGGCTTTGTGCTGCAGGTTTTTGTGATGGCAACTGGTGCAGGATAACCAGATTATAACCGTTGATATTCTTGTCCAGATTATCAAGCAGACGCACATCTACTTCGTAGTTTTCATTTATTTCAATGGCTTGTCGCAGGGCAGCAATATCGGGGTGGGCGGTGTTGGCAACGATTAATACTTTTTGTCTGCCATCCAGCACTTCAATGTAGATCTCGGTGCTGTTGTTGCGTTGGGTAACTTCGCCTTTTAAGGATAAAAGACTCACTGTGTATTTCTGCAAGCCGGGCTTCTTTGCTTCAAGGATAACGGGAACTGTTTCGCTGAAATTATCACTGCTTACAGCAATCTTCTTTTCAAAAACCTTTGCGCTGTCCCACAGAACGGTGAGCATTACTTCCGAGCCTTTGAACTGTTTGGCTTCGGCAACTATTTCCAACGGAAAATTATTTCCGAGGTAGGCAAAGCGGTTGTGATTAACGCGGGCAAGGATTACATCTTTGCGCACATTGGTATCGCCCAGGGCAATGGTATAAACGGGCGCTAGGCTTTTACCGGTGCTATAAACAGGATTGCTTCCTTTGTTGAACAAACCATCAGAAGCCAATACAATAGCACCCACATTTCGGTTGCCATACACGTTGTTGATTTCATCAAACAAACCGGAGATATCGGTTTGCTTTTCGGTGTAATTAAATTCGCTTTTCTCTTCTGTTTTATCACCGAAGGAATACGTTTTTACTTCATACTTATCGCCTAATTGTTTTACCAGTTTATTGAAATTCTCTGCGTATTCGTTGCGGTAAAAAGCAGAGTCTTTTCCTGTAACAATGGATTCTGAATTATCCTGAGCCACAACTATAATGGGCTTCTCTACTTCGCGGAGGTTGGTTTTCAGCAAAGGCGAAAGCAAGAGAACAGCAATAATGGTTACTGCAAAAAAGCGCAGCACTGCCATCGTTCTTATCAACCAAACATTCAGACTTTCAAATGTTTTATCTCTGCGGTAGAGAAACCACGCAACCAACGCCCCTGCTGCAACGCAGAAAATTAAGAACCAAGCCGGATACTCAAATACTATGTCTATTCCCATTAATTTCTCGCAAAGGCGCAGAGGCGCAAAGTTTTTTCAATCACCAAATCACTAAATCGTTCAATCACAAATTAAGTAAGCATTCCTCCGCAAACAGCAATTACTTGTCCTGTAATGTAAGCCGACATATCGGAAGCAAGGAACAAAGCCGTGTTGGCAATGTCTTCGGGTGTTCCGCCACGTTTCAGGGGAATGGCATCGCGCCAGCCCTGCACTGTTTTTTCGTCCAATGCGCCTGTCATTTCGGTTTCAATAAAGCCGGGAGCAATTACGTTGCTGCGGATATTGCGTGAGCCTAATTCCAAAGCAACGGATTTTGTAAAACCAATGATACCCGCTTTGGATGCCGAGTAGTTTGCCTGTCCTGCGTTGCCTTTTATTCCAACAACCGAACTGAGGTTGATGATGCTTCCGCTGCGCTGCTTTAAAAAGGTGCGTTGCGCGGCTTTCACGGTATTGAAAACGGATTTAAGATTAGTATCTATTACCTCGTCCCACTGGGCCTCGGTCATGCGCATTAGTAAGTTATCGCGGGTAATGCCGGCATTGTTTACCAACACATGCAGGGCGCCAAACTCTGCTACCACATCGTTTACTAATTTTTCGGCAGTGGCGGTTTCGGCTGCATTACTCTGGTAGCCTTTTGCTTTTATGCCAAAGGCAGCCAGTTCTTTTTCCAGCTCCTGTGCTTTTTCCACAGAGCTTTGAAAGGTGAATGCCACATTGGCCCCATGCTCAGCAAATTTCAGGGCTATGCCCCGCCCTATTCCGCGGGTGGCGCCTGTTATTAATGCTGTTTTTCCTTCTAACAACTTCATATTATTTCATTTTTATGAAAGGCTTCAAAGGTAGAAGAGAAAGTTGAATGTTGGAGGAGGAAATTGAGAAAAACAAAACCCCGCTATTGGCGGGGTTGCAAATTGCGCTTAGCTGAGATATTTCTAACGCAGTAATTTTTGAATTTCAGCTTTCAGGACTGGTAACTCAAGTGTAATAGCTGCCCATACAATGTTTTCATCTACCCCGAAATATTCGTGGGCAATGAAGTTTCTATATCCATTTATTCCTTTCCAGTCAATTTGAGGGTTAGTTGTTTTTACTTCGTTGTCTAATCTTTTACATGCTTCGCCAATCAGAATAAAATTCATCATCACAGCATCGTAAAGCATCGTGTTGTTTTTAAAAACCTCTAATGTATCGGCTTGCTGCATATATTCTTCAATATGCGAAATGGCATAGAGAATTTCTTCTGCGTTGGCTTGGTTTTCTTCGCTAAGCATATATTGCCTGATTTAATATGCGCTGTTTAAAATGTGGTTTTAGCGAAACGGGATTTGCTAAATCAACCTCGCATCCGAACTGTGCCTTTAAGAAGGTGCGAAGTGCCTCTTTTGTTTGTTTGTATATTTCAAGTGGTGCATCTATTACTACTAAGAAATCAATATCGCTTTGAGGCGTTGCTTCGTTGCGGGCGTAAGAGCCGAAAAGCCCTATTTCTTTCACATAGAATTTATCGTGCAGCATTTGCTTCTCATCTCTGAGCACTTCAATAATTTCGTTGGAGGTGAGCGGATGTTTCATTTTGTTTTATTGCGAGCACAAATATACACCTTTGATAAAAATGGAACGCGGGTGAACCGGATTTAACGGATTTGCGCTGATAAACCCGATAGCTATCGGGCTTCAAAGGTAGAAGAGGATTTGAATGTTGGAGGAGGAAATTCGGGATAAACAAAACCCCTCGGTAAACTATTGTCTAACCCAGATTTCGTCACAATGACTAATTAGCGATCCACTAACTGTATGATAGGTATAAACCACTATTGTATCATTCGCTAAAACTGCAGTGCCGCCATGCACTTCAACCTGACCAACAAACCAATGATGTTCAGAAGTAGAATAAGGAATAATTATACTATCTCCGGAAACAAAATATGAAAGACTATTACCAGTGGAAATATCTGTTCTGATTATTTTGCAGAAGTCAGAACTGTCTGCAGAAATAGTTACTATAAAATTTAAATTAACAGTATCGTTAAAGTTTGGTTGACCTATGCACTCTGAAAAAATCTCATAGGTTCCGAAAAAACTATCTCTGTCTAAAATACAAGAACCGTCATCTGTATTTGCATTTGGATTATAGTTTTCAGAGCATTCATAAATACAACCGTAAACAATTGGCTCGCATGAGCCATCATCCGTATTTGCACTAGGATTATAGTTAAATGCTGCTGAATCGGTGCATCCAAGAATTTCATCTTCTGCTTTACATGAAACCAATTGAGCAGCTATAAAAAGAAAGCAGAAAATAGATTGGAACTGTTATTTTTCATGAGCTATTAAACTACAGCAATATTAACAAAAAAATCCCCTCACCGAGTATGTTCAATTAAGTGTGTCAAAAAACTAAATTAGACACATGAATGAAGAAAAAGGAACTCCTACTTTAAATCAGCTTTACACGTAGCGCACGAAGTCTCCGTTTCAAAAATTTTAACCTCTACAGCCGTAATACTATGCTGTTTCAAGGTTGCGCTATGCAGACGGGTAATTTCAGATGAAAGGTATTTGCACAGATTTTCGGCAGTGGAGTCAAATGGCAGTAAAAAGTATTTCCATTTCTTATCATCAAACACCTGTTTCAGTTCCGTGTCTTTTTCAGAGATAATGGTAGTATGGTCTAACTCATCAACCAGCGGCTGAATCATTTTTTTTAGCTCGTGAAAATCGATTACAAAACCGTTGGCATCGGTTTCGCCTTCAAACTCCACTTCCATTTTATAGGAGTGTCCGTGCAGGTGCTGACACTTGCCTTTATACCAAGGGATGCGGTGTGCCGCTTCCCACTTAAATTTTTTAGAAACTTTCATCCTTTTATCAATGTGATAAATCCTTTTTGTACTACCGGCTCCTCGCCTGCTTTCAGGTCAAGGGTAAGCACATAAAAATAGGTTCCGGGCTGTAGTTCAACACCACCATTTGTAAGACCGCTCCAGTTTACTTCCTGTCCTTCGGTTTCATAAACCACCTGTCCCCAGCGGTTGGTAACGGTAAACAAAAAACCGCCATCGCCTTTATTACTGATATAAAAGCTGTCGTTAAAACCATCACCGTTAGGTGTAAAAACATTAGGAACAGTTACTACCTGTTCAATGGCAAAACTTTGTTGTGCTGTATCGCTGCATCCAAACTGGTCGGCAACAATAAGCGTAACGGTAAATGAATCTTCTTCCAAGTAAACAGTAGTTGGATTTTGAACCGAAGAAAACTGTCCGTTGTTCAAATCCCAGTTCCAGTTAACAACACTTCCGGTTGATAAATCGGTGAAAGCAGTTTGCTCTCCCAGCAATCCGGGTATAACCGAAAAATTGGCAACCACATCACCGCCCACATGAACAAACACCGTGTCTTTTGCGGTAATACTGCAACCGGAGTTGGAAACCGTAACGATGTATTGAGTATCGCCAAAATCAGGAACAATAGAAATGTTCTCACCAGTTGAACCATCAGACCATGCATAGGTTGTTCCTCCTGTTGCCGAAAGCGCAATGGTATCAGGAAAACAAAGTAAGGTATCGTGTTCTGCAAAGGCGGTTGGTATAGGCACAACATCTACCACAAAATCCTGTGAGGTGCTGCTGCAACCGAAAAAATTGGTGGCTGTTACAGTATAGGTTCCCTGCTCACTTACATTGATGGAAGAAGATGTTTCACCGTTTGGCGCCCATAGAAAATCCAAACCAAAACCGAAAGAAACAGATAGGCCAACATCTTGTCCTTCGCAAAAAGCTAAAGGCCCGTCAGCCGAAACATTAAGAAAGGGCGCAGGAAGAAAAGCCGCAGGAAACTGTGCTGTATCGCTGCAACCTCCAAAGTTGGTAACGTTAACACCGTATAACCCAGATTGTGTTATTTGTATTGTTGGCCCTGTTTCGCCTGTTGACCATTCAAAATCATCAAAGGGCAGGCTGAGCGTAAAAAGAGTAACTGTATCACCCATGCAATAAGGCGGCAACTGGTCTGATAATATAGTAGCAGTAGGCGCAGGAATAACATTAATAAATACAACGTTTGAATTATCTGAACAGCCATTAGAATCGGTAACATTTACACGGTTAGGTCCGGGCTGATTAACCCAGATACTTTGCGTTGTTGCTCCGTTTGTCCATAGATACGAAACACCTGAATTTGCAATTAACTCTACGCTGTCGTTTGAGCAAATAGTGGTTGACCCGTTTACAGTTATAGTGGCGTTTACATCACAACCACCCGCAAAAACAATTTGTTGAATAAGACAAAAGAATGCACTCAACAAAACAAATAGAGAAGAGGAAATTTTATTCATTAAATAGTTAATTTGCGGACAAAGTAAACAAATAAGAAACACATTTAATAGGATATAAATTGCTTTTCATAGACAATGTAATTTGATTGTATTTTCATATAGCTATATTTACCCACCATCAAAAAAAAAACAATCATGTATAGACAACTCTTTTTTACTTTGCTTTTTTGTGCAATTGCTTTCATGTCTTTTGCTCAGGAAAATGAATGGAAAGAATATTTCGGCAACGAGAATATTTCCATCCAATACCATTACACCGAATGCCATAACCCGGAAAAGGGAATACACCACGAAAATGTGTTGCTTCGCTTACATAATAATACAACCGAGAACGTTACGGTGAGTTATCATCTGCAACGCATCTATAATGGTGTAGAAGTAAAAGCCGATGTTTCTTCAGATTATACCTTTATCGTGCCTGCACACGCAAAAATGGAAAGCTCCTGCGAAGATTTACAGGACGGCTTGTATGTATTCTCTAAAATACTTGACCTGAAAGCCAATTCTGTTTTAAACTCTTTTGAACTTA
>JAGVLY010000022.1 GCA_020054035.1 Bacteroidia bacterium | reverse complement strand
CAGATGTTTCCGGAAGAAGCTATGATGTAAGAGGGAGAGTGACTTTGGTGAGGTAGTATTTAACTACTTTTTTCTGTACTCCAGAAACGTAAAAGCGTATTGATTTTTTTCGTCAGGCTGATGTTCCTGTTTTGAAATCAATTCCCATTTTGTTTCGTCAATTTCGGGAAAATAAGCATCGCCTTCAAAGGTGTGATGAATGCGGGTAAGGTAAATTTTATCGGCTACCGCTAAGCTTTGTTTGTAAATATCAGCACCGCCAATTATAAAAGCCTCCTCATCGTTTTTTACTTTGCTTATGGCATCTTCAATTGAAATGGCAAGCAAACAGTTTTCAGGAACTGTTAAATCATTGTTACGAGAAATAATAATGGAAGTCCGTTTGGGTAAAACACCTGTTGATTCAAATGTTTTGCGTCCCATGATGATGTGATGCCCGGTAGTTTTCTCGCGAAAGAATTTCATGTCGGCAGGCATTTTCCAGATTAGCTGGTTGTCCTTGCCTATGACATTGTTTTCTGATGCGGCTACTATTAAGGATACTATCATTTGGTTGTCACCCTGAACTTGTTTCAGGGTCTTTTATTATTAAGATGCTGAAACAAGTTCAGCATGACGGAGTTTTGCTTTATAAACTCCGTCCACATCCATTTCCGCTAATTTAACTTCTACTAACTGATTTATCAAAGCTTCATCAAAATCAGTTTTTACACGAATGTAGTTTTCTGTAAATCCTGAAATAAAACCATCATGATTTTCCTGCTCAAATAACACAGTAAACTCTTTGCCTTTTTGTTGCTCGTAAAAATGTCTTTTCTTTTTCTCAGAAAGAATGGTGAGCATTTTATTTCTGCGTTTGCGCTCTTCCACAGGCACTACTTCTTTTATGCGCAATGCAGTGGTGTTATCGCGTTCGGAATAAGTGAAAACGTGCAGGTACGAAACATCTAATTCGTTCAGAAAATTATACGTCTGCAAAAAATCTTCTTCTGTTTCGCCCGGAAAACCAACGATAACATCAGCTCCTATGCAGGCATCGGGCATCAGTTGTTTTATTTTGGCTACTCGTTCAGTATACAAATTGCTTTCGTAACGCCTGCGCATAGCAGCCAGAATTTTATCGGAACCGCTTTGCAGAGGAATATGAAAATGCGGAACAAATTTTTCTGATGCTGCTACAAACTCAATGATTTCGTCCGTAAGTAAATTTGGCTCTATGCTGGAGATGCGGAAGCGTTCAACGCCTTCCACTTTATCTAAGGCTTTTATCAGCTGAAGGAAATTTTCATCAGTCCCGTTTCCGAAATCACCAATGTTAACTCCCGTCAATACAATTTCTTTTACTCCTGTTGCAACAGCTTCGCGGGCATAAGCAAGGGTCTTTTCAATATTCTCGCTGCGGCTGAAACCTCGCGCCAGCGGAATGGTGCAGAATGCACAGAAATAGTCACAACCGTCCTGTACTTTTAAAAAGGTGCGGATACGGTCGCCTGCACTCCACGATGGAATGAAATCTTTTACCTCTTTTATTTCACAGGCATGAATTCCTGCTTTTTCTCTTTTGGTATTTTCAATGAATTGCGGCAGGTTGAATTTTTCATTCGCGCCCAGTACAATGTCCACTCCCGGTATTTCTGCAATTTCTTCGGGTTTTAACTGGGCATAACAACCAACCACTGCTATAAAAGCATCAGGGTTATTGCGCAGTGCCTGACGCACAATGTTGCGGCATTTGGTGTCGGCATGGTCGGTAACGGAGCAGGTGTTTACAACATATACATCAGCAACATTCTCAAACTCTGTTTTTTCGTAACCATCTTTTTCAAATTGCCTTGCAATTGTGGAGGTCTCCGAAAAATTAAGTTTGCAGCCGAGTGTGTAAAATGCTACTTTTTTTGTGCCGTTCATGAGGGGCGCAAAGATATACTGATTTCCTGTATTTTTACCCCAATGAAGAAACTGCTTTCTGCAGATGATTATTTAGATGGCATTCTTAAGGGTGATAGTGTAACCCTTGCCCGCGCCATTACCTTGATTGAAAGTAATGCTGCAGAGCATGTGCCGCTTGCTTCAGATTTGTTGTTAAAGTGTATTCCACACGCAGGAAAATCAATTCGCGTTGGAATAAGCGGTGTTCCGGGAGTTGGAAAAAGTTCATTTATTGAAGCGCTGGGGAAAACTTTAACAGCAAAAGGAAAGAAAGTTGCTGTACTTGCTATTGACCCCAGCAGCGGGCGAAGCAAAGGAAGCATTTTGGGCGATAAAACCCGCATGGAACTATTGTCAGCCGACAAAAATGCATTTATCCGTCCTTCACCAACATCAGGAACATTGGGCGGTGTGGCTTTAAAAACCCGCGAAACCATTGTGCTATGCGAAGCAGCAGGCTACGAACTAATTTTTGTAGAAACTGTTGGGGTTGGGCAAAGTGAGATTTCAGTTAGTTCCATGGTTGATTTTTTTCTTTTGCTGGTGCTCGCAGGAGCAGGTGATGAACTGCAGGGAATTAAAAAAGGTATTATGGAAATGGCAGATGCAATTGCCGTTACCAAAGCCGATGGCGATAATATTAAACCCGCTATTAAAGCAAAAGCAGAGTATATAAACGCATTGCATCTTTTGCCACCTTCTGCTTCGGGCTGGATTCCTAAAGTTACTTCTTGTTCTTCGCAAACCGGTGAAGGTATTAAGGAAATATGGAAGATGATTGACCATTATGTTACTTTCACTAAAGAAAATCAGTGGTTTGAGAACAACCGTGCCCGCCAAAACCTGTACTGGATGCATGAAACTATTAATGAAGAACTGAAACGAAGATTTTATACTAATCAAAATACACAGGAAAAAATAAAACAACTTGAACTTCAGGTAACGGAAGGTAAACTCTCTTCATTTGAAGCTGCCAGGCTGCTGATGGAATAAGTGCTGTTTTATTTCTATACTTGTGTTCCAAAATAAAAATGAATGAAAAAGATATTTTTACTTTTTTCGGCTTTTTCAATTTCTATTCTCGGTTGCCGCGAGGATGTTTATCAGCCTCCTGTAGTTAATCCCATAGAGCCTACTATAACAGCACAACTCATAACCGATTGGTTAGATAATTTAGTGGTGTTTGTTCGTGAAAGTGAACTGTCAGGACCTGAAGCATCACGCGTGTTTGCTTATACCGGAGTAGCAATGTATGAAGGCGTTTACCGTGCTTACCCAACCCGCAAATCATTGGCTGGACAACTGAACGGACTGAACAGTTTGCCCCAACCTACATCGGCAGAATATAACTGGGGTATAGTTGCCAGTACGGCACAGCGCGTTGTAGCAAGCTATCTTTTTAGTGATGCAAGTATTGAAGTTCGTCAAACTATTATTTCGCTTAATGAAGTTCACATCAGCAACTTTCGCCAACTGGGAATTGCTGAGGAAATTGTTCAGCGTTCTAAAAATTACGGAACAGATTTAGGAAATGCTATTACCACTTGGGCTGTGGCAGATGGTTTTTCAGCACAGTCTAATTGTAATTATACTATTCCGCAAGGTTCAGGTTTGTGGGAACCAACCTTCCCTCAATTCTCTTCACCATTGCTGCCATGCTGGACTGATATGCGCCCGTTTGTAATAGATCCCGGAAATCTTTCAGTAAACTGTAATCCCGGCATACCAACTGCTTTTTCAAGCGATATAAATTCTGATTTTTATGCAGCTGCACTTGAAGTTTATAACACGGTAAATTCAGCTACCGATGAACAAGAGAAAATTGCCCGTTTCTGGGAAGATGCAATTGGAACAGTTACACCTCCCGGTCATGCTATTTCTATTCTCAGTCAGGTTATTAAAACCAAAAACATAAATGAAGAAATTGCATTGGAAGCCTACGTAAAATCAGGACTTGCAATGGCTGATGGTTATATTTCTTGCTGGACGTTGATGTATGACTACAATGTATTGCGTCCTTCTACTTTTATTCAGGAATATATTGACCCTGCATGGCAACCTTTGTTTTACAATCCTAATTATCCCGCCTATACTTCAATGCATTCGGTTTGTGCCAATGCTGCGGCACAAGTAATGTCTTCAACCATAGGTGAAGATGTGGTGTTTACAGACAATACTCATGCCTTATATGGGTTGCCCCCACGCTACTTTAATTCGTTTTATGAGTATGCTGACGAAGCCGGTCTGGCCGAACTCTATGCCGGTTTCAACTACCGCTCTGCCATTGAAAATGGCGAATATCAGGGGCGTTGCATCGGACAGACGGTGAATGATCTCACATTTAAAGAGTAATAACTATTCTTAACATTCCCATAAAATTCAATTGCGACATTTGTGCGCAACAAATCCAATTTCATGAAAAAATACATCCTGCTTGTTTCATCTGTTTTCCTGTTCTCTTGCGCTGACAAAAAAGCACCGGAGGCAAAACAGACAGCTAAACCTAAAAACATCATTCTGCTCATTGGCGATGGAATGGGGCTTGCTCAGATTTATTCGGGAATGGTTGCAAACGGAGATGCCCTGAACATTGAGCGATTTAAACACATCGGTTTTCATAAAAGCTATTCGTCTGATAATATCATTACCGATTCGGCTGCAGGCGCAACAGCTTTTTCATGCGGTGAAAAAACCTATAACGGTGCTATTGGCGTTGGAACCGATAGTCTGCCCCGCGAAACAATTTTAGAAACAGCAGAGAAGAAAGGTCTTGCTACTGCACTGGTTGCTACCTGCACTATTACTCACGCAACACCTGCAAGCTTTATTGCTCATGCTAAAAGCAGAAAACTGGATGAAGATATTGCCGCTGATTTTATGAAAACCGATGTGGATGTATTTATCGGTGGAGGTAAAGATTACTTTGAAAAGCGCAGCGATAGCATTAATCTGCTTGATAAATTAAAAGCTAACGGATACGGAATTGCAACAGGTGATGCTGAAATTCTTGCTTTCACCGGAAATAAACTAGCGGGATTTATAGCTCCCTTGCAGCCCGACAGTGCCACAGGAACACGCGGTGATATTTTGCATAAGGCCACACAAAAAGCATTGGATATTGTAAGCAAAAATCCGCAAGGCTTTTTTATGATGAGTGAGGGCTCGCAGATTGACTGGGGAGGACATGCCAACAAGCAAACCTATATTATTCAGGAGATGCTGGATTTTGACAAAGCCATAGGCAAAGCACTTGATTTTGCAGAGAAAGATGGTAACACCTTGGTTATTGTTACTGCTGATCATGAGACAGGAGGTTTTGCAATAACAGGCGGTTCAATTAAAGACAGAAAAGTGGAAGGTGCATTTCTAACAACGCATCACACAGGCGTTATGATTCCTGTTTTTGCTTATGGTCCGGGAGCGGAAGAGTTTCAGGGGATTTATCAGAACACTGACATCTATCATAAGATGATGAGCCTGCTCGGATTGAAAAAATAGTTTTTAAAATCCTTTCTTTGCAGCCGATGTCGGCTAAAAAAGTAATTGTTATTGGTGCAGGTTTTGCGGGGCTTTCAGCGGCATGCTGTTTGGCGCGAAAAGGCTTTGATGTAACCATTCTTGAAAAGAAAAACGAAACAGGTGGCAGAGGCAGAAAAACTGAAGCCGATGGTTTTATGTTCGACATGGGGCCAAGCTGGTACTGGATGCCCGAGGTGTTCGAGAAATTCTTCAATCGCTTTGGTAAAAGTGCTGCTGATTATTATTCGCTGAAAAGACTTTCGCCTTCTTACCGAGTATTCTTTAAAGAAGCCTCACCCCTGACCCCTCTCCGAGGGAGAGGGGAACAGAGTTCCTCTCAATCGGTACTTGATATTCCTGCTGAAAAAGAAAAGTTGTTTGCGCTGTTTGAATCCTTAGAAAAAGGTAGCAGCAAAAAGCTGCAACAATTTCTTGACGAAGCCGCCTATAAATATGAGAAAGGTGTAAATGAGTTTGTTTACAAGCCTTCGCTTTCATTGCTGGAATTTGCAGACGTAAGCCTGCTGCTTTCGCTTTTCAGACTGAATATGTTCAGTTCGTTCAGCAACTATATTCGCAGGTATTTCAGCCACCCGAAACTATTGCAGTTGCTGGAGTTTCCGGTTTTGTTTTTAGGAGCTAAGCCTGAAAACACACCTGCGCTTTACAGCATGATGAATTATGCCGACATGGTGTTGGGAACATGGTATCCCGATGGAGGCATGTATAAAATTGCTGAAGCTATGACCAAACTGGCTGAAGAATTAGGTGTAAAAATCCTGACAGGTGAAAACGTTGAGAAAATAAATGTAGAAAACGGAAAAGTAAAATCAGTTGTCAGCAACAGGAAAGAAATTTTTGCAGACACTATTATTTCAGGTGCCGATTACAATTTTACAGAGCAGAAATTGCTGGAAGAACAATACAGAACTTATTCTGCTGACTATTGGGAAAGTCGCGTTATGTCGCCCTCCGCATTGATTTTTTATCTGGGTGTAAACAAAAAAGTGGACAATCTGCTTCATCATAATTTATTTTTTGATGCTGATTTTAGTGTGCATGCCACCGAGATTTATGATAAACCGCAATGGCCATCGCATCCGTTGTTTTACGTTTGTTGTCCGTCAAAAACAGATGCTGTCGTTGCGCCCGAAGGAATGGAAAATCTGTTTGTTCTTATTCCTGTTGCTGTTGGTTTAGAAGATAATGATGCAACCCGCGATAAGTATTTTGAGATGGTGATGACAAGATTAGAAAACCGCACCGGACAGCGCATCCGCGAACACATTGTTTACAAAAAAGCCTATGCTCACCGTGATTTTATTTCGGACTACAATTCATTTAAAGGCAATGCCTACGGGCTTGCTAATACGCTGATGCAGACAGCAGTTTTAAAGCCGCGCATCAAAAGCAAAAAAGTAAAAAATCTGTATTTTACAGGACAACTTACCGTTCCCGGTCCGGGTGTGCCGCCTTCTATTATTTCTGGTCAGGTTGTGGCTGAACTGATTGAGAAGGAGCTTCGTTAACCTTAGTCAGGTACTTGCGATGGTAAACATCAATGGTAACAATAGCCGCCATAAATCCCCAGAATGGTGCGGATGCTTTATCGGTATCTAAGAAGTTGTTGAGCAAGCCGTGAACAAAATAAGTCATCAATCCAAGCAACATGCTCATTACATAAAACTTCATTGCCTTGTCTTCCAGTTTGAAATACAGTTTTATGGCAGTGTAACTCGAAAGAATAACAATTAGCAGAAAGGAGATCGCACCAAATAATCCTGATTCGCTTAACGGACCGATGTATTCGCTGTGGGCATTTCCTTTGTCACCAGCGTTGGTACTGATGCTGGTTATTTCCTGTGAGCTTTGGTAAGGCGCATATTTAAACATATACGTTCCGGGTCCCCAGCCTAAGAATGGTTTTTCTGCAAACATTCTCAATGCACTGCTCCAACGGTTCAAACGCTCGAGGTTAGATGCATCAGATGAGATGTTGGAAATAGATTGCACGTGTTCGGCAAGGTCGGCAGAGGAGTCTTGTCTGTTCTTTTCCAGTTTCATAATAATCTGTTCGCGCAAGGCACCCAGCAAACCAAAGAACACCAATGAAATAATAAAGACGGTGCGGAATTTTATGCGAAGCTTCATGGTTATGAAAACACCCAACACAAAAATTAAACTTACCCATGCTGCACGGGTGTAGGAAAGTATCAATGCCAGCGTAAATAAACCAATTAGAGGAATGATGACCAATCTAAAGCTACGGCTAATGCGCGGACTAAACAAGGTGCCGATAAGGAAAGGGTAGAACATGGCCAGAATAGCTCCATAGGAAGTGTGGTCGTTGAAGAATGGCGACATTACCCAGTGGGCAGGCTGTTCCATAAAACCATACATACCGTGATGGATGATGGTGTAAAGAATAATTCCGGTAAAAGAAATGATAAAAGTCCAGATGTAAGTGTTGATTTTATCCGGGTTTCTGAAAATCTGGGTGGTGATGAAATAGAACGTAATAACATACCACAAACGCGATACAAAGAATTTGAGCGACACAAGCGGCAACTCGCTGGTAATGGTTGCAAGCCCTATCCACAGGAGGTTGATGGTAATGGCTATGGTAACTGGATGCTTCATTATGTCGCGGTCAAACTTCTGTTCCATCAATAGCTTGAAAAAGAACAGAAGCATAGCGCCAAACAGCAGCGGGTCGGTGGGTAAGGTCATACCTACACCACCTAAACCTACATCGGTAAGGTTGATGGATAAAGGTGTGCAGAATACAATGAACAATACCAGTTTGTCTAACGAAAGCAGCGAAAGCAAAACCAGAAAAAGCGCAACCGGCAGCAGCGGCAGATAGAAAAACTCAAACGCAATAAGAACAGCATTCAATGCTATAAATAAGCCGCAGGCTATGTATATCCAGCGCAGTTTATTTTGTTCGGTTAGGGTCATCTGGCTTTTAGCGGTTAGCTTTTAGCTTAATCAGCAATTAGTCTTTGCTTGTATTGTAGTTTTCAATAACGCTGATAACAATCAACGAAAACATCAGTGTTGAAAGGGTAGAGATAACTACAATCAACCAGCGCACGGGGTATGATTTTTTATCCGCTACAAACGGGCTGGTTACCACGTTGCAATAGGTCAGATTTTTTTCCACATCGCGTAAAGCGTTTTCATACTGTACTTTTAAATCATTGTAAGTTCCGCGTATGCGCCAAAGGTGTTCGTTTAATGCTACGAACTCACCACCTTTATCCTGTAAATTTTTCAGCATTGTTTTTACTTCCTGCTCATTCGCTTTTTGCATAGGACTTGATATCAACGAACCTTCTGTTGCATATTCGGTTTGCAGGGCATAATCCAGAATGCCGTATTTTACACGTATATCACGCACCAGCACATCCATTGAATCCATTTCAGTGCGTTTGCTGTCTAACTGTTTTTTAAGAATAGTAACTAGTTCCATTGCTTTTTCCTTTTGAAGGTTGCGCTCTTTCAGGTTAAACAGTTCAATCATGCGGTTTACTATATCACGCGCTACTACCGGATTGGGGTGCATCGCGTCAATCTGTACCGAAACCAGTTCTGTTTTATCAATGGTTATGTTCTCGTTAAACTCTTTAATGAGCTTGGTTTTGTATGATTTATCCTTGGTGGTGTCAATGCCGTAGGTTTCATACAGGTTAAATTCATTGGCCACCTGTGTTTTAATATCGTCTGACTGAAATACCTGCACCATTTGCTCATCGGGTGTTTCACTTCCGAAGGCTATAATGTTTGCCGGATAAATTACTGCCGTTGATTTGTATTTTGGTTTAATGAACCAGGGCATAGAGAAAATAACAGAAAGTACCACTGCCGCGCTGCTTACAATAAGCAACTGCTTCTGGTATTTCTGAACTATTTTCAGGATGTTAGTGTTGTCAAAATATTCACTCATAGAAGTTGAATTATTTATCGCCTAATTTTTTAAAATTTTCAAGTGCTACTATTACCAGTATGCTGAGCAGGAATGCTGAAATGGTTGTTACCACTACAATAAGCCAACGCACGGGGTACGATTTTTTCTCTGCCTTAAACGCATTGTTTACCACAAATTTATGGGGTAGTGTTTGCTCGGCATCTACCTTTGCCTCTTGATACTTGGCACGCAGGTGACTGAGTTGTTCTTTCTCGTACTCCAACATATCGCGGATAGAAACATAAGCACCACCGTATTGCGAGAGTATCTTCAGTTTTTCTTCCAGCTGTTTGGTAGCCCCTGTTTTTCCTTCCAGAATTGATTTTGCGTAATACTCGGTAAGCCTCTCTGCCTGTGATTCATAATCGTTGATACCCATAGCACGCAGTTCGTTCAGCGAATCTTCGAGCAGCTTAACATAATCGCGCATAGAAAAATATTCGTGCTCGGCAATGCTCATGGCTTTGTAGGCACGTTCTTTTTGCATACGGTTTTTGGTGCTGTCGAGCAAGGCGGCAATGTCGTTGGCAATGTCGGCTGCCAGTTGCGGATCAGTATCGTACACATCAATTTTAACGGACATGAACTCGGTGCGCTTGAAACTGATATTGCTTTCGTATTCCTTAAATAGATTGGTGTATTTGTATTGCGAGGTGGTGTCAATATCGTAATGGTTCATCAGGTCGTATTTCTGAACCACGCGGGTGCGTATTTCATCTGAATTCAAAATCTGGATCAGTTGTTCGGCCTGTTCTTCTTCTCCAAACTCCAGGAGGTCTTGCTTGGTTTGTGCATTTTTTGCCAATAACGATTTAGAAACCGAAGCCGTGGAAGTAGGAAACAAAATTACCGTTGACTTATACTTTGGGGGTATAAAAAAGGGTAGTGAGAAGATGACTGCCGACACGGCTGCAGCCACCGAAATAATAATTAACGGCTTGCGCCATTTGTATAGAAAGAGAATGAGGTTTGATGAGTCAAAATCAAAGCCTTCACCGGTTTTTTCTGCCATTATGCGTTGTTGTCTTTTTGTGGGGACGGCAAAAGTAGAAATTTATTTGAAAGAGGATAGAGGCAAGTAGGAGTTAGCCAAATAGGAGTTAGGCAAGTAGCAATCTCGTGTTTGCTAACTCCTACGTGCTTATTTGGCTAACCTCTGTCACTCTCATGCTTCCACATGCCGTAGCTTTTTCGCCAGCCGTTGGTTTTGTAGCGATACCAGAAGTGAAGCAACAGTGCTGGCACCAGCAACACCGCTAAAATTATCCAAAGCAGATTGCTTCCCCAAAAGAAGTAGATAATACAGCCCAGCACCAGATATTTTACAATACGGAACCATACGGGCTGCGAGTGCTTTGAAAAGGCTACTTCTAATTCGCGGTTAAGTGCTTTTTGAAAAAACATTTATGTTTTATTTGCATTTAATCGCTTTATGCCTTCAATGATTTGCTTAATCAATGGCGAAATGACACCTTGCAATTCTTTCTTGCTGATTTTTTTACCATAAGCAATTTGTAAAGGATTAGTGCCATTTAAATACGTTACAATAGCATAATTGTAATCATTGAAAATTACTTGAATATTTAACCCGAATGAATTTGCAGAAATATTTTTCTTAAATCCTATTAACTCATAAGTATAATGGAGATTAGTTAATCTTTTCTTATCAGCTCTGATTTGATTTGTAAGCCAATTTTGTGTTATCTGTTCCCATTTACTGTCTTTAGTGCCAACGCTTCGTTCAGTTTCATTAACTACTCTGTAAGTAATAGTTCTGTTTATATCAAAGAAAAATTCTTTTAGCGAACTACATTTTTCTTCTGCTAAAATAAAAAGTGGAATGATGTTTTCTTCCATTGCATCACAAATATTATCTGAACTTGCAGCAGTTGTCAATAAATTTTCACCAGTCAATTGTGCTTTAAGCAATGAGAGTTCTTTATCCAAATCATCTTCCTCCTCAATATCCTTCCCCTCAATAGCATCCAAAACCAATTGCTGCGAACGCAAAATCATATCGGCAGCAAAGGCGAAAAATAAATCAGGCTTACCTCCGTAACCTTGTATGTCGCCTATATATTGGTTATAAATGCTGCGCTCGTTGGTTTTTACCCAAAAAGGCGGGTAGCCAAATGATATTAAAAGTAAGTTGGTAAGTATGCGTGCTGTTCTTCCATTGCCATCATAAAACGGGTGAATTACTACATAGTCTAAATGAAACTGTAAAGCAACATCAAGCGGGTGCGGTGCATCTTTTTTGTTTTGTTGAATAGCATCAATTGCTGCATTGGTTTTATTGAGTAGGTCGTGCATTCGTTCTTTCACTTCATCGGGAGCTACAAAGTCAAATCGTTCGCCTTTATAGTTGTAGATATAGTTAGGTTCTGTTTTCCAGATGCCTATTTTTTTCTTTTTTGCTTCATCTTCCTCGTGCATGATGGCTTTATGAATATCTGCAATCCTCTTTTCTGAAAGTCTTACCTCGCCTTTGCCAATCCTTATAATTTCAGAAATCAATTTGTCATGCCCGATCATCTCTTGCACATCTTTTATGGGCTTACCACCCACAGTAAGATTGCCCACCATTACACTTCGGGTTTCATCCATAGTCAGGGTGTTTCCCTCCATGCTGTTGCTATAGTAGTTCCAATCTAACCTGAATTTATAGTTGATTTTCTTTTTCACATCAGCATTTAAATCTCCGTAGGAATTTATTTTTTGCTGAAGCAAATCAATCTGTTCTCTCTTTTCTGAATAGCTCATGTCTGTTGATGTCTAACTATTATTTTTTACAAAACTATGATTTTAATAATTCTCGCTTCATAGTGTTACCTTTACCTAATCCACAATATTTTATTACAAGCTTAATTCTGCCCCTGTTTTTTTATTTTTGCAACACCAAACCACCAACCCCATGAGCGCAGAAACCCCTACCGAAAAAGAATACACTAACGGAGAACTAACCGTAGTATGGAAACAACATTTGTGTGCCCACTCGGCCAACTGTGTAAAAAACCTATCCTCCGTTTTCAAACCCCGCGAGCGCCCCTGGATAAACCTTGAAAACGCATCAACCCCGGAAATAAAAAAGGCAGTAGACACCTGCCCATCGGGGGCGTTGAGTTATCGGGATAATTTATAGCGGCACGTTCGTTTTACCTTTGGGTCCTCTGCGGGCTGCTTCTCTGCGCCCTTTGCGGTAAAAAAACAGCAACCGCCTTTAACCGCAAAGATTGTTCTGCTAAATCCTAATTCCTATTTTACTAATTCCTTTTGTTGCTAATATTTTTATTATGTTTGCGCCCTCAATAAACAAAAACACATTATGGGAAGAGGTGATATCAAATCAAAAAAAGGAAAAATTTCTAACGGATCTTACGGTGTAAGACGCAAACGCAAACAGTCAAAGAAATATGTAGCAGGCGGTGAAGTAAAAGCAAAACCGGCAGCAACATTGTTTCCTGACGAAGAAGTAAAAAAAGTAGCTAAAAAAGCAGCTCCTAAAAAAGCAGCAAAAGCTGAAGGCGAAGAAGCCCCAAAGAAAAAAGCTGCTCCTAAAAAGAAAAAAACAGAAGAATAAAGTTCAGTTTACATGAAACTAAATCAGAGCCGCCTTGAAATTCAGGGCGGCTTTGTTGTTTCGTTCCAGTTCGCGGTACAGCAGCAACAATTCTTTTGCGGTAACTGTTTCATTAAATTCAATTCCCGCAACTTCCAATAATTGTTTGGCAGCAGTTTCAATGCTTAGCTGTCCGTAGTAACTATCACGGGCAAAATGCACAAACTTCAACACCATAAAATTGCCGAACCAACGGTAAAAGCGATTAACAAATTGCTCCTTTGATTTTACGTTGGCGTTAATCTCCGTCAGCTTATTCTCCAACTCATTATCCGATAAAAACGCAAGCAGGGCAGGAGATAGGTATTGTATTTTTTGTTGGATAGTTTCAAAAGTAGCGGCATACAATTCAGGGACCATTTCAACCAGTTCTGCTAAATCCATAAACGTTTTCGGGTTATACGTTGGCAGGTTGTTCGCTCCCTCGTCCAGCCATTTATTAATCGCCTTTCCCGTTCCGAAGGGAACACGTTCTGACGGGCGTGGCGAGGGAATTACGGTGGTATCATTCAGTTCTGTAAACCCACCCAACGGAAACAGTTTGGTCAGAAAATAAAAATCCTCACCTGCCTTGCGTTTGTTCATGCCGCCCTGCTGCTGATATATTTTTGTGCGCACCGCCATGCTCGAACCTATGGTGTGCCACGCAAAGGGATACCCGCTGAAACGCAGTCCGCAATTGTAATAGCGCAAAAATAATTCGTAACGGATAATGCCTTCATAAACCTGTGGTGTAAAATCAGTTCCCTCCAGCGGATGCTCAAAATAAACAGAGCAACCCGTTGCGGAAGGATGCAGCAGAAAATGATTATCCAAAGCAGTAAGGTAATTGCTTTCCACCGTGCAATCTGAATCGAGGCAAACGATAACACCGTTCTCGTTTCCGATAGTATCAAACCTGCGCACGGCTTCATCCATCCCTATTTTGCGGGCAAGTCCAACGCCTGCATCCTTTGCCGGCAGTGTATTGTTGGTGATATAAAAATAGCGCAGCGCAGCGCTTTCGTTTTTGATTATCCAACGCTCCAGTTCTACTTCGGTAAAGGTGTTTGCTTTTAAAACTTCATTGCTGCTGTTTTCCGCAGCGTTAATTACTACTATCACTTCAACATTGCATTTAGGCAAGGTGCAGGCCGCTAAAGCATTCAAAGTTCTCAGCAGATGAGGCTCGTTGTGGCAAGGAATAACAATCACCATCCCAAGCCTCGGCAAAGGCGCTTCGGTAATTTGTTTTTCGCAAAAGGAACTTTTATTCAAATAGAGATTACTCATCCCGTATAACTCATCACTTATAACTTATAACTAATCAGGGTGCTAAACGGGAGATTGTCCACGAGCCACCAGGTTGTAATGTGTACAACAACCTGTCGTGCATCCGCCCAGTGCGCCCCTGCCAGAATTCTATTTTTTCGGGAGTAAGTAAAAAGCCACCCCAATGTGGCGGGCGGGGAATAGTTTTATTCTCATAAAACTTTGCGTAATGCTCAAAATTTTTGATCAATACTTCGCGACTTTCAATCACCTCGCCCTGTGGCGAAGCCCACGCACCCAACTGGCTTTCGCGTGGGCGGCTTGCAAAATAATCATCCGAAAAAGCGGGGCTGCATTGCTCCACTTTTCCTGAAATGTTCACCTGCCGTTCTAACTGATACCAAAAGAAGTTTAATGCGGCATAAGGATTTCCGGCAAGCTGTTTTCCCTTGTTGCCGCTGTAATTAGTGAAGAATGCAAACTTTCCTTCTTCCACTCCGCGTAATAACACTATGCGTGAGGCGGGTTTACCCTCTGTGGTAACGGTTGAAAGCGTCATGGCATTGGGCTCGGGTTGTCCGGCTTCAATACCTTCTTTCATCCAGGTCATGAACTGTATAATGGGATTTTGTGCCACTTCCTTTTCCGATAATTGATGCTTTGAATAATCGCTTCGGATAAGCGAAAGAAGTTTTGCAGTTTCGTCTGGTTGTGATGACATGTTGCAAATGTATTTATTCGTTGGAATTATTCTGTTTCCAGCGGTTGTAATTCTCTTTCAGAACATCAATCGGGTCTTGCCCCTGTAAACAGTTACTGACATAAAGTTCCAGATAATATGCACCTTCTTTGTCTTTGGGCTTTGCCACACGTATAAAGGCGGATTTAGATGAAACGCCATCAATTAAACAACGTGTATCTGCCCCCGGAATTTTTGCTGCCATCAATGCTGCCATTAGTTTGTCTTCTAACTTTCCCCGTGTTCTGTTAAACGCATTTTCCATTGAATCCAAAACAAACTGCCCTGCAAGAATATTTCCTTGAATGCAATAATTATTTCCGATACTATGGCTTTTATAAGCATTGCACGAAACACCGGTAAAGGCGGCCACCCTTACTTTCCCTTTTGCATCAATATCAGCAATGCCATATTGTCTTTGCTCAATGCGGTTGCCAACATCGTTATTCTTAAGCCAGGTAATAATTTCGGAAGGTGATAGTCCGTGCATCATTTTTAGTTTCGCATTTTCCTGATTGTTGGGATGGTAATTTGCCTGTGTGTTGATGGCTCCCTTACCGGGAATAATGGCGTTGATGATTAATACTCCTTTTTCTCCATTAACACCGCCAATACACGATGCGCCCGCACTTCCTATTTCTCCCGTAATGCTATCAATGGCAATGATGGAAAAGGTATCCTGGGCCAGTAGCGGAGCAGTATATGCAAGAAGAAGAATGAGTGCTATAGGTTTCACTTATTTCACGGATGAAAGTTCTTTTGCCCTGTTTTCGGCTGTGGCAATGGCTTCCTGCAAAATAGCACCAAATTGTTTTTGGTTAAAAACATTGAAAGCTGCTTCTGTTGTTCCGCCTTTTGATGCAACTGCTTTTATCAATTCCTCAGGCGTTTGCGTTGCTTGGTTTAAGAGGTGAAACGAGCCCAGCATCGTTTGTTTTACCAGCATGGAAGCAACGGATGGTTCAATACCAAGCTTAACTCCTGCTTCGGTCATCTGCTGAACAATGTAGAAGAAATAAGCAGGCCCGCTTCCGCTCAATGCGGTTACTGCATCCAGCAGGTTTTCATCTTCCAGATAAACGCTGCGCCCCGTGCTGTTCAGCAGGCTTTCAACCATGCGCAGTTGCTTGGGATTTACTTTTTCTGCAGCGGTGTAGGCCGTGATTCCCATTCCCAGTTGTGCGGGCGAATTTGGCATGGCGCGCACAATGTTATTATGTTTTAATGCCTCTGACATGTAGGCTATTTTTTTACCTGCCATAATGGAAAGCACCAGGTTTTTTTCGGTAAGAACCGCTGCCAGTTCTTTTTCGGTAACCGAAAAATCCTGTGGCTTTACACTCAGTATTACTACATCATACTCACTGATCTCGTTGGTAATAGAGCCTGCTATTTTTCCGATGTTCATGCCGGCTAATTGTGCGGCACGCTCTGCACTCTTCTCAATCAGTAAAAGGTTTTCGGTAGTAACTAAGTTGTATTTTAAAAAGGAGCGGGCGTAGGCTAAGCCCATGTTTCCGCAGCCGAGGATTGCTATTTTCATGTTTGTTTGTTTAACCGCAAAGTTCGCAAAGATTTAGTTCTCGCAAAGGCGCAAAGAGCGCAAAGTAATTTGGTGAAGGCAAGAACTATTTTCTGCTGATGATAATTTTCTTTGTCAGCATTCCCTTATCTGTGAAAATACAGAGGTTGTAAATTCCGGATGATAGTTGGGAAACATCAACAGTTCCCCTCTCTCCTTGGAGAGGGGTTAGGGGTGAGGCTACCGCCTTGCCTGTTGCATCATAAATCTTTACTTCTTTTATTTCTCCACTACATTCAACAGTCAACACATCTTCAGCCGGATTTGGATAAACTTTCAACCCTTCGACTACGCTCAGGGTGACATCCGTCACCATCTCATTGCAGTAGTAATAAGCACGGAAACCAAAGGAGTTGGTGCTTACATCAGACTTGAATTTTAGTGTTATGGAGCCTGTACTGGTGGTAAAATTGCCCGGTGAGTTGGTTCCGGTATAAGCTCCAATCAATGGTGCTGCGGTGCTGCTGCCATCGTAGAGCCAGAGCGTATCATAATTGGCTTCGGTGGAGAAAGAGAAAAAGATTAAATCAATTGTAGAAGCATTAGCAGGCGAAATGGTGTAGGTATAATGTTCGTTGTCGTAATAATTTTGTGACGGACCGCCCATGTCGTAAAGCGTATCGTTGCAGGCGGGTGCGTAACAGTCGGTGAATTTTTCTTCTATCTGATTCCAGAAATCCGAATAACCATCATCATAGCCTAAGGCCCAGATGCCAATTCCTGCCAGTCCGCGCAAGTGAACCATTTCAAAACGTTTGCCTAAGGTATACGATGAATTAATAAAACACTGCCTCCAGTTTCCTCCGTTCTGGTAGGTGAAATAACCTGACTTGCTCCCTGCGTGATACTGATGATTAGTGTAAGTTCCGCTGTTGTCACGCACATATTTATAGGTGCGAGTTCCGCTGTAATTTCCTGTGGTGTTAGAGGGAATTGCATTGCTTTCAGTTTCCCATTCTCTTCCGTAGTAAGGCAAGCCAAGACACAGTTTGTTGGCAGGAACTCCACGGTTTAAATAATAGGTAATGCTTTTTGCATGGTTGTAATTGTAGGAGGAAACCATGCTGTATAGCGGATCAGTAGGGCCTGCCTGTGCGCTGCCACCATAGTAATAATCATAACCCATGATAAAGAACTGGTCAACACAACTACTCATGGCAGCTACATCAAAGGTATTGCTCCAGTCCACTGATGGCAATGCAATACTTACCTCACCGTTTGGAATAGCCGTGTGAAATTGATTGCACAAGTCCAGCATAAAAGCAGTAAGGTTTGCACTTTGAGCGGATGGCACTGCCTCAAAATCAATGTTCACCCCATGTGCTCCGCGCTGCTGCACAAGGCTGATAAGGTTAGTAATCAACGTTTGCTTTGCTGAGCTGTTTCCGAAAAATGCAGCATGGTCGTCAAACAGCGTAACGCATAAGCTCACTTTTACATTGTTTGCCAATGCCTGTGTAACCACATTGGCTGTGCTCCAGCTATTAGTGGTAACAGCGTTTCCATTCAGGTAATTTACATCGTAAGAAAAGTAACAGAGATGCGAAAGTAAATCCCACTGGTAATTGGTTTCAAACCCGTTTTGCCAGTAAGGATGCCAGCCGAAAACAATTTTATTCAGATTGCAATTGCTGCCGCTTCTTGTGTCCGTAACGTGAGCAGCCTGATTGGTGCGCTCGTATTCTTCAGCGCTGATTCCGGTTTGTTTGTAACGGAGGTATTCTTCTTCGTGGATGCTTTGTGCATTGGAAGTGAGAAGGTGAGCAAGCAGGAACGTGAGAAGGAGTAAATAACTTTTCATATTTACTCCACTTTTATTTTTCCAAATCGGTTTACTCCGTCAATTCCCAGTTTCACAAAATAAGTTCCGGCAGCAATACTGGTTTTATCAAGATTGATGCTTTCGTTGTGGGTTCCTGCACTGCCGTTTGCAGCTGTCTGGCTGTAAATAGTTCTTCCGCTTATATCCAACACATCAATCCGTACATCGCTTTTTCCGGCTAAGGTATATTCAAGTTTGAACTGTCCATTGTTTGGATTAGGATAAATTTTAAACACTTCCGATTCGGTAGTTTCATCAACACCTGCACTTGCCCAATCCGTTTTTATTATCGTGAATTTATCGCGGATGGTATCGCTGTAATGAAGATAACGCCCGTCAAGACGGTCTCCATTAATATCTACTACAAAAGAGCCCCAGCAATCTGCACAAGCTTCACCCCAATAAATTGCAGGATGTTCAATTGGTCCGGGATCGTTGCTTCCGCTGGAGTTACCTTCAATTACATAAACAGTTCCTTTGTCTTTTATAGGACCATCGTTGTACTTGTAGTAATACTCACCCAGATCAGGATTTCCGCTAGTTCCGTTTATCAGCATACTTGGTTGAAAACTGTTGGAGTTTCCGTAATGGCCATTAATAAGATAGCTGCGCTGATAATTATGGTCATGTCCTACTAATACCAGATCCACTCCATAGCGCTCAACAATTGGGTTGAAGTGTACACGCGAAGCGATGCAGAATGGTTGTGAAAAACTGTCTGTAAAACCATCCTGTCCGCTGTAAGGCGTTTGGTGCCAATAAACAATTTTCCATTTTTTTGTGGTAGCAGCAAGGTCGGCTTCCAGCCATTCCAGCATGGGCGAAGTAAACGATGTATCACTGTTAAGCAAGCCAATCCAGTTATAGGCCGATGTAAGTGAGCCCAGTTCAGAATTCATGCAAACAAAGTGAGCATCACCGTAATCAAACGAATAAAAAAGTTTGCGGTGCGAAGGTACTCCGCCCAGTTCGCCTTCGGTTGGAGGGTCAATAAAATCAAGATAAGGACCTGTGTGAAGTTCGGGGTTAGTTCCGCACAAACCGGGTTGTTCCCAAGGGCAGATGCTGTTGTAGTCATGGTTTCCGGAAGTGGGAGCAAAAGGCAGGTGTTTGAATAATTTTTTAAAACCGTAGATACTGTCAAATACTTTGCTGTCGTATTCATTTTCTGTTCCATCCTGATAAACATTATCGCCTAACCACAGCCATAAGTCGGCAGCACCTTCTCTTTCGGCAAATCGTTCATACGAATCGCGTACTTCTGCTTCAGCTGTATTTCCGTGACCAAAGTCACCGATTGCCCAAATTCTGATAGGTGTTGAAGTGTTGGTGTCAGGTGCTGTGGTAAAATACATCAGCGAATCGGGTTCGCCCAACATAGCCGTTGTACTTCCTATATTGTAATAATAAGTTGTAGCAGGACTAAGCCCTGAAATTTTTACACGATGCTCGGAGGTAACGTTTGTGCTGTCAACAGCATTAGCTGTTGAACCCAATGTTGAGCCATAATAAACACGGCTGTCAGTCGCAATATCGGTTCGCCAGCGGATAATCATACTCGTTTGTCCGGGGCTTTGCAGGTAAGGGCCGCGGGTGAGAGACTGAGAAGATGAATTAAGAATGCAGAGTTCAGAATTCAGAATTAGAAAAAGGAGTAAGAGTTTTTTCATGGCTGTTTTTGGGGATACCAAACGTAATAAAAAAACTCTTACTCTTTTATTTACTTCGCACTCAACACCACAAACGGAATCAGCATTTCCTCCAATGAAATTCCTCCGTGCTGAAAAGTATCCTTGTAATAATTCACATAGTAGTTGTAGTTATTCGGATACGCAAAAAACTTGTCTTCCTTGGCAAATACATAGGTCGTACTCAGATTGTTTTTCGGCAGAAAAACATCAGCAGGATTTTTTACTTCAAACACATCTCGTTTTTCGTAAGCAAGATTTTTACCTTGTTTATAACGAAGATTAGTGTTAGTGTTTTTGTCACCCACTAATTTAGATGCGGTTTTACAGCGGATAGTTCCGTGGTCAGTAGTGATGATCAACTTCCCTTTTTTGGCTGCAATCTGTTGCAGAATATCCAGTAAAGGCGAGTGTTGCAGCCACGAAACAGTGATAGAACGGTATGCTGCTTCATCATCTGCCAGTTCGCGTATTACCTCCATATCGGTGCGGGCATGACTGAGCATGTCCACAAAATTGTAAACGATTACGTTTAGGTTGTTGGTCATTAGATTGCTGATGTTATCAGCCAATTTTTTTCCGTTGGCATGGTTGGTGATTTTGTTGTAACTCATTTTTACATCCTTGCCCAAACGTTTTAACTGGTCAGCAAGGAATTCTTCTTCGTGCAGATTTTTCCCTTCTTCTTCATCGTCATTTACCCACAATTTCGGAAAACGTTTTTCAATCTCGGAAGGCATCAGTCCTGCAAAAATTGCATTGCGAGCATACTGTGTTGCGCTCGGCAGAATTGCGATAAACAATTCTTCTTCTTCCACACGGAAATACTCGTTCAGAATAGGTTGAATCATTTTCCACTGGTCGTAGCGGAGGTTGTCAATCAGCACCATAAAAGTTGCTGTTTCTTTGTTAATCAGCGGTGCTATTTTCTTTTTGAAAAGTGTGTGCGACATTACTGGAGCATGTTCATCTTTTCCGCTTACCCAGTTGATGTAATTGCGTTCAACATGTTTGCTGAATAAGGTATTGGCTTCTGATTTTTGCATTTCCAGAATACCATTCATCCCTTCATCTTTTGACTTTTCTAATTCCAGTTCCCAATAAACCAGTTTCTTGTACACCTCTATCCATTCAGCAAGGCTCAATCTGTCGCTCAGGCTGGTTCCTATTTCACGGAATTGTTGCTGATAATCCGAAGTTGTTTTCTCCCGTATTAAACGTTTGTTGTCAAGGTTTTTCTTAATGGATAGCAAAATCTGATTCGGGTTTACCGGCTTAATCAGGTAATCCGAAATTTTAGAACCGATGGCATCTTCCATAATGCGCTCTTCCTCACTTTTGGTAATCATCACTATCGGAATTTGTGCATCGTGTGCCTTTATTCTGTTCAGCGTTTCAAGTCCAGATATTCCCGGCATGTTTTCGTCAAGGAATACTATGTCAAAGTGGTTTCCTTTAATAAGATCAATAGCGTCATCACCATTAGTCGCAGTGGTTACATCAAAATCTTTTTCGCGCAGAAACATCACATGTGCTCTCAGTAAATCAATTTCATCATCAGCCCAAAGAATTTTTATTTTATCCATAGTTTTCTTTTCTCGCAAAGGCGCAAAGGCGCAAATGCATTGTTTTCTTTTTAATTTCTTTTCTTTGCGTTCTCTGCGACTTTGCGAGAACCATATTTATACGAACGCTAAAATTACACATTTATTGTGTCCTCAAATACTGTGAAACCAAACAAGCGCAAAATAATCAACGACCCCATTTACGGTTTCATAAGTATTCCTTACGAACTTGTTTTTGATTTGATTGAACATCCCTGGTTTCAACGTCTGCGCAGAATTCGTCAGTTGGGCTTGACTTCATTTGTTTATCCGGGTGCATTACACACACGTTTTCATCATGCTATTGGTGCCATGCATCTTTCAACGCTTGCGGTGGAAGAGTTGCGTAACAAAGGATTTGATATCAGTAAAGATGAAGCGGAAGGTGTTGCGGTTGCGGTTTTGCTGCACGACATCGGGCACGGACCTCTTTCTCACGCACTTGAAAACAGCATTGTTCACAATATCAGTCACGAAGATGTGTCGCTCATTTTTATGGAAAAGCTGAACGAGCAACTTAACGGAAAATTGAAAACAGGAATTGAAATTTTTATCAATACCTACCCTAAGAAATTTCTGCATCAATTGGTTTCATCGCAGTTAGATATGGATCGATTGGATTATCTGAAACGCGATAGTTTTTACACCGGAGTTTCAGAAGGGGTTATCAGTTCAGACCGCATTATTAAAATGCTGACGATTGTGAATGACGAGCTTGCTGTTGAAGAGAAAGGAATTTATTCGGTAGAGAAATTTATCATGGCGCGAAGACTGATGTACTGGCAGGTTTATCTGCACAAAACAGTTTTAAGTGCAGAGAATTTATTGATTAAAATTTTATCGCGTGCAAAAGAGCTGGCAGAACAAAATGTGAAGTTATTTGCTACTCCGGCATTTGAAAATTTTCTCTATTCAAAGATTGATAAAAGTGTGCTTGAAAATGACAGCAATACACTTGAGAATTTTGCACAACTTGACGATAATGATATTTATGCTTCCATAAAAGTATGGCAAAATCATTCTGATAAAATTCTTTCACTGCTCTGCACAAACCTGATCAATCGCCACCTATATAAAATTGAGATTGCTCCTGTTGAATACGCGAAAGAAAATGTGAGCTCGTTGTTAAAGAAAGCTGTTTCAAAATTTAATGTCACAGAAAAAGAAGCCTCGTATTTTGTTTTTACCGGAACAGTTGAGAACAAGGCTTACACGATTACCACCGACAGCATCAATATTCTGATGAAAAACGGAGAAGTAAAAGATGTTGCCAACGCATCAGATCATTTGAACATAAATGCCCTTTCCGAAACGGTAAAAAAGTATTTCCTCTGCCAGCCTAAAAATCTCGACTGATTACTTTTTACTTACCACAATCTTTCTTGTCTGCATATCACTGCCCGAGTAAACGCAGAGATTGTAATTGCCCGCAGCAAAAGACGAAATATTAATAGTGGTTTTTTGATGGTTGACGGTTGATTGAAAAACCAATTTACCTGTAGCATCATAAAGCCTGATTTCGTCAATTACTTTATTGTGTTGAATAGTAAGTAAAGCATCTGTAGGATTTGGATAAACAGTAAACTTCTCAACTGCGCCCGAAGTTATAGCGGTTGATAAATCTACCAATTGCCCGTCTGAATTAAATTGAGCTGTCGTCAAGCCTGCGCCATCAATTGCACGGACAGAGAAATAATACGTTTGTCCTACAGTTAATGAAAGTCCGTTGTGCGTAACAGAGGTATTAAGTGCGTTGCTAGTCCAGTTTACCACATCAGTTGATCCTGCTGAAGTTCCGATTGCATAAAAATATTCAATCAAATCAGAATGTGGGTCAGAAGAGTTTGCCCAGTTTGCAGAGAGTGAAGTAGTGGAAGCTGTTGTTTGAATATCTGCTCCAACTCCATCATATACATAAGTAATGTTGTTAGGTGCAGTCCAGTCCACATTCACATCCTGTGAGGCAATGGTTGAGAGGTTTCCTGCTGTATCATTCACAATTGATTTTATTCTTCCTGACGGTGTGGAAGGATTTGGATTTTGGTAACGTATATCACCTGAATTTCCTACTGTAATTGTTGTTGTTGAATTGCGTGAGCGATAAACTTTCAAATCATTTACCGTGTATTTGCAATCACCGCTGCGGAATGAAATGTAAGAGCCGGTGGAGTAGGGTGAAGGGTCAGTCCATGTTCCGATTTTCACATTGTCTACATATACATCAGTTTTACCTGTGGTTCGGTCATAAATCACTTTGTAATCGTACCACTGAGCGGCATTAAAGGTATAAGTTACTTCGCTTTCTAAAGAGAAAACATCGTTTACCACTTTGTAGAATTGCAGTTTTGAATTGTCAACTCTGAACCAAACGAAATAAGAATTTCCTCTGTTGGTAAGACTTCCGTCATCACAGAAGAAATGAAATCCTGCTCTGCGATTGCTGCCTGTCCCTTCAATCTTTCCCTGCCAGTGATATAAATAACGGTTGCTTAAATTCTGTGTTAACGGAGCGTAAATATTGCTGTTGATGTTGGCTTCATCACTCTGAACCAAATTACTGCCTGTTATATTCCAAACTCCGGAAGCAGCAGTCCAGTCGCTGTGAATGGTTGCATCAAAATTGTCAGAGAAAAATCCTTTCGCATTGTTTGCTCTCCATTCTGTTCCATCAAAATCCAGAACCTGATAATAGCTTTTCTCAACACCAATATTGTCTGCATCATTAAAGGTTGCTGTAAAATCCTGTGTTTGCCAGTTGCCCGAAACGCTTATGGTTGTTGTTGGTGGTGTAATATCAACGGTGTTGGAGGCGCAAGTCCAGTTTGCAGCCCATCCGCTTGAAGGGGTTGCGCAGTCACTTCTGAATTCAAGCATCAAAGAACCGCCCGATGATGTAATTGTTCCGGGAGAATTGATTCCTGTGTAAACACCAAGCAATGGTGCGCTGTAACTGTTGCCATCGTAAATCCATAAATAATCCCAATCGGTTTCTAAGTCAAATGCAGTAAAATCAAGCGTTACCGAAGTGGCATTGGTTGGACTGATAATCCACATTTTTCGTTCGTCATCCGGATAGTCTGCGCCTGAACCACCCGTGTCATAGAGATTTCCTGTGCAGGTTGTAAGTGTGGAAGTAGTAGGATTGTTATTAATTAAACGATAGTAGCGTTCCCAATTCCAGTTCACTCCCGGGTCGGTGTGGCTTTGGTTAGCAAAATTTTTGTGTCCTTTTATTTTTGTGCATCCGCCTAAGGTTTCATCAAATGTTTGTGCCGGTGAAATAAAGAAGGTGCGCAGTGGGTCAATGCCATAGCCGCTGTTGGTGATATCACGCACCAAATCAGCAGAAGCGTTATACATGGCAGTTGTGTACCAACTCGCATCGCTAATGTAACCTTCATGTTCAATGCCAATGGTGTAAGGGTTTTCGCTGCCAACGTGCCATGCTTTGTTACTTTCAAGTACCATTTGGGTGATTTGTCCGTCACTGCTTTTTACAACATAATGGGCAGAAGCTCCCGCATCGCAATTCTGAAACCAAGAGATGCAACTTGCATAGCTTCCCTGCACGGTGTGAATGGTAACTGCCGAAACTGCAGTCCCGCTGCGCGAACTGTAATTGCAACTTGCGGCAGCATTCCACGATGCAGGAGCATAATCGGCTGACATGCCATCTTTTTCAATTGGTGTGAATTCAATTCCTTCCTTGCTTTCAATATGGTTTTGTTTTACAAGAACATGCGAAGATTGAAGCACTGCGGCATTTTGGCTTCCAAAAATTTCGTTGTAATTAATGTTGTAAGCAGGGAAATTAAATTGCTGTTGATATACAGGATTGTTTAAAAATTCCAACACGGAGTACAGATGTGAACTCATGGCAAAATCATTTGCTAAATCACTATTGTCAGGCAGTTCACTTAATGCGCGAAGGATAGGCAATTCATCTTTTATGCTGCCTGTGTAAAGCGTGATTTGTGATTTTAAAACCGAATATGCTTTTGCAAACGCCATGATATTTGCAGCAGGGTTTTCAATGATTTCATCAATTGCAATTCCTGACAAGTTTGAAATAAAAACAAGGTTATTTCTGAAATAATGTTTCCCGTCAAGCGTTAAGCCCATTACTCCGTAGGCTTTTGGAATGCCAGTGCAACTTTCGGGCGCATCGGATGCAAGGTGTTTGATATGCGTGTTGGTAAAAGCTACTGCTTCTAATATCCCGCGTGGAACGGTTGGATTGGCTTGATATGCTGCTTCAAATTCTACTATATATAGATTAGTGATTAGTGATTCTTCCTGTGCTTGTAAAGTCAGAAGGTAAGAAAGTGAGAGAGTGAGAAGGAGTAAGGCTTTTTTCATTTAAACTGTTTTTAGGTTTTATCAGCGTTAATCATAATTTATCAGTGTTCTATATCTACAACCCGAAGTTGGCCCCAATTCTCAGAACAAACGGACTTCCATAAGGCGAGCAACTGTTGTAAAGAAAGTTGTAAAGCCCCATGATGTAAATAGATGAGCCGCCTCCGCCAATTGGTTGAGTAAATCCACCGCCTGCCAGTAATCCGGGCGACCACAAGCGTTCGGTTGTAAAACCAATAGGTAGTGGTTCTTCTCGCGGGCAATTCCAGTTTAATGCTTCTGCCTCGGCATGTAAAAACAAGAAACTCAGCGGCTGATAACGCGCAAAAATTCTTCCGCCATAAATATGTGTTTCGTAGTTATAGGTTCTTATGCTGTAGTATTGGTAGGTAATACCAATGCCTGCCGAAATCTTAGGTGTAATTCTGTAGCCTACAATCGGTGATATATTTACCGTGGTAACATTGCCGAATTGTGCGCCAAGGTTTCCGCCTACAAAAACCTTATCCCAGAAGGGTGATTTAGGCTTTTCTTCTTTCGCCTGACCAAAGCAGGTAAGCGACCAAATAATTAGAACTGAAGAGAGAATAATTCTGTGCATTTCTGTAAAATTTGAAGTAAAAATAGATTTTTTTTAGTTCCGGTCGTTTATCTAATGAGCGGAAGTGTGCAAATTTTTAACGCTCTACTTTTGTTCTTCGTCTAATAATTGTATCTAAATGTAAACGGAGAGGGTAGAAGTAAGTGTAAAAAAGAAGGAGGCATCATGAAAACAATGATACAAAACAACAGAATAAATTATTTTTCACTGCTCGTTATTGCTTTCTGCTCATTAAGTTCGGTCTATTCACAGGAACTTCCGCTTGATCATCCCGACAAGAAAAAATTCACATCCACTGTAGTTTTTCAAAACGGTGAAGAGAAAATGGTGAATGGTTACGGTGAAGTTAGTTATGGCGAAGAATATTTTTCGCGCCCGCTGGCAGAAAGAGTAGACAGAGGTTATACGTATGTTGTTTCATCACGAGGAATTAATTATCCCGAAAAATCAAATGAAGAAAATGCTGGTGTACGTTTTAACCTGACGTTTAAAGATGTAATACTTGGCAACGGAACCGGTTTTGACGACCCTACTTACGGAGCTCAAAGACGTGATGCGCTGAATGCCGCTTTCCGTTACTTCTCAGAAATAATCAATAACACAGGTGAGGCAGATGTACAGATCGATCCTTCGTTTTTTCAAAATATTACCATGAGCAGCACACCACCGCTTGCTACTTCAGTTGCACCCAGCAATGCCAGCCGCGGGTTTAATGATTGTTTAGCTTTTCGTCACCTGAACACCGGAACAGACCCGAGCAGTTCTTTGCCCGATGGTATTCTTAGTTTTAACTTCGGGAATAACATTAACTACAATTACAATTTTGCGGGTGCGCCTACTAACTCGCAATACGATTTTTATACCGTAGCCGTTCACGAGATCATGCACATGCTGGGTTTTACCAGTTATTGTAATGCTGATGGAAGTTCGCAGGCTGCCAATAATGTGTTTACTGCCTTTGATGAGTTTTTGCTCAACCCTTCCTACAGTCCTTTATTGGTTAGTTCGGGCAGCGGAAGCAGCTTGATAGTTTCTGTTCCTCAAGCTTCTTATCTTACAAGTAATGATTTGTGGTTTGAAAACCTGAACGGGGTAAGCACTCCTGTTTATGCACCCACTATCTTCAGTGCTGCCAGTCTTGACCACTTTGACAACCTGCGCAGCAGCGAAAAGTTTGTGATGAACTACAGCCTGTCTAAAGGTGAGTATTACCGTTACCTGCATCCCGATGAGGCCAACGCACTGGTGCGCCTTGGATATGATATTAATGTAAGCATGGCTACTTCGGTTGAAGATATGCCTGAATCAAATGCAGATGCACGTATTTATCCTAACCCTGCAACATCGGGTGAGGGTGTGAAAATTAATTTACAAGGGGTAAATAAACCTGAAATTCTGGTGGTGGTTTACGATATGCTGGGAAGGGTTTCTTACTCCAAAGTGGTAATGAACAATGGCAGCGGACCGCTTACCGCTATTGACCCGCACAACAACCTTGCTCCGGGTATGTACATCGTTATCGGTTCATCAAAAGATGAATTGTTTAATCAGAAGCTGGTGATTGAATAGATTGTAGCTGTTGCTGCGCTTATATCTAAACTTAGAGCAGTTACGCTGCTTTCATTTAGCTTTAAGAATTTAACTGTGCGCAACAATTTCATTTTTATAAATCACTATAAGAGGGCTATCTTCAAGCAGTAAACTGATTTTGTGCAGTTGGTTTTCAAAAAGAGTTATCAGTTCTGTATTTCTGATATTTCCTGTTTTGATTAGCACTAATTTGGCTGGTTTTCCTTCCAATAAAAATGATTCTAAAAAATCATTGTCTTTGGTTATTACAATTCTGCTTTCTTTATCAGCAATAGTATTAATGATGTTGTCTTGTGTTTTGTTCTTGTCGGGTAGTTCAAGTGTATGAATTGAATCAAATCCTTTAAACCGTAAAAAATCTGAAAGTGCTTTTGGAAGCTGTGCGTCAACGATAAACTTCACGAAGCAATTTTGTAAATGCTTTTTATCTGAGTTAACTTGGCAGCATACTCAATACAGGCAAGAAAATCTTCTTTTTGAAGGTCGGGGTAATCTGCCAGTAATTCTTCTATACTCATGCCGGAAGCCATGAGTTCAAGCATATTGTCAACAGGGTAACGAAGCCCGCGAATAGTAGGCTTGCCATGGCATATTGCAGGGTCTATGGTAATTCTGTTTAATAGTGTCTCTGTCATTGGTAGTGGTAATTTTCTTCAAAGATAAAACAATTTTAAAAAAGAGAAGCCCCGCGCCTTAGGCGCGGGGCTT
>JAGVLY010000061.1 GCA_020054035.1 Bacteroidia bacterium | reverse complement strand
GATTTCAAATCTTAACTAATCTTAACCATCATAATAATCTGCGTTCCATCACATAAAATAAATGAAAAAAAAAATAACAAAAGCAGTAATTCCAGCGGCAGGTTTTGGAACTCGCCTGTTGCCCGCCACCAAAGCGCAACCCAAAGAAATGCTGGTGGTGGTTGACAAGCCTGTCATTCAATATGTGGTAGAAGAAGCGGTGGCTTCAGGCATTACTGATATTCTCATTATTATTTCGGAAGGAAAAGAAGTGTTGCGCGAACATTTTAAACAAGACCTTGAACTGGAACATGTGCTGGAGCAAAAAGGCAAAAGCGAAGAACTGAACGCCATCAAATCATTAAATCACCTTGCCAACATTCATCTGGAATATCAGCACGAACAAAAAGGTCTAGGCGATGCCATCAGCTATGCCGAAAAATTTGTGAACGGTGAACCTTTTGCCGTCTTGCTTGGAGACACCATTATCGAATCAGAAAAATCACTGACGCTGCAATTATCTGAAGTTTTTGAACAATATCAAAACCCTGTAATTGCTTTGCAAGAAGTTCCGCTTAGTATTGCGCATCGCTACGGAGTTTTTGTAGGAGAAAAAATTGCAGAACGTTTATTTAAAGGAAAAGAATTGGTTGAAAAGCCTGCGAAAGACAACATTCCTTCCAACCTTGTTTTTGCCGGAAGATATGTATTGACACCTGAAATTTTTGATGCCATAAGAAAAACAAAACTAGGAGTAAATAACGAGATTCAACTCACCGATGCTATTCGTATATTAATGAACGAACAAAGTGTTTACGGACTTGCTTTTGATGGCGAACGTCATGATGTAGGCAACAAACTTGATCTTATAAAAACCAATTTGTTGCTGGGATTGAAGCGGAAAGATATTGGTGAAGAATTAAAGAATTGGCTAAAGACAATATAACTCAAAATAAGTACAACGCTTTTACAAATTCGGAATATCCGCCTTCGAAAACTCATACAGCTTGTTGGCTTCATCTTCCTTGTATTTCATAACAAGGTTAAGTGCATCGGGTACCACATCACTGCTTACAATAATCAGGCAGCCTTTGGTAGCATGCTTTATGGCATGCATAATGGCTTCTTTCTCGGAGGTAATAATGGTTACCTTTTTATTAGGGTCAACCATTTTTATTCCATCATGCACCATGGTAATAATTTCCTGTTCTGTTTTTCCGCGCAGGTGTTTATCTTGACGAATAATGATCTCGTCAAACATTTCGGCAGCCACCTTTCCAATCTCGTTGTTGTCCTCTACCCTCCTGTCTCCGATACCCGCAATAATTCCTATTTTAGGAGTGCCATCCATTTTTTCAATCAGCTTTTGCAGGGCACGCAGTCCGGCTGAATTATGCGCATAGTCCAGCATGATCTGAAAATCTTTGAAGTTGAACATATTCAGCCTTCCCGGAGTTTGCGCGGGCGAAGGCATAAATGATTCCAAGGCTGCTTTTATATCATCAATGGCAAGGCCCTGAATGTAACCGGTGAGCACGGCAGGCAATACATTCTGTATCATAAATGCTGCCTTGCCGCCAAAGGTAAGCGGAACGTTTACCGCTTTGGTAACGCGTATTTTCCACTCGCCTTTAGAGATGGTAATGTATCCGTTTTCATACAGTGCCGAAAGTCCGCCTGCTTTGGAATGCTTCTTTATACGCGCACTGTTTTCGTCCATCGAGAACAAGGCAACTTTGCACTTTACGTTTTTGCGCATATCATACACGCGGTCGTCATCGGCATTTAAAATAGCATAGCCATCGGGCAATACCGATTCGGGTATAACACCTTTTACCTTTGCCAATTGGTCAATGGTTTGTATGCCTTTTAATCCCAGATGGTCGGGTGCTACGTTGGTAACAATGCCCACATCGCATTTTTTAAAACCTAAGCCTGCGCGAAGCAATCCTCCTCTTGCACATTCCAGAACTGCAAAATCCACAGTAGGATCTTTTAATACAAACTCGGCACTGTTGGGCCCGGTGCAATCACCTGCCACCAGCATTTTGTTCTGGATATAAATGCCATCAGTAGTAGTATAGCCCACTTTGTAGCCGCGCATTTTCATGATGTGTGCAATCAGGCGCGTAGTGGTTGTTTTTCCGTTGGTACCCGTTACAGCAACAATAGGTATGCGCGAAGTAGAACCGGGAGGATAAAGCATATCAATCACATGTCCTGCAACGTTTCGCGGCAAGCCCTCGGCAGGCGCAAGGTGCATACGGAAACCCGGACCGGCATTTACTTCTAACACTGCACCCCCGGTTTCGGGTAGCGGTGTGCTGATGTCGGTGGTCATAATATCAATACCGCAAATATCCAAGCCGATGATGCGGGCAATGCGCTCGCACATAAATACATTGTAAGGGTGAACAATATCGGTAACATCTTCGGCAGTGCCACCAGTGCTCAGGTTGGCAGTGTCTTTCAGTTTTACTATTTCGCCTTTTTTAGGCACCGATTCTAAAGTCAATCCTTTATCTTTCAGAATACTTAACGTTAGGTCGTTGATATCAATGCGCGTAAGCACTTTCTCGTGTCCGTAGCCTCTGCGTGGGTCTTCGTTCACTTTGTCAATCAGTTGCTGAATAGTAGATTTGCCATCGCCTTTTACATGTGCTGCCGTGCGTTTGGCAGCAGCCACTAATTTGTAGTTGATAACCAGCAAACGGAAGTCTTCACCCACAATGTATTTCTCAACTATCACCGAGTTGGATACTTTTTTTGCGGCAGCAAAAGCCACCACGGCATCGTCCCAGTTATTGATGTTGGCAGTAATTCCGCGCCCGTGATTTCCGTTAATGGGTTTTACCACCAGGGGATATTTAACTCGGGCAACGGCATCTTTCAATCCTTCTTCGCTTCTTACTATATCGCCTTTGGGAACAGGCACTTCGGCTTGCTCCAACAAAAATTTAGTGTCTTCTTTATCACCGGCAAGCTCTACTCCTATGCTGCCCGTTTGACTGGTAACAGTGGCCTGTATGCGTTTTTGATTAGCACCATACCCTAATTGACACAGCGAATATTTATTCAAACGTATCCACGGAATGCCTCGGTGTTCGGCTTCTTCAATAATAGAACCTGTGCTGGGACCAAGGCGCTGCCCTTCGCGCAGCTCACGCATTTCCTGTATATCAGCATCAAGGTTGTATGCAGTGCCATCAACCAAAGCCTGCGCAATGCGTGTGGCAGAAGCTGCTGCAAAGCGGCCCACTTTTTCTTCCATGTAATCAAACACTACGTTGTAAACGCCTTTGGTTCCGTAGTCGCGGGTGCGCCCGAAACCAACGTTCATTCCTGCAAGGGTTTGTATCTCCAAAGCAATGTGTTCAATCACGTGTCCCATCCACGTACCTTCTTCTACCCGTTGCAGAAAACCGCCTTCGGTTCCTACCGAGCAGCGGTGCGACATCAGCGATGGAAACATATCCATCATGCGTTTGGAAAAGCCATCAATCTTGTTGGTGGGCAGTTCTTCCAACTCTTCTAAGTCAAGCACCATCACAATCAGTTTATGACGGTTTACCGACCAGTAGTTGGGTCCGCGCATTGCATTTATTTCAATAATTTTCATAGTCGGGGTTTACTTTAATGTCTTGATAACTTTACTAAATTGTTAATAGGAGTAAATGAATAATCCACAATTTTGCCGCCTAAAGTAAAAGTAATTATGCTTGGCAAAACGGAAATAAAAGGAACATTGATTCCAATCGGGGGGCACGAAGATAAGGGGGAAAACGAGTATAAGGGTATAGACTTTATTGAAAAAGGAATACTGGCACACGTTGTAAGAGAGAGCGGAGGCAACAATGCCAAGGTAGTGGTAATACCCACTGCATCCAGCATTCCCGTTGAAGTGGGCGAGATTTACCGTAACGCTTTTACTACACTTGGCTGCAAAGAAGTGGTGGTATTGAACATACTTGAACGCCATGAAGCCGAGTCGGAAGAAAACCTGAAACACATCCGCGAAGCGCATTGCATCATGTTTTCGGGTGGTGACCAGAGCCGCATTGTTACTTTCATTGGCGGCTCTACCATGCACAAAATTATTCAGCAGCGTTTTGAAAACGAAGAAGGTTTTGTAGTAGCCGGCACCAGCGCAGGAGCAATGGCCATGGCCACTGAAATGATTGGCGGAGGAAGCAGTTCAGAGGCGTTGCAGAAAGGCGCAGTGATTATGAAAAAAGGAATGGGCTTTATTCCCGAACTGATTATTGATACACACTTTGTAAAACGCGGAAGGTTTGGCCGCATGGCCGAGGCAGTTGCTATGTTTCCTCACCTGATTGGCGTTGGGTTGGCAGACGATACGGGCTTAATCATCAAACACTGCAACGAGTTTAAAGTAATCGGTTCAGGAATGGTGGTGCTGTTCGACCCCAGTCATTTAACGCACAACACGCATGCGATATTGAGAGAAGGAACACCCATGTCCATGTCAAACTTAGTTACGCACATTCTTGCCAATGGCGATAGGTTTAACATTGACAACCGTAAGATTGATGTGCTTCCGGTAAAAGAAAAGTTTGTGTAATTCTTTGTTGAAAGAGTTTATGCCTTCGGCACAAAATTAAAGGGCATATCTACCATCAGGTGAAAATCCTGCCCTACTTCCTGAATATCTTCATCATCTGATTCATAAATCCAGTTCACCTCTACATCCTTTCCGTTATCCTTAAAGTGTTCAAGCCTTTTCAACATATTGAGCAGACACTTTGAAGAACTTGTATTGATATATTCAATACTGATATTAAGCGAGGTTTTTTCAGGAGCTTCCTGTTCATATTCCTGTATCCAGTTATTAATAGGCTCAAAAAAATCAGGTGCATCTTCACACATAATTCTACCCATAAAAGTTATGGTATTATCAGCAGCATTAAACTCCACTTTTGGTGTTTGCTGCGTTTCATTTATCTTAAGAATGCGCATAGACGAATAATTAATTCAGCCACAATAATATTGCATTCATGTGTAAAAAGCAAGCATTTATCTATAATTTAACGACAAACGACAAACTATTAAGACGAATAACACATTCGACTAAAAAAATAAGTCTGAACAGATTAACTAATTAAAATTTATAAAAAAGTGAACAAACTCAGAATGAGTTAAACTTCACCACCCGCATGGATTCAATCTTATCAGCCATTTTAAAAACGGCAATAAACGGGCGGTTAATATTCATCTTGGGAATAAACTGAAACTGATGCATACCGCGGGGCAAAGTGCCCGCAAAGATCTGTTCAACATTATCGCCTTTTGAATCATATAACTCAAGGCTGAGCGAGTCGGTAGCCTCGGTAAGTTCTATATTTATTAAAGCACTTGAGGTGACGGTATTACTTTTTATACCAATGTCATAGGGCTTAATATATTTCACAGTCATTAATTTACTTTTTTCAGCTGCATCTACAGCTGCACGTTTTTCCTCACCGACTTTTTTGGCATCAAAAGCAAGGTAGTTCTGGGCATGTAATGCTGATGAAATAATGACGGATGCAAACAATAACAGAAACCTCATAAATTATGAATTTTATGTTTGAAACGCAGACCGGCAGGATAAGGTTCGTGTTGTTTATCGGTAATTTGCATTTCAGACTTTTAATTAGATTTGATACTGATTTAATATTCACCCATAAACACAGTATATGAAATCACACCTCTACCTCCTTTTGTTTTTGCTGCCTTTTCAGGCTTTTACACAACAAAAACCGATGCTTATTTCATATCAAGACCTGGAAATTGATACCAAGCTGCAGCAGCCCAAGGACAAATCATATCGCAATTACACCTATAAGCGCGATGCAAAAGGCAATGTTCTTGAATGTCTTGAAACATACCATTCAGATGACTTTCCTGAAGTAAAAAACAACGAAAAAGATACTTACATCTATCATGAGCAAGGAAACGAGTTAAGTTCTGTTAATGAATCATGGATTTCAACCACAAATTCTTGGTGCTGCAAACTGATACATGAACAGACTTATGAAGGAAAAAAGATGATGACACATACCTTTACAAAAGAAATCAGAACCGGAAAAATTGTTCCTCAGTTCAAAGATTTTTTCAAATATGATGCTTCGGAAAACAGGATTGAAGAATTAAATCAAAAGTATGATACATTGTTGAATAAATATGTTGATGCTATTGTTAGTATCAAATACATATAATTCAAAAAATCAAATTCTTAAAGAAACCTATTCTTACTGGAAAAACAACAAATGGATTGAAGGATACATAACAGATTTCACCTACAATGCCAGCGACTCGCTTGAACTAAGAACCCAAAAGAAAAACTATTTAAAAGTGCTGGAGAATATAACTGAAACTATAACTACTGAGGGCTGGAGAACAGATTATGAAAGAAAATGGTTTTACAATCCGCAGGGTATTGATATAGGAAATACAAAATCAATTCCTCACCCTGTAACCGATGTACTTACAGTTGTTGAAACAAAACAATATCAGGAAGATGCAAATCGCAATATGATTGCTTATGGAGAATTAATTACAGAATTTGACAAAGAAAATAATCTAAAACCAGCCAGTGCAACCCGCTGGAACATATCTTACTCAGATGGGGGAGCTACTATTACAAAAAATGAAATTCGTGAATACAATAACCCCACACTGGGTCCGTTTTCAGTAGCACACGTTTACACACTAAAATATGACGGCATAATTCAAAAAGGTGCTGCACCCGTTTACGATAAAAAGTACAGTAAATAGTTTTTTTTACATTTGCACTGTCTCAAGGGGTGCTTTCCCGAGTTATCGGGAGGCTGAGATTATACCCGAATAACCTGCTCAGGATAATGCCTGCGAAGGGAAAGAGTAATTAACAATTTTATAAAAAGAAAGTCTGCTCCTGGTTTTCTTAAATGTTTAAACCATTTAAAACCGGGACATGAAATCATTTGCCTTTCTTACTTCTTGCTTCTTACTTTTTGCTTCAGTGGCTGCTGCGCAATTTAAAATAAGCGGCATAGTTTCAGATGACACACAAACACTTGCAGGGGCTAATGTTGTTATAAAAAATACTTACAAAGCCACTACCACCAATGCTAACGGAACGTATGATTTAAACAACCTGAAGACAGGTGAATACACTATTGTGGTAAGTTTTATCGGTTACGAAACAAAAGAGATTACCATTCTACTCAATGCCGATTGGGAGCAAAATATAACACTCACTAAAAAAACTTTAGTATCTGATGCAGTAGTAGTATCATCCACACGCGCTGCAAAAACTACAGCCACAACCTACAGTGAAGTAAGCAAGGAAGAAATTGCTAAAAACAATCTTGGTCAAGACATTCCCTTTTTGCTGCAAAACACACCTTCTGTAATTGTTAACTCTGATGCGGGTGCGGGAGTTGGTTACACAGGGATCAACATACGTGGCAGTGATGCAACACGTATTAATGTTACTGTCAATGGTATTCCTGTCAATGATTCAGAATCACACGGAACATGGTGGGTAAACACACCTGACCTTGCTTCATCGGTTGAGAATATACAGGTGCAACGGGGTGTGGGAACTTCCACTAATGGTGCTGCTGCTTTTGGTGCCAGTATAAATGTGCAAACCGCACAACTGAATGTAAAGCCCTATGCAGAAATCAGCAATTCCTATGGCTCCTTCAACACGTGGAAGCACACCATTAAAGCAGGCTCCGGCTTGCTTGGCGGGCACTTTACGGTAGATGCACGTTTATCGAAAGTAAGTTCTGAAGGGTATATGGACAGGGCAAGTTCTGATTTAAAATCTTATTACATATCTGCTGCTTATTATGGTAAAAATACAATGCTGAGGTTTGTCAATTTTTCGGGAAAAGAAAAAACTTACCAGAGTTGGTATGGTGTTCCGCAAGATTCATTAGCCACCAACCGCACCTATAATTACTACACTTACGATAATGAAACTGACAACTATCAGCAAGATCATTATCAACTTTTATTTTCGCAGGAATTCAGTCGCGCATGGAGAATGAATGCAGCTTTGCACTATACCAAAGGGCGCGGCTATTATGAGCAATACCGCACTGGTGATGCTTTTGCTGACTATGGTTTACAGGATGTTGTTATCGGAACGGATACAATTACCTCATCCGACTTTATTCGTCAGCGTTGGTTAGACAATAGTTTTTATGGTGTTACCTATTCATTTGAATACAACAGTGGCAAACGTTTTTCGGCAATATTGGGGGGTGCAGCTAACAACTATGAAGGCAGACATTTCGGCACTATCATCTGGGCGCAGTATGCTTCCAACGCAGCTATCAATCATAAGTATTATGACGATGATGCCAACAAAACCGATGTGAACGCCTACTTCAAAGCTAACTACCGCATCGGCAAAAAGCTGAATGTATTTCTTGATCTGCAATACCGCAACATTCAGTATTCGTTCTTAGGTTATAACAGCCTGTTGCAAAATGTAGAGCAACAAGTAACTTTTAATTTCTTCAACCCGAAAGCGGGTTTGGTGTATGAGATAAACGGAAGTCAGTACATCTACGCTTCTTACAGTCGCGGCAACCGCGAACCGGTGCGAGATGACTTTACCCAATCAACTCCCGATAGCCGCCCGAAACACGAAACACTGAACAACGTGGAAGCAGGCTATAAACTGAACGGCAAAAATTTCAGATTCGGAATTACCTACTACCTTATGGACTATACAAATCAGCTGGTGCTAACCGGACAGATCAACGATGTAGGTGCATATACCCGCACCAATATTGACAAGAGCTACCGCACAGGTATTGAGCCTGAGTTTGAAGTGCGCTTTGCAAAAATCATAACCGTAGGCGGCAATTTTACCTACAGCATGAACAAAATAAAAAGCTTTACCGAGTTTGTGGATGATTACGACAGCGGGGTGCAGCAAGTGATTGAACATAAAAATACCGACATCGCTTTTTCGCCTAACATTATATCATCGGCAACAATAGGGGTGCAGCCTTTAAAAAATCTAAACATCAGCTTTATCAGTAAATATGTGGGCAAGCAATATCTTGACAACACCTCTGATAACAGCCGTAGTATTGCTGCGTACTTTACTGAGAACGTTCGTATCAATTACACTATCAAAACAAAAGTGGTAAGAGAAATAGGTATAAACCTTCTGCTGAACAATGTTTTTAATCGTCTGTATGAAGCTAATGGTTACACCTTCAGCTATGTATATGGTGGTGCAAAAACAACAGAGAATTATTATTACCCTATGGCAGGGTTTAATTTTCTGGCGGGTTTGACCTTAAAGTTCTAAATAATCGAGCAATAACAATTACCACCCACGAAGGCAGCCACACCCAAAGCAATTCGCTTTTAATAACCCTCCATCCCCACTCACCAAAAAACTGCTGAATGGTAAGAGGCGAAACTTTAATAGGCCGGAACGAAAAGAAAAAACGCTCGTTGCTGAAAGGGGAAAAGAAAGCAACACCTAAACCGCCTGTAGTCATAGCATCCAAAACAGGATGTGAAACCGTGCAGCAGAAAAAGAAAAACACCAGCAGATAAAAACGTTTGCCTGTTGTTTCCGCTTCTCTGAAAAATAACAACACAACAACCAATGCAAGCAACACTGCAAACACAATGGAATGCGTAAACCCGCGATGCCCGAACAGGCTCTCGTAGGCAATCCCAAATTTAAAACCAATAACATCTGCATCAGGCACCACCGCACAAAAGGCAGCCAGCAACCAAAATTTCAAAGGCTGCTTAGCTCCTGAATATACTTTACCAAGTGCTGCCGAGGCTATTGCGTGAGAGAAAGCGGAGGCCATGTGAATTATTTTTTTTATTTCGCTGTCACTTCGAACGTAGTCGAGAAGCGATAGTAATAACTAAAAACTGGGGCAATCGCCCCCGTTTTTAGTATCAAATTCAATTTCTACTTCTTCTCCCCTTCCGTTCCTTTTCCGGCTCCTTTGCCTGAAATAGAATCTCTCATTCCGGTATCGGCTTTTACATTCTCCATTTTGTAATAATCCATAATACCAAGGTTTCCATTACGGAATGCTTCGGCCATTGCTTTAGGTACTTCAGCTTCGGCTTCAATAACTTTTGCGCGGGCTTCCTGTGCTTTAGCTTTCATCTCCTGCTCCAGTGCAACTGCCATAGCTCTGCGCTCTTCGGCTCTTGCCTGTGCAATATTTTTATCGGCATTTGCTTGATCCATCTGCAATTTAGCGCCAATGTTTATACCTACATCAATGTCGGCAATATCAATAGAAAGAATTTCAAAGGCAGTACCTGAGTCCAATCCTTTTGCCAATACTACTTTTGAAATAGAGTCAGGATTTTCAAGCACCGCTTTGTGTGATGATGCCGAACCAATAGACGAAACTACACCCTCCCCGATACGGGCAAGGATTGTTTCTTCACCTGCTCCTCCAACCAATTGTTTAATGTTGGCACGAACTGTAACACGCGCTTTGCAAATTAATTGAATACCATCTTTTGCAACAGCAGCAACCGGAGGTGTGTTAATCACCTTAGGATTTACCGACATCTGCACTGCTTCCAATACATCACGTCCTGCAAGGTCAATAGCAGTAGCTGATTTAAAATCCAGCGGAATGTTTGCTTTGTCAGCAGATATCAGGGCATTCACTACTTGCTGAACACGACCTCCTGCAAGAAAGTGGGCTTCCAGTTCATCACGGTTTAACTTCAATCCTGCTTTAGAACTTGCTATCAATGCATTCACAATAATTTCTGGCGGAACTTTTCTCCAACGCATCAATACAAGTTGTATCAGCGAAATTTTCACACCCGAAACAAGCGCAGAAAACCACAGCCCAACGGGAATAAAATAAAATAAAATCCAAAGTCCGACAAGAGATGCTATGCCGATGATAATGATAAATGGTAATCCGTCCATAATTTTTTAAGTGGTTTTAGTGGTTACTGTTAATTTACTTTCTGTTCGTTTGGTAATGATGATGTCTGTATTCTCGTCAATAAATTCTCCTTGGGTATGCACTTCAACGTAGTTTCCGTTGATGAGGGCTTTACCTGCAGGTGCTAATCTGGAAATAGTTTTTCCTGTGTCGCCAACATTCAGTTCAGCGTTTTCAAAAGTATTTACTTTTCCGTGAAGTTTAGTTTCAAGCGTAAACTTTTTCCAGGTATTGGTTTTAAAACCAATGTAAGCGATGAGCAATGTTATACCTATTGAACCTGAAAGGACATAAATTCCTGAAGCAGTTCCATGTTTAGCAAATACAAACCAGATACCCGCAATCATTAGCACTGCACCAATAACACCTACAAAAGTGCTTCCGGGAACAATCAGCAATTCAAGAAGAATAAAGACAAGACCGAGAACGATGAGAAGAATGATAGCGGTTAAAGACAAGGGGATTATAAATTTAAGAAAGAAAAAATCAAATGATTTCGGCAGTAAGTCCGCGCTCCAGAATATTCTCGCAAAGCGGACGCAATTTTTTGAATTCGCCTCTTTTAACAGAACACTTTCCGTTGTAGTGAATCATCAATGTACATTGTTCAGCCTGCAACGCATCATGTCCGCAAACACGGATTAGCGTGTCAATTACATAATCAAACGTATTGAAATCATCATTATAAATGACCAACTCGTTCTGCTTCTTCTCCGCCCGAAGAATTTCTTCTTCAATGTCGGTTTCAGTAATTGTTTCGGGAAATGGGTTCATGATTTTTCGTTTAAATCTTACGATAAAGGTATGAAAAATTCTATTCAACCACAGGTTGTTTCTTTGCTTCGCTGATGTTGACTTCTTCACCATTCAAATAAGCAATAATACCTGCATCAAAACCCTTGTAGCCGAATTCATTCTTGTCCAGAGTAGCTTCGGCAAGTGTAGTGTATGCACCACTTGAATAGTAAACAGGCTCTTCAGAAGCTCCAGTTCCAGGCTTCAGCAAAGCAGCAATATCATCAGGAATTTTAACGGGTGGCAACTTTAATTCCAGTTTATAAATCACACCCTGATGGCTCAGCAGATCTGTTTTATCAAATGGCGGACGCAATTTTTCTTCTTTTTTGTGAACCGTTACAACTTCCTTATTTGCTACCACTTCTTTATAACGTTGTGCATTTACTAATGCATCATTATCTGATTGTTGCTGGGCTTTCAGGTTATCCTCAACTATCTGGCGACCTTTTTGCTCGGCATTCATCCTTTCCAAAAGCTGGCGAAGTTTCTTTTGTTCGAGAGTTTCGTTTGATTGCTCACCAACTTCCGATTTAGCTTCAATAATTTTGTTTATGCCTTTGTCTTCTTGTTTTTTCTGTTGTTCAATGGCAAGGCGCTTTTCTTCTTCCTGCTTAGCTTTTGCAACTTCATCAGCTTTACGTTTTTCTTCCGCTGCTTTCTTTTCAGTTTCTGCTTTTGTTAACGCCTCTTTTTCTGCTTTTTCTTTTTCAGCTGCTATACGTTGTTCTTCTACTAGCTTTGCTTTTGCAGCTTCATCCGCTTTACGTTTTTCTTCCGCAACTTTCTTTTCAGTTTCTGCTTTTGCTAAAGCATCCTTTCCAGCTTTTTCTTTTTCAGCAGCTATGCGTTGTTCTTCTGCTAGCTTTGCTTTGGCAGCCTCCTCAGCTTTGTTCTCTTCATTACTTGCAGTTTCGGTTGCAATTTTCTCAATCTTTTCCTTTTGTTGCTGATTTTCGGCAAGTGATTCTTCTATTTTCTTCATCTGTTCTTTCTGACGGATTGTTTCTTCCATCAGTTTTTTCTGCTCTTCAAGATTTGCTTTTAATTTCTCCTGCTCACGTTTTAATTCTTCCTGTTGTTGCTTTTCTTTTTTTGCTGTTGCCTGCTCAGTTGCTTTTTTCTCGGCAGCTTCCATCTCAGCTTTCAGTTTATTTATTGCAACACGCTGCTCTTCTGCTTCTTTAGCTTTTGCAGCAATTTCAGTATTTTGCTTTTCAGCTTCTGCTTTCAGATTAGCTTCTTCTAACTGTTGAATTCGTTTGGCTTCATTACTTGCAGCCAACGAATCTGTGTTAACAGTTTTCTCTTTTTTATTTTTTGCCTGCGCAATAGAGTCTAAAATCGCTTTATTCTTACGGTCAATTTCTGCCGTAGCCTGTTGTTCTTTCAGCTTTTGTTCAGCTATCAATTTCTTATTCTGCTCATCTTTTTCTTTCTGCTCTTTTTCTATTGCAGCTTTTTCAGCAAGAAATTTTTCCTGTGCCGCTGCATCTGCTTTCGCCTGTTGTGCTTTTAACTCTGCATCTTTCCTTTTTTGTTCCTCAACAACCTTTTGACCTTCTTCTTTCTCCTTCTGCATCTTCTCATTAGCAGCAGCCTGTTCCGCTGTTAACGAATCTGATACTGCAGACTTTTGCTTTTCAACAGATGCAAGTTGCTCTTGTTGCTGTTTTACTTCTGCTGCTTTTTTATCCACGGCTGCTTTAGCAACTAAGGCCTGTTCAATTTTAAGTTTTTCAGCAGTTAAACGTTGCTCTTCTGCTTGTTTTGTTTTAGCAACTTCTTCGGCTTTATTTTTGTCTTCCTCTGCTTTCAACTTTGCAGCCTCTGCTGCTTTCTTTTCATTTTCAGCTTTAGCAAGTGTTTCTTGTTCGGCTTTCAGTTTAGCTTCTACTGCTGCTTTTTTATCCGCTTCTGCTTTAGCAGCTAAGTCTTGTTCAGCTTTTAACTTCTCAGCAGCTAAACGTTGCTCTTCTGCTTGTTTTGTTTTAGCAACTTCTTCGGCTTTACTTTTGTCTTCCTCTGCTTTCAACTTAGCAGCCTCTGCAGCTTTCTTTTCATTTTCAACTTTAGCAAGTGCTTCTTGTTCAGCTTTCAGTTTAGCTTCCGCTGCTGCTTTTTTTTCCGCCTCTGCTTTAGCAGTTAACTCTTGTTCTGCTTTTAATTTTTCAGCAGCTAAGCGTTGCTCTTCGGCTTGTTTGGCTTTTGCAGCTTCTTCAGCTTTCAACTTAGCAGCCTCTGCTGCTTTCTTATCTGCTTCTGCTTTCAAGAAAGCCTCTTGTTGATTAGATTCAATTTCAGCAATGGCTTTTTTCTGACCATCAGCATGCAATTTTTCTTCTTCGCTTTTTCGGGTTTTATAATTCGCAAATTCTTCAAGAGTAATTACTTTTTTATTTTCAACTTTTGCTTTTTCAGCTACCTGCTCGTTTGACAAAACGCTGCGAAGATTATTTCCGGCTATTTTTCCGGTAGCATCAAACCAGTTAGTCATGGTGAGTGTTTCACCCGTTGCACCTTTCTGTAAATTGATTTTCTGCTCAAAAAATTCCTGACTCGCTTTTGCAGGAACTGTCAGATCAAATTTGTGCGATACAAAATCTTCAGGTATTACTTCAAGCGAATAACTTTTTCCGGGCGGCAGCAACAAAAGATACTTGCCGGTCAGTCGATTTGAATTGAAAGTTCCAACCAATGTATTGGTTGCTTTGTCTGTTACTTTTATTTCTGTTTTGGTATAAACACGTTCTCCGTTAACTACAAATGCACCTTTTATTGCAAGCGCTTCAGTTGACTGTACCGTGCCTTGTGTGCTAATTTTATAAACTTTTATTTTTCCGGGCTTGGTGAAATTTTTGCTGGCGAAATAAGCAAATGTTCCGGCATCATCCGATGCATAAAAAATATCATCATCAGGCGAATTAATAGGATGCGCAAGGTTTACAGGTGCTGACCACTTGCCTGTAGTTTCATCAAAAACAGAACGAAAAATATCATATCCGCCCATAGTGTTATGACCTTCCGAAGAAAAATATAAGGTCTTTCCATCGGGGTGAAGAAAAGCAAACTCTTCGTCATACAGAGTATTTACGGGTTCTCCAATGTTAACAGGTGCTCCCCATTCACCATTTGGCAATTTATTTACTCTGAAAAGCTCACGGCTGGTATTCAAACCCTCATCATTATATCCTGAATAAACAATGCTTTGATTTTCAGTTCCCACAAAAATCAAGGTATTGTCTTCCAGTTTCACATCTTTCTTAGATTTAAAATTCAAAGGTTTAGGAATAATACGCCCTTTCATCGCTTTCAAATCATAGTTGCGATAAAACTCATTTTCCAACGTTTCTGTTTTCTCTAATGCTTGAAGCGCAACATTTTTATCATACAGATTTTTTCCATTTTTACATTGCTGAATAAAGCGTTCCACATTCAGCGGGTCGGGATTAGCAGCTTTTGTCTTGTATTTCTCATAAAAACCAAGCGCTTCATCAAAACGCGCATTTGTCTGATATCCTTTGCCTGCATAGAAAAAGGCTTCTTTGTCAACTGTAGCTTCTTTTACAGCAAAATCAAAATACTGTAATGACTTTGTCTTATCTTCATCATTGTGCAGAACACAAACTCCAAACTTATAATTGTAGTTGGCATCCTTTGGGTGAAGACTCAGCAATTGTGAAAACAAAGGCATGGCGTTTACATAATCAGCAGCAACAAATAATTTATTTGCCTGTGCCACCAATTGGTCTTCCGACTCAAAACTAACCTGAGAAAACGATTTTTCAGAACTGAAAACGATGCTTAAAAGCAGTAAAAAAACTAAACGCGAAAAACTCTTCATCAATCTGTATGCTCTGTGTTTAACCCTTATTTTAGGGGACGGTAAAAGTAGGAATTTTGGGTTATGAAAAACCTGCCTTAAAGAAATTTAAAATGGATTATTTTTAATCCCGCATTTATCTATATTTACCGCCCTTAAAACTAAAATCACAGAAGAAAAATGGAAAAAGTTTGGCTTAAACATTACCCTGCAACCATGACTGCAGAAATCAATCCTGACAATTACAAGAACATTGTTCAGTTATTTGAAGAAAGCTGTAAAAAATTCAGCGACAAGGTTGCTTATGAGAACATGGGAGTTGGTATTACTTACCGAGAATTTGACCAACTGGCTCACAATTTTGCGGCATACTTACAGAACAAAACCGACTTAAAACCCGGTGATAAAATTGCGTTGCAAATGCCCAATATTTTATCTTATCCTGTTGCTATCTACGGCTCGATGCTAGCGGGTTTGATAATTGTGAACACTAATCCGCTTTACACTCCGCGTGAAATGGAATACCAGTTCAAAGATTCGGGAGCAAAAGCAATTGTGATTGTTGCCAACTTTGCAAAAAGTCTGGAAGAAATTCTTTCCAAAACCGATATCAAAACAGTTATTATTTCTGAAATTCCGGATTTATTTCCTCCGGTAAAGAGAGTGATTGTAAATTTTGTAGTGAAGAACATCAAAAAAATGGTTCCTGCCTACAATCTTCCGGGAGCAATCAGTTTCCGTGAAACTATTAAAAACGCATCACTGAAATTCACACCTGTTACAACCAAAAATACAGACATCGCCTTCCTGCAATACACAGGCGGAACAACAGGAGTTTCAAAAGGTGCAATACTTACGCACCGCAATATTCTGGCTAACATGGAGCAGATAAAAAGCCTGATGAGCGCACAATTGGAAGATGGCAAAGAAGTAATTATTACACCGCTTCCGCTTTACCATATTTTTTCGCTTACCGTAAACTGCCTTGCGTTTATGTGCATGGGCGGACGAAACGTTCTTATCACCAATCCGCGCGATATTCCGGGATTTGTGAAAGAACTGCAAAAACAAAAATTTACTTTCCTTACAGGAGTAAACACCTTGTTCAATGCATTGATGGCCGACCCCGGTTTCAGCAAAATTGATTTCAGTTTAACCAAAGGAATTGTAGGCGGAGCAACTGCTATACAAAAACCTGTTGCTGAAAAATGGAAACAACTAACAGGAAAATCATTGGTAGAAGGTTACGGTTTAACGGAGAGTTCACCTGTTGCAAGCTGCAATCTGCTGAATGGTTCAGACAGAATTGGAACCATCGGAATACCTGTTTCATCAACGGATATGAAATTGATGGATGATGACGGCAATGAAGTGAAACAAGGCGAATCGGGCGAAATATGGATTAAAGGTCCGCAGGTTATGCAAGGCTATTACAACAAACCGGAAGAAACAGCAAAAGTTCTTACACCCGATGGATGGCTTAAAACAGGTGATGTTGCAGTGGTTAGCGAAGATGGTTTTTTCAAAATTGTTGACCGCAAGAAAGACATGATTCTGGTTTCGGGTTTCAATGTATTCCCTAATGAAGTGGAAGAAGTTGTGGCCATGTACGACAAAGTAATGGAGGTTGCGGCAGTAGGTGTTCCTGACGAAAAATCAGGTGAAGTGGTGAAGATTTTTGTGGTTAAAAAAGATCAATCGCTGACCAAAGCCGAACTGATGGAGCATTGCAAGAAAAACCTTACAGGCTACAAACTGCCTAAGTTTATTGAATTCAGAAATGAATTACCAAAAACTCCGGTAGGAAAAATTCTGAGAAGAATGTTAAGGTAAATCCCGTAGGGATGACCTTATGGTAGATATAAGGATATGAATGAAATTTTAGTTCCGTAGGAACGACCTTAAAGAATAAGGTCGTTCCTACGGAACTAAAATATTTGCGGAATATAATTCTACCATAAGTTCGTCCTTACAGGACTTACATATTAAACTGCTTACTATATGGCGAATACTTATTCTCAACTTAACATACATTGTGTTTTTGCAGTGAAAGGCAGAGAAAATAGTATCACACAAAATTTTCGAGATGAGTTACACCGTTATATGTCTGGAATTTTAGCAAATGATGGTTCATTTCCTTTAGCTGTAAATGGTT
>JAGVLY010000056.1 GCA_020054035.1 Bacteroidia bacterium | reverse complement strand
GACAATCTTTGATTTACTCCTAAAACGAATGGTTGAAAACGAAGCAAAACGCCTGTAATCAATGGTTCTGGATTGCGCTCTAAGTGCCTATACCAATTGGATTAAATAGAATAACACAACATAAAATTCTGAATTATGAATAAACACCTACTCGCAACATTATTCCTTCTTTTAGCATCATTTGCAGTAAAAGCTCAAAATGATGGGGTGCAGATTGATTATTCTGTTACGCCTCCTGCGCGAAATGCTTCAGCAATTTTTCAACTTAACTCTACAAATCAGGGGATACTTATACCCAGATTAACCTATGCGCAGGAGCAGGCAATTGTATCTCCAGCATCAGGTTTAATGGTATTTAATACTACCTCTCAATGTTTAGATGTTTATACCGGAGGTGCATGGCAGTCTATTTATTGCGGCTGCCCTAACTTAGATGTGCTGCAAGCTATTTCCGGTAATACTCCAGTTTGTGCAGGAACTAATCAAACCTATTCTGTTCCGGGTATAAGCGGTGCCAGCAGTTATACATGGACAGTAACCGGTAGCCCCACTATTACGGGAAACGGTAGCAGTATAATCTCATTTAATGCACCTTCTTTAAGTACCTATACTGTAAGCGTAACTGCCACTAATGGATGCGGAACAAGTTCTGTAAGTCAAAGCAGAGTGGTTAACTGCTATACTTCTGTTCCCAATCAACCTGTATGGAATCCCACACCAGTTGATGTTTGTACAGGTAGTAGTTTTAATTATACCATTACTCCAGCCTACGGAGTAAACGGAACAGGTGTTATTGATTATACATGGACAATAACAACTACCGGATCAGCCACCGCAACACTTACAGCTAATAGTCAGACAGCAAGTGCTGGAAGTCCTGTTACCTATACGGCAGCAGCAACGGGTATAACTTTAAACCATGGCACCGGACTTGGAACCGTTACAGTAAGTGTTGTTGGTAACAATACCTGCGGATCTTCTGTTGCGCGAACATTTACACAAAATATTGTTGGGCAGCCAACTGTTGGAACTTCACCTACAGCTACTCAATCAGTATGTACAGGAGCTCCTATTACTCTTACAGCCGGAACCGTTAGCGGAACAGGCAGTTACACATACAGATGGTATTTTAATACTACAAACTCACAGTCAGGTGCAACTGCTATTGCAGGGGCTACAGGAACTATTGCCAGTGGGGTTGCTACTACAAGCTATGTTCTTAATACAGCAAATGGATCGGGAGCGTCACCGGCAGGTACAGGCTTTGCAGGAACATATTATTATTTCTGCGATTTTACACCACTGAATAATACCAATTGCGGTCCCGTTCAATCTGGTTTTGCACAGGTAATAGTTGTTCCACAACCAACGGTTACAACTCAGCCAACAGCGGTAACTACTGTTTGTACCGGAGGAGGTGTAACATTAACAGCAGGCCCTAGCGGAACAGGTAGCTACACGTATCAATGGTTTTATAATACAGCTAATTCTAATTCAGGAGGAACGTCTATTGCTGGGGCAACAGGAACAATAGCCAGTGGCGGTACAACCAATTATATACTTGTTAATAATAACGGTACAACAGCTTCACCGGCAGGAACTGGTGTAGCCGGAACATTCTATTACTACTGCCGCTTCACTCCTTTGGGCGGAACAAATTGCGGCCCGGTAAGCTCTGGTGTTGGAGGAGTAAATGTATTGGCACAACCAACATTTACCACACAACCGGTAACAACTCAAACTGTTTGTACAGGAGCCAGTGTTAATCTTTCTGCGGTTGCAGGTGGAACTGGTAATTATACCTATCAGTGGTATTATAATACAATAAATTCCAACTCAGGCGGAACAGCAATAAGTGGTGCAACCGGAACGGTAGCGGCTGCTTCCTCTTCTAATTACCCTCTTGTAACAACAAACACTACTACTGCATCACCTGCAGGAACAGGAGTGGGGGGGACATTTTATTATTACTGCACATTTACACCGCAAGGCACATCTAATTGCGGACCTATTACATCTACTGTTGCAATAGTAATAGTAAATATAAGGTCAACAAATCCAACTTCAGCTACTGTATCAGTTGCTACTATTTGTAACGGACAAAGTACTGCGCTAACTTTAAACGGAGGAGGTGGAGGAACAGGTACTGTTATAAGATGGTATACCGGAAGTTGCGGAGGATCTTTAGTTGGATCGGGTAATGGACTTTCGGTTAGTCCAACAGTAACCACAACGTATTATGGTAGATATGAAGACCCAGCTCCCTGTAGTAACAACACACTATGCAGTTCGGTACCAGTAACTGTTAATCAACCGTCAGTTGCGCCCACTACTTTAACAGCAACAGCAGCAACAATATGTACCGGCAGCAGCAGCACATTAACTCAAACAGGCGGTAGCTTAGGAACGGGTGCTGTTTGGAGATGGTATTCAAACAGCGGTTACACCACTTTGGTTGGAACAGGCACAGGAGCTAATGCAAGTTTAGTTGTATCGCCTACTACTACTACTACTTATTGGTTAAGAGCTGAAAATACTACAAGCCCTTGTATAGCCAATATCCCAGGACCCGTGGGAGGTGTTACAGTTACTGTTGATCAGACTTCTGTATTAGGTACACCAAGTACTACAGGGCCAATAGAGTTTTGCGATGCGGGAGGTAACTTTGGTACAGCTGTTACTATTTCGGGCTATACAGGTACTGTAAACTGGCAGTGGGGCAGTAGCAATGGCGGTTGGAATGCATGGGTTACAGGACCCAGCTCAGGAGTTAATACATTTCCTAAAAAAGTAGCAGTAAGTGATGGAAATCCTGATCGTATGCGTTGGTCAGTAACCAATGGAGTTTGTCCTGCTACTGCAGCATCAGCGGCTATCTTAATAAACAACCGCTATAATGAAGCACCTTCTTCGTTGGCATCTAATCAAAATAATTATTGCACAGGTACGGTAGCTAACCTTACGCTTACTGCTACTTTTCCAACGGCTACCAATATTCTTGGTACTGTTCAGTTTTACAGCGGCTCATGCGCAGGAACTTTAGTTGCAACAGTTGCAGGTAATGGAACTACAAGTGTGGCTACTACTATCACTGCACCTACAAGCACCACAAATTATTATGTAAGATATAATCCAGGAACGGGTACTAGCTGCTCACCTGGTGCTTGTGCAAGCACAACTGTAACTGTTTCTCAACTCTCAGTTCTGGGAACAGTTAGTAATGCAGGACCTATTGACTTTTGCAATGCAAGCGGTGATTGGTCCTCCGTGCCTATTTCCGTTTCCGGAAATGTTGGAACCGTAACCTGGCAATATGGCTGGAGCAGCGGAGGATGGAGTGGAAACTGGGTTACCGGTAACTCACCTGGGTACTGTTGCTTTCCTAAAAAAGTAAATACCTCTGACGGCAATGCTGACAGAATAAGATGGTTTGTGCAAAATGGCGCCTGTCCAGCAACAGCAGTTTCTTCACCTATTTTACTTCGTAATCGTTACAATGAAGCGCCAACTTCATTGACTACCAGTGCTGCGAATATATGTGCCGGCTCTTCGGTTACATTAACCGCTAATTTCCCAAGCGATATTGATATTCTGGGAAGGGTAGAATTTTATAGTGGAAGTTGCGGAGGAACTCTTGTTGGTTTTGCTCCTATAGGAAATAATGTAACCTCTGTATCTATAAATGTAACACCTCCATCGGGAACAACTACTACTTATTATGCCCGATATGTTCCGGGCGTTGGAACCGGCTGTTCCAATACAACGTGTGCCAGTGTTAGTGTTACAGTTGCTGCGGGCAGTTATACACCCGGTTCGCAAACATTTAATTACACAGGTGGATTGCAAACGTTTACAGTTCCTGCATGTACTTACTCTGTTACCATTGATGCCAGAGGGGCACAGGGGGGCTGCTCATGGTGGTATTGCGGAGGTTATGGAGCAAGAATAATAGGTACCGTTGCAGTAACACCGGGTCAGCAGTTAAGGGTAATGGTAGGTGCTATGGGACAACCACAGGGTTATGTGGGTGGCGGTGGCGGTGGCTCATTTGTTAGCACAACAGGAAATTCACCTCTTATAGTAGCTGGCGGTGGCGGTGGCGGTAATTATGGAGGATATACTTGTGCCCAGGGCTATTTTCATGCGGTTACAGGTAACAGTGGACAATATGGTATAAACGGAGCTGTATGTCAAGTTTCGGGGTCACCGGGTTCAGGTGGTAATGGAGGAGGCGCTGACCCCTATGGTTATGGGAACGGTGGTGCCGGTGGTGGTGGATTTTATGGCAACGGAAGCGATGCGGTAAACTATGGATATTGGTGCGGATTTGCGAGAGGTGGAGCATCATTTGTTAATGGCGGAGCGGGTGGAGCAAGGGCTGATAATGGAACAGGATGTGGCAATGGCGGTTACGGTGGCGGTGGTGGTTCTGATTGGTGTTATTGGACCGGTGCCGGTGGCGGTGGTGGCTACAGTGGTGGTGGTGGTGGTGTTTATTATGGAGTAGGTGGTGGTGGTGGCTCTTATAATGGGGGTACAAGCCAGCAAAATTATGGCGCCAACTGGGGTGGTAACGGGCAAGTCGTTATTAGCTGGTAAGCAATGGCTGAACAAATACAGCATATAAATATTTTTTAAATAAATTTATTCATGAAACATATAACAATCATCATCATCCTGTTTATTTCCATTAAGGTTTTTGGACAAGATGTTACAGAACCCAGACCTATTGAAAGGCTGAATACAACTGAGATACCTCCGCCTATGCCATTTCCTGTTCCCAGCCATTCCATTGTTTCCAGTGTTCCAAATACAGAATTTAATGGAATACCTTTTTGTTTAACAACTAACAAAAATCTGGATCTTATTATGGGGGTGTTTGATTTAACCATTATTCCAATCCCTGCTTATACTTCAAATGATTCATTGTTACATGCAATGCAAACTAGACCTCCCCTAAAGGTTACATCTCCTGTTGTTTCTGACGGCACTGCCCATGTCCGCTACAACCTCCAAAACGGCCTCATTCAAAAAGGCGATTACATCACTGTTTCCAATGAGCCCGGTGTAGGTATGAAAGCTACTGAAAGCGGCTTTACCGTTGGGGTTGCCTTGGAAAACAGCGATGCTACCGAAAATCTGGGTTTATTGAAAATAAGGGTAATGGTAAGGTATGAGAAGTTTTAATCAGGTACATTTTTGAGCATAGCCGTATTTGAAAAATAGCTGGCAGAAATAAAAAACGAAAACGATAATTTGCTGCGAGTTTCGGAAATTTTAAAATCGTGCTGAAAAAAACAGTTAATGTTTTGTTAAACTTACTGATTAAAATTAGTTGCTCATTTCTTTTAAAACTTACGATTAATGCGATATGGATTAATTGCCATATAGCGTTAATTAGTGTATAGTATATGCAAATAGCCCCACCAGTTGAATAATTGCCGTTACAGCATAATGTTTATCATAATACATAGTGTTATATGGAACACTAATTATTGCCGAATCTGTGTACAATCATTACAACCTTTATTGCTGACCTTTGTTTTCATAGAAAGCAAAATCTCAGGAAATGAAACAGTCAGTAATTATAATTCTATCAAGTGTGTTTATCTCTTTCAGTGCAATTTCGCAGGGCGTAGATGGAGTATTAATAGACCCTAACAACGTAACTACCCGCGATGCTTCGGCTGTATTTCAGGCACAAAGCACCAGTCAAGGGGTTTTAGTGCCTAGGATGACAGCCGCACAGCGCGGTTTAATACCCGTTAGCGCAGCTCGTGACGGACTAATGGTTTACCAAACCGATGCACCTGCCGGATTTTATTATTACAACGGAACAGCATGGGTATTAATTGCCAACACATCATCAGGCGTTGTAAACTCCGTAACAGCCGATAACGGATTAACACAAGGCGGAACAGCAATAAACCCCACCGTAAAATTGGGAGGAGTACTAACCCAAACTACCACCACCATAACCCAAGACGGCAGCGAAACCTTTAACATAGCCAACACAGGAACAGGTAACACCACCATCAACCTAAGCAGCACAGGCGATTTTGATGTACAGGACAATGGAATATCAGCACTTTTTGTAAAAGACGATGCTTTCGTAGGTGTTGGAACCAATGCGCCCAACTCACCCTTAACAGTAAGAACAACCTTTGCAACTGCAAATGCGCGCACCAGTTCACTGGCAAACGCAGTTGGTGATGTTCTTTTTGAATTATCAACCAGTAAAGGCGCAACAACAAATGCTGTTGGCGATATCACTACCCAAATAGGACAATCTTACAATGGCGGAACCATTACAGAAGGTATCAGATTCTTCAGAGGAGGAGGGGCAAGTGACGGAGCAATGGCTTTTGTAACCAACAGCGGTTCAGAACGCATGAGGATTAACAGCGCAGGATTGGTTGGTATTAATACAAATAATCCATTGGCAAGTTTGCATGTGAAAAATGGAAAGGCATTTATAAACAAAAGTAACATTGATCCCCAAACAGCCAACTATGCCAATGCAGATTTAGTCTTGGGTGATAATACAACCAGCCGCAGCGGTTATACAGGAGGTACAGGTAGCCATCTTTTTCTTCAGTCGAGCGACAAAAGTACTATAACAGCCTTAGACGAAAGTAACAACCTTGGACAAATTGCTTATCAAAACTTAGTATGGACAATAGGTGAAGATATCGGCTGGGGCACTCAGGTAATAAAAGCACCAAACCTTGCCGGAACAGGAAGCAGAGTTGTTGTTGCCGATGCTACAGGAAATCTTTCCGCAACAACATCAACAGGCTCAGGAATAGTTTCAGGCAGTGGCACGCAGAACTATGTTACAAAATGGAATAATGCTGCAGGAACAACTATAGGTAACAGTCTTATATACGATAACGGAACAAACGTGGGTATTGGTAATGCTGCACCTGCCCAAAAATTAGATGTGAGTGGAAACATTCGAGCAACCGGTGCCGTGTATGCCAATGCCAACGGTGCTGCTTATTTAATTGGCGGTGATGACGCTACATTAAATGATATGAATGTAGCTAACACTGTCGGGCTTATAGGTGCGCAAAATACTGCATTGGGCTCTCTCCAATTGGGTACTAATACAGGAAGTACAATTTCAGGTGCAAATGGTAATGTAGGAATAAGCTCAATAACCCCTACCGCTAAACTGGATGTTATTGGGGCTGCTACAGGCAGCGGTGTTACAATCCGTGCAGGCGGTGGTGGTGATGTTGTACTGGCTGCGGGCGGTACTTTGTTTTTTGATGATAATTACAGTTATGCCGCAGGAAATTATATCCGCCCTATAGGTGGAGCAAATACTATGGGCTTTTTTACTTCAGGTGGAGAAAGAATGAGGATATTATCAAATGGCAATGTAGGTATTGCCAGCACAGCACCATCTGAAAAATTAGATGTAACCGGCAATATAAAAGCAAGCGGAATTGCTTACTGGGGAAATGCCGGAACACGTTCAGAAACCCGAGATGATGCAGGCTCACAAGGCGGACGCAGCGGTTTTTATGAAACATCTGTACCTGCTCCGGCAGCCAATTGGTATACGGGTGCTTCAAGTTGGCAGCATCTTATTGAAACACGCCATAGCAATACCGGAAATAATTATGCCATGCAATTTGCAGGTAGTTTCTTTGACCAGCGGTTATATTTCAGAAAAACCAATAACAGTGCAACAACCGCATGGAGCGAGGTAGCACTTGGAGGAGCTAATGGTCCTAATTCTACCTGGAGTTTAAGCGGAACATTGGTTTCAAGCCGTGATGACCTTGGAACCACAAACTTTAATGCCGACAATGATGATGATGTTAGTTATACACGCAACCTCGGCTTTTCTGTTACCATTGACGGAACCAGCTATAGTCAGGTTTCGGTAAGCACCAACGGATTAATTGTTTTCGGGGGTACGGGATCTGCTGCCTGTTGCTCTCAAACCTGGCCACTTACTATAAGCAGTGCGCCTATGGTTGCATTTTATTATCACGATATGAAAGATTATGGAGGTGGTGAATTTATGAGAGATTACACAGTAGGTGCAGCACCCGGACGCACTTGGATCCTCAGATATGTAATGCGCGAGTTCAGTGGAACGGTAAGCACACTGGAGTGCATGGTTATGATACATGAAACATCAGGATTAATTAACGTGAAATATTTTGGTGCCAATGCTACATTAAATGGTCAGGCAAATGTTTCAAATACTGTTATAGGTTTTCAGGGAGCAGGAGGTGCTTCTGCTAAATATTACCCGATAACCTTCAACGGAAAGATTATGGATGATAATGCCCAAACTGATAGCTGGAGCATAAGCCCGGTAAGGTAATAAAGGCTTAACATGCTTTTCAGACTTATTCTTTTTTTAGGTGTGCTATTTTGGTTTCCGTCTTTTAGTCAAACTACAAGCATAACTGTTGGTGGAAATAAGATGGATGACAATCTTATTCAGGCCATTAAACAACTGCAACCCGATTTCGGACTTAACGGTGACTCAGATGATGTGGTAGCAAAGGTTCTAAAAGCCTACTCCTTAAAAAAATATCTTGCAGACCTTGCACATCAAAATGGGATTGATACCCTGCCCGAACTAAAGGAAAAACTGACTGTTTCAAAACAAATTCTGGAAGAAAAACTGATAGCAGAATACTATTCAGCGTATGCGCTAAATACAATTCCTGTTTCAAACGATGAGATAAAGCAATATTACACATCAGAATCCGAGCAGTTTTCCATACCCGGAAATTGCAACGTAATTTATGCCGAAACAAGTGACACTTCAAAAGCAACCGTTAGTGAATTAAAGAAAATTGCAACTGAAAATGCGTTATTGCCTATAGCCGAACGAATGAATTTGAAAAAATACAACGATGTTTATCTGATTAAAAATTATCTTATTCATAGTAACAATAAAGGTTATCCTTTTTTGAAAGAAATTTTTGCCGCCAAACTTAAATCCCGGATTGGCCCATTCTTTTCAAAAGAAAGCAATCGCTACGTTTATTTTTTAATTATTGAAAGGCAGGAACCAACTTATATGCCTTTTGAATCTGTTAAAGCAATGTGTATTCAAAACTTACAGACGAAAAAATATAATCAGTTGTATCAAAAGTGGAATGAAGATGCTTTGGAGAAATATCCGATTAAAATAAACGATAACACCAAGTAGTTTATGTTCTTAGTTACTTACTCCTCCTTCCTGAACAGCAGCACCGGCAAGTGATTGTGCATACTCACCTTTTCGGCAAGAGCCATATCCCACAGGGTTTGTAAAAGATTGCCGGGGTGTTTGTAGAATGATAGCAAATCAGGGTTCTCGCATTTTACAAATTCATCAATGCCTTCAATTATTCCGTTGCCGGTAAAGGGTGTGAATTTTATTTTCGGATATAGGTTGCGGGTTACCATTTGAAGGTCGCGCTGCTCTTCATCAAATGTTTCGCCTTCCATCTCTTCGGGTACGATGTGCAGAATGTGAATAAGTGCATCAAATCGTTTTGCAAAACGGATAATGCCTTTTAATTCTTCATTTATGTTTGTTAAATCCGATGCGTAAATAATCTTCTTAGGCACTGTACTGCGGTGTTTTTCGGGAACTACAATAAGTGGTGTTTCAATATTGCCCATTAATGCCGAAATGGTTTTGCCAAAAACGTTATCGGGATTATTGAGTTTGCCATGACGACCCAACACAACAATATCGGCATGGGTTTCCAGCGCGCAGCGTTTTATTTCTTCTGCGGTTATTCCGGTTGCGGTCAGCGTTTCGAATGGTTGTGCTGTTTCAAGCGTGGAAATAAATTCACCAAATTGTTTTTTCTCGGCTTCTATTGTTTCGGGCTTGGCGCAATGGAAAAGAATAAACGTATTGTTTTCCTGCGGAAATAAATCAAGCGAATAGTAAACCGCTACTCTGGAATTAGAAGAAAAATCAACGGGTAGAAGTATCTTCATGCAAAACGATTAGATGTTATGGAACGCAGATTATTATGATTCTTATGATTTTTGCTGATTTTAGAATCATATTTTATCTTAACAATCATACTAATCTGCGTTCTATCACTCACGCTAAAACCTGTGTAACCACCGTTCCTGCGTATTTTCCTGCTTTAAGGTTTACACGCACTTTAGAAAAGGTGTCGATGGTGTATTTTACATCTTCCATAGTGTGTACTGCGGTTGGTATTAGGCGCAGCAGTATAATTCCTTTTGGCACTACGGGATATACTACCATGGAGCAGAAGATATCGTAGTTCTCGCGCAGGTCAAGAATAAGATTGGTTGCCTCGGGGATAGTTCCGTTGAGGTAAACAGGTGTTACGCAGCTTTGCGTGTTGCCCAGTTCAAAGCCTGCTTCGCGGAGACCGCCTTGCAGTGCGTTTACTATTTTCCATAGTTTGGTTTGCAACTCGGGTTGACCGCGCAGCAATTCCAAACGTTTCAATGCACCAACCACTAATGGCATGGGCATAGCTTTCGCAAATATCTGTGAGCGCATGTTGTAGCGCAGGAATTCCGCCACATCAGCAGTGGTGGCTATAAAGCCTCCGATGCTTGCCATTGCTTTGGCAAAGGTTCCGAAATAAATATCAATACCATCCTGCACGCCTTGCTCTTCGCCTGTGCCTGCTCCGGTTTTGCCTTGTGTGCCAAAGCCGTGGGCATCATCAACAAACAAACGGAATTGGAATTTCTTTTTCAGTTCAACAATCTCTTTCAGTTTGCCTTGGTCGCCACTCATGCCGAATACGCCTTCGGTGATCACTAATATTCCTCCGCCTGTTTCGGCTACCATTTTTGTGGCGCGCTCTAATTGTTTCTCTAAATTCTCTATGTTGTTATGCGGATACACAAATCTTTTTCCCATGTGCAATCTCACTCCATCTAATATGCAGGCATGTGATTCTGAGTCATAAACAATAACATCGTGGCGGTCAACCAGCGCATCAATGGCGGATACCATTCCCTGGTAACCGAAATTCACCAGCACCGAATCTTCTTTGCTTTCAAATTGTGCCAGTTCTTTCTCTAATTGCTCGTGCAGGTTGCTGTTGCCGCTCATCATGCGTGCGCCCATGGGCAGAGCCATGCCGTATTGTGTCGCGCCATCAATATCGGCTTTGCGCACTTCGGGATGGTTGGCAAGGCCGAGGTAGTTATTGAGGCTCCACACCAAACGCTCTTTACCACGGAATACCATGCGGTTGCTTATATCGCCTTCCAGCTTTGGGAAGGTGAAGTAGCCGTGGGCTTCTTTGGCATGTTCGCCAAGGGGGCCGCGGTTGGCTGCTATTTTTTCAAAAATGTCTTTCATTGGTTAGGATTTGTTACGAGAGCAAAAGTAGAAATTTATTACACAGAGGAAGAAGGAGGTAGCTCAGAGTTTCACAGAGTTTTGAACCGCCCAAATCATCTCAATCCCTGCAATCCGCATTTCATTCACTTCGCGCCTTCGGGTCTTTGCGGTAAAATCAGGCGTTTGCCCGTTTCACAAATTCCCCTATTTTTGCAACCCCATTTAGCATTTAGTGAATTAGTGAATTGGTTATTTAGTGAATTAACCAACCGCCAACCACCAATCGCTAAATCACCAAATCGTAAATCATAAATAGAAAATGGCAAAATCATCAGACATCAAAACAGGATCAGTATTACGCTACAACAACGAGCTGTGCTCAGTAACCGAGGTGCAGCACCGCACACCCGGCAACCTGCGTGCGTTCTATCAGGTGCGCATGAAAAACATCCGTTCCGGCAAATCATTAGAGCACCGTTTCCGTGCCGATGAATCAGTAGAAATAGCACGCGTAGAATACAACAACTACCAGTTCATCTACCCCGAAGGCGAACACATTGTAGTAATGCACCCCGAAACGTTTGAGCAGATACACCTGCCTATATCACTGCTTGCCGACAAAGTAAAATTCCTGAAAGAAGGAATGGACATTAAAGTAGGCTTCGAGAACGATGAACCCCTTGTAGCCGAAGCACCAACATTTGTTGAGCTGGAAGTTACCTACACCGAGCCCGGAGTAAAAGGCGACACCGCCACCAACACACTAAAAGTTGGTAAACTGGAAACAGGCGCAGAAATAAATATTCCCCTTTTCGTAAACCAAGGCGAGAAAATAAAAATTGATACCCGCACGGAGTCGTACGTAGAAAGAGTGAAATAGGCAAGAAGCCAATTAGCCAAATAGGCAGTTTGTCACCCTGAGCGTAGTCGAAGGGCAATAATAATAATTCAATTTGAAACTAACTCCTTCAAAAAACTTATCCGAAATAGCCGCACTCATTAATGCGGAATTTGAAGGCAATGCCGATTTCAAAATTACCGGCATCAACGAAATTCACAAAGTAGAAAAAGGCGACCTCACCTTTGTTGACCATCCCAAGTATTACGACAAAGCCCTTGCATCAGCTGCCACAACTATCATTATCAATAAGCGTGTTACTAGCCCTGAAGGTAAGGCACTTATATTTTCTGATAATCCCTTTCACGATTACAATAAACTAACGCTGCATTTTCGTCCTTTTGAAAAAACAACCGGACCCGTAAGCGCAACCGCACAGATAGGAGAGGACACCGTTCTGCAACCGAATGTGTTTGTGGGCAACCATGTAATCATTGGCAACAATTGCATCATCCATGCTAACGTAAGCATCTACGACCATTGCGAGATTGGCGATAACGTTATCATCCACTCAGGCACCGTTATAGGCTCCGATGCTTTTTACATGAAGAAAGAAAACGGTGCTTATCACAAATGGAACTCCTGCGGTCGTGTTGTAATCCACAACAATGTAGAGATAGGCGCTAACTGCACCATCGACCGTGGCGTATCAGGCGATACTGTGATAGGTGAAGGCACCAAAATGGATAACCTCATTCAAATCGGTCACGATACCGTTATTGGAAAGAATTGCCTCTTTGCCTCACAGGTAGGCATTGCAGGAGTTGTTATAGTGGAAGACGATGTAATTCTTTGGGGACAAGTTGGCGTGCAAAAAGATTTAACCATCGGCAAAGGTGCAGTAGTGCTTGGGCAATCAGGTTTAGCAAAATCCATTGCAGGAAATAAAATCTGGTTCGGCTCACCCGTTCGCGAAGCCCGCGAAAAAATGAAAGAACTCGCGCTGATAAAACAGCTTCCTGAAATCATTGAAAAACTGAAAAGATAAAACTAACCACAGAGGCACAAAGACACAGAGTTTTTCTTATGCCAATATATCTCTGTGTCTCCGTGCCTCTTTGGTAAACACACACCTTGTCTGTTATAATCAGGTCTGAATCGCTTGTAAACATTACTTTGTCTAAAACTTTGACCAAAGCGCTTTAGATGAGTTAAATTCGTGCAATAGATTTGCAGAATAACCCCGCATGACTGAGCTTACAAAAAATAAAAACGAGAAAGTAATTCTGGATACCCTCCGGATTGCTAATTCGGCCCTCAAGCTGAAAAATCTCAAGCTCAATTCGCTGCTCGAAATCACCAATGCTATCAACAACAATTTTTCGAAAGAACAGCTTTTGAAAATTTTTGAATTTGTGTTGCGCAGCCAGCTCAATATTGGCCGCATGGCATTCTATACCTGTGACGAAGAATGGCGTTGCTCACTGCGCTATGGTTTGGATTTGCGTTTTGATGAAGATGAAGCAGCCAAGCAGATTTTGGTTTTTAAAGAAGTAAAAGAACTGGACGAAGAACGTCATCCCTGCTTCGATAAGTTTGAAGTCGTTATCCCAGTTTTTCACAAATCAAAACCTTTAGCGTTTTTGTTGCTTGGCGATATCCGCGAAGATTTAATTGACAACACCCAAACGCGTCATATTCCTTTTATACAAACGCTGGCAAATATCATTACCGTTGCTATTGAAAATAAAAAATTGGCAAAGGATAATCTGCGTCAGGCTGCAGTAAAAAAAGAGTTGGAACTGGCTTCAGAAATGCAGGCCATGCTTTTCCCGAATGCTCTGCCGAAGGATGATAAAATTGAAATCAACGCATTCTACCAACCCCATCAGGAAATTGGTGGTGACTATTATGACTTTGTAAAATTGAATGATAATGAAGTGGCGCTCTGCATGGCCGATGTATCGGGAAAAGGAGTTTCGGCTGCACTGCTGATGGCAAACTTTCAGGCAAATATTCGCGCATTGTTTTACCACAGTTCTTCACTTCCCGAAATTATTACAGAACTTAACAAACGTGTGAACGCAAGTGCCAAAGGCGAAAAATTCATCACTCTGTTTGTAGCAAAATACAATTTCATTACCCGCGTAATGACTTACATCAATGCAGGTCAAAACCCTCCCTTGTTTTTGTATGATAACACGGTGAGCCAACTTTCTGTTGGTTGTCCCGGTCTAGGTATGCTGGAAGAAATTCGTTCTATTAAAGAAGGAATAATAAATGTTCCTGCAGGTGCAGCCCTAATTTGCTATACCGATGGAGTAACCGAATTAGAGAACGAAGAAAGCAAAGAGTTTGGTTTAAGTAAACTTGAATTAATTCTTGTGGAAAAACAAAACTCAAGCATGAAAGATCTCAACGATTATGTTGTGACCAAATTAAAGAAACATAAAGGTAGCCGTGGCTATGTAGATGATATTGCACTGCTCAGTTGCAGGTTTTTGTAAAAATCAGAACTCGTATCCAACTCCCCATTCTGCAAAGTCAGCTTTGAAGTAATGCGTTTTCAAGGCAAGGCCTAACAATACATGTTTGGCAACTCGGTAACGGATTCCCTGACGTGCATAGATATAACCATCATCTTTCCACCGCGTGTACAAATAGCCGCCTACATCAAAGAACATAGAGAATTCGTAAAGTTTAAGTTCATAGTGAAAGTGTAAGCCCGGACGAACAACTGCAAACATTCCGCTGAAATCCTGATTGAAATGCTTTAAGTTTTTTTCTAGAGATGCATCGTAAAATATATCCAGCCCAACACCAATTCTGCTTTTGCGGCTAACAGGTTTTATTGCTTCAGCATTCAGTGAACCAATTCCGTATTTTGGTCCGTATGCTGGGTTTATCTCCTTTAACCCTCCCGATAAAATAACACTGTAATGCCATTTGCGGTCGCGTGGTGGGGCAATACTGTCTTTCTTGTAAACTTCCTTGCCATCACTTAAATGCCAGGTAGCACCCAACTTTAAGGTTGGAACATTAATACCCAAATTGGGCGCAGTAAACGAAGCATTTGAAAAATGCACAAATGATAAACCACCATCAATAGAAAAGTTGCGGTAAATCTTCCATGAAAATCCATACATAAAACTGATGAACACATTAATGTGTGAACCAATAGCATTGTTTTTATTGTTTTCAATACGGTCAAAAACTTTGGTGATATAGCCAACACCGCAACCCATGCGGAAATAACGCATAAACTTCCGCTGCTTGTTTTGCGGAAAAGTGATATGTGGATAAATGGCAAAGGCACTTCCCAGTTGGTCGTTATTTTTCAGGTCAATAAAAACCAATGAGTAGCCTACAACAGGATAATGATAATGTTGTTGCCAGTATTTATCTCCGAATTTTTGTTTTGAAACAGTAAGTTCGTAAGCCGGTGTGTGCCCGCGAACCAGATGCCCCATATTGTAGCGATGGCTTAGAATAAAGCCATACTGAATATTTGCACCAACGCTCCAACCATTAGATTTTGATTGTGAAAAAGATTCTTCTGAGAAAAGAATTAAACCGCAGAGCACGCACAGAAGACGAAGATAACACAAAGGTTTAGTAGACTTCCAACTGCTAACTGCAAATTTCCCACTGTTCATTTCAAAACACGATTTATGCCATCCAAAGCCATTTGATAACCCGGATTAATCTGCAAAGCTCGGGTATATTCACCTTTTGCACGTTGAATATCACCCAGCGTTTCGTAACACAAGCCGCGCATATAAACCGCCTGATAGTAGGAAGCATCACACTTTACTGCATTGTCAAAATGTTTCAATGCCTCATTGTAATTTTTCAAATATTGAAAATGAATATAGCCAATATTGTAGTGTGCGTTTTTGTAATTCGCGTCAATGCTCAGAATGGTTGCGTAGTTTTCCAATGCGCGGTTCAGTTCTCCTGTTTCCTGATAAAACATGGCTAAACCATAATAGGCTTCCACACTTTTGGGTTTTAAATTCAACGCATTGTTGTAATAGGTAACAGCAAGTTTGTCTTTTAAACCAAAATGCAATTGAGCAAGCATAATACAGGCGTGGTAGCTTTCAGGATCTTTGTCAAATGCCTCGCGGAAGTTAAGAATCGCGCGTGCTGTATCTCCCGCATCTTTATAGCACATTCCTTTAATAAAAAATGCTTTTGAAAAATTCGGATCAAACTCCAGAATTTTATTTGCAAATGTTATCGATTCTTCAAAGCGATTCAGATACATATAGAACTCGCTCATTTTCATTAATGCTTCTTTGTTTTGAGCATCTAATGAAATGGCTTTCTTTAATGAAGCCTCGCATTTATCAGGCTCGTTGGTAAAGAAATAACCGTCTGCAATGGTTACATAGTAAGCTGAAATGCTGGAGTCCAGACTGATTGCTTTTCCTGCATCTGTCTTGGCGTTTTTGTATTCTTTCTTTTCTAAGTAAAGTTTTGCCCGCTCGTTGTAGTGCTTTGAATCTTCGGGGTTATCTTTAATTAATTCAGAGATTGAATCAAGTGGTGAAAGAGCAGTTTTTGGCTGTTGGTTTTTACCGAAAAACTTATCGCAGGAAACAAGGGATGATGAAAGGAAAGCTGACAGGAATAATGTTGTCAGCCTGAGCGTAGTCGAAGGCAATTTATAATGCGGTTCAACTACGCTCACCGTGACAATACGGCTGATTGATTTATCAGTCACAGTTTATGCTGCTTTCAGTTGCTCACGGATTTTAGCTTCAATCTGATCAGAAAGTTCAGGATTGTCAGTCAAAATCTGTTTAACAGAATCACGGCCCTGACCAAGTTTAGCATCTTCATAGCTAAACCATGAACCACTCTTTTTGATGATGTTCATTTCAACACCGATGTCAATAATTTCACCGAGTTTTGAAATGCCTTCTCCAAACATAATGTCAAATTCTGCTTTGCGGAACGGTGGTGCAACTTTATTTTTAACAACCTTCACACGAACGTGATTTCCGGTTGCTTCTTCACCTTCTTTAATTTGAGTAACTCTGCGAATATCCAAACGAATTGAAGCGTAAAATTTCAAAGCATTACCACCTGTTGTAGTTTCAGGACTTCCGAACATCACCCCAATCTTATCGCGCAACTGGTTGATGAAAATGCAGCAGCATCCTGTTTTTTAAATAGTGCCTGTTAATTTTCTTAAGGCCTGTGACATTAAACGTGCCTGCAGACCCATTTTCGAATCGCCCATTTCGCCTTCAATCTCTGCTTTTGGCGTAAGAGCTGCAACCGAGTCGATTACAATAATATCAATAGCTCCTGAACTGATCAGGTTGTCGGCAATTTCCAAAGCCTGCTCACCGTTATCGGGTTGTGATATCAAAAGGTTTTCGATGTCAACACCTAATTTCTCGGCATAAAAACGGTCAAATGCATGTTCCGCATCAATGAAGGCTGCAATACCGCCTTGCTTTTGTGCGTTGGCAATTGCATGAATTGCCAGAGTTGTTTTACCTGATGATTCAGGGCCATAAATTTCAATTACTCTTCCGCGTGGGAAACCTCCAACGCCCAATGCGTGATCAAGTCCTATTGAGCCGGTGGGTATTACATCAAGTGTTTCTATTACTTTATCGCCAAGGCGCATAATGCTGCCTTTGCCGTATGATTTTTCCAGTTTTTCAAGTGTTACCTGGAGTGCTTTCAGTTTTGGGTTGGTTGCTACTGCTTCTTTTGCCATGTTCTTAGATATGAGATGTTAGATTTTAGATTCGTTGTAAAGATTGTAAAAATGTTAAACAGAAAATCGGTTGTGAATAAATTTATTTGAGGATTTGTGAAGTGTGATTTTCGTTGTCCACTTTTTCAATGACTTCTTCTATAATTCCTTTTTCAGAAATGATAAACGTAGTGCGCACGATACCCATAAATTCACGACCCATAAACTTCTTCTTGCCCCAAACACCGTAAGCGTTACACACTTCTTTTTCAGTGTCGGCAATCAATGGAAAAGGCAGGTTGAATTTTTTGATAAATTTTTTGTGGTCTTTTTCGTTGTTGGCGCTCACGCCAATCACTGCGTATCCTTTTTTCAGCAACACGTTGTAGTTGTCGCGCAGATTGCAGGCTTCGGCAGTGCAGCCGGGCGTATTGTCTTTAGGATAAAAATAGAGTACTAGTTTTTTGCCTGCAAAATCTTTAAGTGAGATTTCTTTTCCGTCCTGATCTTTTGCTTTGAATAGAGGAGCCTTATCGCCAGCTTTAAGGTTGGTTTTGTGGGTTGTGTTTACCATTAGTTTTAGTAGTTGCTTAAGTAGTTTCAATTATGATTTTATGGTATTGTTTTTGGTTTGAAGCAGACAAATATAAAGATGACCTTGTGCAAAACTTTTCAGATACCGAAAAATGTCAATACTTATTTTTGCGCACCAAATTTCAACTAAAACAATGAACCACACGATAAAGTTTTTCTTAACTATTACTTTTTTATCAACCAGTTCTTTTTTTGCAAATGCGCAGAAACAAACCATCACTTTTCCCGATAGCAGCATTTACGAAGGTCAGGTAGTTGACGGAAAGGCAGAAGGCAAAGGCACGCTGAAATGGCCTAATGGAGATGAATACAAAGGCTCATTCAGAATTGGAAAGCGCGAAGGCAGCGGAACCATGAAATGGATGAATGGTGATGAGTACAAAGGCGAATGGAAAAACGATGTATTTGAAGGCAAAGGAACCATGAAATGGGTAAACGGACAATCGTATTCAGGCGAATGGTATAAAGGCAAATACAATGGCTTTGGTAAATTGACTCACGTTGATGGAATAGTGGAAGACGGCCTTTGGCAGAACGGACGATTTAAATCGAAGTAATCAGTTCGTTTTAATTTTTCTTTCAAAAAACTCTTTCACTGAAGCAGCAAATACACGGTTTCCTTCTTTGGTAAAATGCCCGTCAAACGGGTAATACAGATTTTCTTCTTTTTTACTTTGTCTGAACTTTTCTGAAGCGGAATAAAATTCAATTCCATTTTCATCGGCTGCCATTTTTATGGTTTCATCAGCAAGGGGATTTCCGAAAAGTGTATCAGGAATAGTGAAGCCATACTTTTTCAAAGTGTTCATTTCTTCATTTGATGAATAAGCAAGATTGGGAACAGAGATGACAAGCATCTCAGCATTATTTGCTTTGCAATTCTGTTGGATAGCTGCAAAAAAATCTGCCATTGCTGATATTCCGATTACCACATCCAAATCAGCAGTGTCAAGCGGCTGCACAAAATATTCGGGGTAATAAACTGCCTGATGAATAAGCCAGGGATTAAGCAAACCTGATTGAAAATCGGGTTTTATATTTTCATTCAGTGCATCAAACCGTTGTTTTTGTTCTTTTCCAAAACTTGTAAGCAGGGCAGGGGCATCACATTTCCACTGCTCACTGATATTTATGTTTTGAACCGATAACCTTTTCATGAAATTCGGAAATGCACGGTTAAGTATATAAGTTATTTTTTTGGATAGATAACCCTTTTCGGGTTGTATGATTTTTAGTCTCGGAAGACTGTCGTAGGCATGAATTAACTGGTGCAAATCGTTTGCCTGCAAAGCAGCTACAACAACTAAATCCGGTTTTAGAACCGAGATTATTTTTTCTGCTGTTTGTGCATAATCCGCAGGACTGGCACCGCCTTTACCAAGGTTTAGTATTTCAAAATCAAGCCCTGAAGCATTCAATTCTTTTTCCAGAATTTTTACCCAGCAATCTTCTAAATCAACACCCCAGCCAAAGGTGAATGAATCGCCAATAACAGCAACGCGGTATTTTTTCTTTTTGGTTAAAGGATATTCATAGTCGCGGAAACCAAGTGAATTTATCTTTACGAAAATATCAAACTCGCTGCTTTGGTGGCGGGCTTTGCTGCAAGGTGGGTAAACGAGTTCTTGGGTGTTTTTAGCTAAGTAGTTTCCGTAAAGTCTGTCTGCAACAGCAAGTATCAAAACAATAAATGCAACAGAAAAGGTTGCAAGTAAAAGTTTTGACGTTAATGAGTTTTTGAAATTCATTTAGTGTAATGCAGCGCGAATTGGCAACGCCAGCATTACTTCAGCCTCTTTAGTTGTGAAATAATCTAACCGTTTGTTTATTTCTTTTTCATCAAAATAAAGCAATGCAAACTTTACAAAAATGTTTCCGTGCTTTGCTTCCGAAGTCCACAGGTCGCGGTAAAAGAGTTTCAGCTCCTCATCCTGCAAGGCATCACAAATCATTTTAAAACGCTCGGCACCGCGACATTCAATAATAGAAGCCAGCAACATTCGGTCTAATGCACGTCCGTCACGGTCGCTGCGGCAATGTTTGAGCAAGGTATTTACATATTCATCTTCGGGTATTTCTTTTTTTAGATCCACACCTCTGGTTTGCATTACTTTATATACCTGCTCAAAATGCTGTAATTCTTCAATTGCTGTTTCTATCAGCAAGGGAACAATTTCAGGTTTGTCGTGGAATTTGGCAACAAAACTCATAGCCATTGAACTTGCCTTGCGTTCGCAATCGGCATGGTCCTGTAAAAAGCTGTTGAAGTCGTTCATCACGCAATCAATCCAGGCTTTTGGTGATGCGGCTTTTAGTTCAGGTGAGAGTTTCATCTTTAGTTTTTACCACAGAGGCACGGAGACACAGAGTTCTTTAAGTAAAAATCAGCGTAAATCTGTTTAATCTGTGTCATCCGCGTTCCATTATTCCTCGCGTGAAATCTTATTCAGAAATCCTAAATCCCTTGTGAATAATGCTTTTCCGAGGTAATAGATATTGTTGTCTTTAATGTTGTCGAGATAAGGCATTGTCTTTTCTCTCATGGCAGTTCCAAAATAATACCAGTCATCATTTTTTACAAAATCTAATTCCTTTACATCTTTACTCAATAAACTTTTTCCGAGGAAATAGAGATCATTGTCTTTAATGTGTTTCAGCTGGGTTTCATTGTCCTGCAAAATTGCTTTGCCTAAATAATACAGGTCATTGTTTTGAACATTTTCCAGAGCAGATGTATCATACGTTACTATGCTAAAGCCAAGCGCATGAAGGTCATTGCCCGAATAAATATTTTGGGCGAATGAGTTATTGAAAATCAGTAAAAGGAATGCTATTGAAAAAAATCTCATTATCTATTCAAATGACTCAATAGTGTTGCGGATAATTCCAATACATTCTTGTAACTGTTCTTTAGTAATAATAAGCGGTGGTGCAAAGCGGATAATATCACCGTGTGTCGGTTTTGCAAGCAAACCGTTTTCTGCCAGTTTAAGGCAAACATCCCATGCGTCTTTGCCGTTTTTCGAAGCAATTACAATTGCATAAAACAAGCCTTTCCCGCGCACTAATTTTATCATATCAGATTTTATGTTTCGCAATTCCTTTCCTAAAATTTCTCCAAGTCGCGCTGAGTTTTCAGCCAGTTTTTCATCTTTTAAAACTTCCAAAGCTGCAATGGCAACCTTTGCGGCAATCGGGTTTCCGCCATACGTTGAGCCATGCTCACCCGGTTTAATGCACAACATAATTTCATCATCAGCCAGCACAGCCGAAACAGGATAAACCCCACCTGACAGTGCTTTGCCTAATATCACCACATCCGGACGAACATTTTCATGTT
>JAGVLY010000106.1 GCA_020054035.1 Bacteroidia bacterium | reverse complement strand
CTCTTCCGATCTGTATTGAAGAAAATGAAGTTAACTACAACTTGGAGATCTTCCCTAACCCTACCAACGGAGTATTCACAATGAATATAGGATTTGAACTTCCTGTTGATATGCGTTTAGAGTTGACTAACGTACTTGGTCAGCCTGTAATTAATGTTGAAGATGTGAAAAACACTCAAAATCTTCGCAGAGATTATAACCTGAACCACTTGGCACAAGGTGTTTACATCTTTACCATCAGAACAGGTGAGCAGACTATTGTTCGCAGAGTTGTGAAGAATTAGAGTATTAAATAGAATCAAACAAGAGAGGCTTGTTTTGCAATGGCAAAACAAGCCTCTTTGATTTATGAGAGTGGTGAATAAATTTTTTTCAGGTCTTATTGTTTCATTGCTGGCACTGATAACCGGCTGTGCAAACATAATTACTCCTTCAGGCGGTGATAAAGACACAACACCTCCTAAAATACTGGAACTTGTTCCTGATAACCAGAGCCTCAATTTCACCTCTAAATCATTTGTTATCTCGTTTGATGAGTTTGTTCAGTTGAACGATATCAGTTCTCAACTCATTGTTTCGCCTCCGCTGAAATCTCCGCCTGAGTTTGTGGTCAAAGGCAAAAATCTGGTTGTAAAATTCAATGAAGCCTTGTTGCCCAATACAACGTACACTATGAATTTCGGAAGTGCTATTCGCGACATAAACGAGAATAACCCGTTGGAAGGCTTTACCTATGTTTTCTCTACCGGCAGTTTTATTGATTCGCTTTCACTGCGGGGCACTGTCAGAAATGCCTTAACCCTTGAAAACGAAAAAGAAGTTTTGGTTTTATTGTATGAAGAGAACATTGATTCTATTCCGTTCCTGAAACCTCCTTACTACTATGCAAAGACAGATGGTTCAGGAAATTTTGCTTTGGATAATCTGAAGGCAGGGAAATTTAAAGTAGTGGCACTGAAAGACGAAAACTCAAGTTTTCTTTACGATGATTTTGACAAAGAACAAATAGGTTTCGTTGACACCCTAGTTTCAACCTATTACATTGGAAAAACAAAACAGGAAAAACCTGACAGCCTGAAATCAGATTCAATTCCTGTTGTTAAAATAGACTCGCTTCCTGAAGGAAAAGGAATGAAGAAGTCCGGTGAAAAATCACTACCGCTCTTTATCTTCAAAGAAGAAAAGAATAAGCAGTATTTCAAAAAGGCATACAGTGAACACTATGGAAAACTGATTTTTATTTTCAATAAAAAACCGGAGCAACTGGTGTTGAACACACTCAATACTTCCTTCAAAAAAGAATGGAATATTCAGGAGCAAAGCGTAACGGGCGACACGGTTATTGTTTGGCTCAGTGATGTGGAAATGGATAGTCTTAAACTTGAACTATCTGATAACGGAACAGTGCTTGACACCATAGAGCTTGCTCTTAAAAAGCGCAGCGATAAAATTGAAACACAAGGTGGTTCTGCAAAGGGTGCAAAAAAAGCAACACCTTTTAAACTATTGGTAGAGCAGGCTAAAGCCGCGTCAACCCATAATGCTGCCAAAGATTTTTATGTCACCTTTAATCATCCGGTAAAAGATTATGTGCTTGACAATATTGTGCTGAAAGAAGACAGCCTTCCTGTTCAGTTTGTTCTTGATTCAAAAGACCCGGCATTAAGAAAATACCTTATCCGCTATAAATGGAAAGAAGAGAAAAAGTACGAACTCCTTATCCCGCCTGCAACCGTTACGGATATTTTTGACCTGAAGAACGACAGCATAAAGATCAATTTTACCACACAGGCCAAAACCTATTTCGGTAATGTTCAATTTATAATTAAGGCAGAGACATCGAACTATATTCTGCAACTGACAGATGATAAAAACAACATCGTTTTTGAAAAGCCTGCAACAGGCAGCGACAAATTTTCTGTAGAAGGCTTAGATCCTAAAAGCTACAATTTACGCCTGATTGTGGACCAAAATAATAACGGCAAATGGGACACCGGAAACTATCTGAAGAAACGCCAGGCCGAAAAAATTATCCTCTATCCGAAAAAAGTAAGTGTCCGCAGTAACTGGGATGTGGAAGTGGAATGGGAGGTAAAATAAAAACCTATCTTTGCTCGCTCAAAAAATAAATATGAAGAAACTATTTGCATTAACAGCCTCTTTTATAATTGCCTTGTCAGCTATTGCAACTCAGCCCGACAGCACAGTGACTAAGAAAAAACCGGCAGCTGCTAAAGACCGCATTTTAATAGGTGCAGGTTTTGCAAACTGGTTGAATACACCCGCAGGTGTTAATGTAAAATTTGCAGGCAGCCGCAGCTTTGATGCAGCCGTTATGTACGACCAACCGCTGGGTACTAGCCCAATCAGCCTTGCGCTTGGACTGGGTTTCTCTGCTCAGAATATTTCGTCTAACGCACAGTTTAAAGACACTTTAGGTGTTACTTCACTCATTCCTTATGTTGACACAGTTTACAGCGACATTAAACGCAACAAAGTATCTATGAGCTACCTCACCGTTCCTTTTGAGTTGCGTTTCCGCTCAAAACCAGATAAAGCCTACCGCAGATGGAACATCGCTGCAGGTTTCAAATTCGGTCTGTTGGTACAAAGCCACAGCAAATATGAGGACAGCCGGGTGAAAACAAAATCATACCCCGTTGACAACCTTAACCTCCTAAGCTATGGGCCGACTTTCCGTTTTGGTTACGGACAGGTTTCGCTTTACGGTTACTATGCTATTTCAAATCTTTTTGAAAACGGCAAAGGCCCTTGGGTTAGTCCTTTCAATTTTGGTTTGGTGTTGGCTCCATTCTGATAGCTGAATTCCTTTGTAAACAATAGTCCTCCGCCTTTGAGGCAGGGGAATTTTTGTTTCTGGCACACCTATTGCCTAAATCCTCCCGCTGAAAAGAAAAAATTCTAACTTTGGCATCCCTAAAAAAAATAAACCAACATAAAAGAACGAACATGAGAATGAAATTTTTTATTGCAATCCTTGCAGCAACGGTATTTACAGTACAAGGAGCATTAGCCCAGATCAAAATAGGCTACACCAACATTGAAATGATACTGGCCTATATGCCCGAAACCGTGCAGATGAATAAAGACCTCCAGATCTATGCACAAAAATTAGACAAAGCCCTGCAAGTGGAAGAGAACTACTTTCAATTGAAAATGGATGAATACACCAGTCTTTCTAAACAAAATAAACTAACTCCTGCCGATGATGAAGCACGTCAGATAGAGTTGATGAAGTTAGACAGCACCCTGCGCAAAAAACAAGCAGTTCAGGAACAACAACTGATGGGCATGCAACAGGAGCTGATTGCACCAACATTAGACAAATTGCAAAAAGCGATTGACGAAATAAGCAAAGCAGAAGGTTATACCTATGTGCTTAACCAAAGCACCTCTACCGGAGTTTCAACCATTCTTTTCGGTCCTGAAAGCGATAACCTTACCGAAAAAATATTCGCTAAATTAGGCGTACCGTACCCTAAAGAACTGCAAGGCGAAGGAGCAACACCTCCCAAACAATAACACCCCGTTTTGATTGACAGGCAAACAATAGACAAAATCTTTGAAGCCGCCCGAATTGAAGAGGTGGTAGGAGATTTTGTAAGCCTGAAAAAACGTGGTGCCAACTTGCTTGGCCTATGTCCTTTTCATAACGAAAAAACACCTTCGTTCAATGTATCACCTGCCCGCGGCATCTACAAATGCTTTGGCTGCGGCAAGGGTGGTAATCCTGTGAACTTTATCATGGAACACGAGCACCTCACCTATCCTGAGGCGCTACGTTTCCTTGCGCGTAAGTACAGCATTGAAATAGAAGAGAAAGAAGAAAGCCCAGAAGAAATTCAGGCGCACAACGAGAAAGAAAGCTTAATGCTTGTTTCTGGTTTTGCGCAGCAATTCTTTACCGAAACTTTGCTGGAAACCGAAGACGGCAAAGCCATTGGAATGCCCTATTTTATTGAGCGCGGTTTTACTACCGATACCGTTGCAAAATTTCAGTTAGGCTACAGCCCCGAGAAAAGAACAGCACTTGCCGAAGCAGCAGTAGCAAAAGGCTACAAACCCGAATACCTTGAAGCCACAGGTCTCTGTATCAAACGTGATGACGGTGGCGGCATATTCGACCGTTTTGCAGGTCGCGTAATGTTCCCTATTCATAATGTATCGGGTCGCGTAATTGCTTTTGGTGGTCGCACACTCAAGACCGATAAAAAAGTTGCCAAGTATGTCAACTCTCCCGAAAGCCCGATATACCACAAGAGTAATGTGCTCTACGGTATTTATTTTGCAAAGAATAAAATCGTCAGCAACGATAATTGCCTGATGGTAGAAGGCTACACCGATGTAATTTCCATGCACCAGGCAGGCATTGAAAACGTGGTGTCCTCATCGGGAACATCACTCACTGTTGAGCAGATACGCCTGATAAAACGCTACACAAAAAACATCACCATCCTTTATGATGGTGATGCCGCAGGTATAAAAGCATCCTTCCGCGGAATTGATTTGGTGCTCGAAGAAGGCATGAATGTAAAAGTCGTTCTCTTCCCCGAAGGTGATGACCCCGACTCGTTTTCCAAAAAAGTAGGTGGCGAAGAATTACAGGAATTCATCAAGAAAGAATCAAAAGATTTCATTGGCTTCAAAACCGGTCTGTTATTAAAAGACATACAAAACGACCCCATAGCAAAAGCCGGTCTTATCCGCGAAATCATGGAAACCATCTCCCTGATTCCCGATGCCATTTCCCGAAACGTTTATACCACCGAGTGCAGCCGCATTATGAATGTGGACGAGCAATTGCTCATCAGCGAACTGAACAAAACACGTAGAAAAAATTTCACCAAAAACTTAAAGGAAGAAGAAGCACAGCAAATTCCTGAAAGCGAAGAACCGTATGATCATCCGCAACCTGTTACCGAAAAAGTAGAACAGGATTACGAAGAACAGGAGCGTGATATTATCCGTCAGCTCATCACCTTTGGCGACAAAGCCGTGATGCCTGCAAAAGCATTAAATGAAGCCGGTGAAGAAGTAGATATACTCATTACCGTTGCCGAATTTATCTACCACGATTTAACTGCAGATAACCTGCACTTTGATAATCTGCTCTACCAACTCATTTTCAATGAAGCCGGAAAAGCAATTGAGAAAAACATCATCCCCGATGAAAAGTATTATGTGCAAAACCCTGACGGAAGGATAAGCGGATTTGCAGCCGGAATAATATCAAGTCCCTACTTATTAAGCCCCAAGTGGCTTGATAAACACAAGATACACACTAATCTGGAAGAAGGTAAAATTTCTCTGTCAGTAAAAAAATCTCTTTACTCTTTAAAAGAAAAAAAATTATTGAAGTTGTTAAGTGAAGTTGAAGAAAAGATAAAAACAGCTACTGATGACGAAGCCATGATTCTTCAGGAAGAGCATATACGGCTTGACGGAATAAAGCGCAAAATTTCTGCTGACGAATTAGGAAGAGTCGTTGTCAAATAAGCTAAAACCCTCCGGTAACCTCTTTCTTCTCTTCGCTCATTACACCCGCTACAATATACTCGCGGTTCATGCGTGCAATATTTTCCAATGAAATTCCTTTCGGGCATTCCACTTCACACGCACCGGTGTTGGTGCAGTTTCCAAAACCTTCCACATCCATTTGCTCTACCATGTTAAGCACACGCTCGGTCGCTTCAATCTTACCTTGCGGTAACAAAGCAAGTTGCGAAACTTTAGCAGAAACAAACAACATAGCCGAAGAGTTTTTGCACGTTGCTACGCAAGCACCGCAACCGATACATGTTGCAGCATCAAATGCTTTGTCGGCATCTATTTTACTAACAGGAAGACAATTTGCATCCTGCGCTCCGCCTGTGTTTACAGACACAAAGCCACCCACATTCATAATGCGGTCAAATGCTCCGCGGTCAACAACAAGGTCTTTCACAACAGGGAAAGCTTTTGCTCTCCATGGCTCAATGTAAATGGTTTCACCATCTTTGAACGAACGCATGTGCAATTGGCAAGTGGTGATCAATCTTTCCGGTCCGTGCGCCTGTCCGTTGATGTAGAGGCTGCACATACCGCAAATACCTTCACGGCAATCGTGGTCAAACGACACAGGCTCTTCACCTTTTACAACTAATTGGTCATTCAATATGTCCAGCATTTCAAGAAACGACATATCTTCTGAAATGTCAGTTACAGGGTAATCAACCATTTTACCTTGTTCGTTTGGTCCTTTCTGGCGCCAGATTTTGAGTAGTAGATTCATAGTTTAATATAAGCCACAAGCCACTTAGCCACAAGCCAAGTAGTTTATGAAGTTGTTTCTATTTCTTTTGGTTTTTCAATTGTATTTATCAGCGATTTCAACATCTTACTGATTTCTTCAACAAGCCCTATAGCATCTGAAATTTTTTCAGTTGAAGTATAATTTAATTCAACAGCAATAATGAGCTGTGTCTCTAATTCACAAAGCGAACCTGTCGCAATTCTTAAAAACTGTACATAACTGCCACTTGAATTTCTTCCCCAGCCTTCTGCAATATTTGATGGAACTGAAATAGCGCATCTTTTTATCTGTTGAGATAAAATGTAGTTCTCATTATTAGGAAAAGAATCGGTAAGGACATAAATTGATTTAACCAACAAAATACTTTTCTGCCACACTATTAAATCTTTATATGATCTGATGTTTCCCATTTCGCTATTTGGCTAACTCCTATTTTCCTACTTGCCTATTTATAACTGCGTTGTGCAATTTTAATATTCTCGAATTTCAATTCTTCTTTGTGTAATACAGGTTCTGCATTTTCGCCTTTGTATTCCCAAGCTGCTACATACGCGTAGTTTGCATCATCGCGCATTGCTTCACCTTCTTCGGTCTGGTATTCTTCACGGAAATGTCCGCCACAACTTTCGTTGCGGTTCAAGGCATCTTTGCACATCAGTTCGCCCAACTCAATAAAGTCAGCAACGCGACCAGCTTTTTCCAGTTCCTGATTGAATTCATTCAAACTTCCGGGTACTCTCACATCTTTCCAGAATTCTTTTTTCAGTTCCTGAATTTCAGCAATAGCTTCTTTCAATCCTTTTTCGTTGCGTGCCATTCCACATTTGTCCCACATAATCTTTCCAAGTTTTTTGTGGAAGTGGTCAACAGGCTTTGTGCCTTTATTATTGATGAAATGATTCAAACGCTCTTTCACCTGTTTCTCGGCTTCATCAAACTCAGGTGTTGAAGTAGAAATTTTTCCGGTACGGATATCGTCAGCTAAGTAATCACCAATAGTGTAAGGAATAACGAAGTAACCATCAGCTAATCCTTGCATCAGTGCAGAAGCTCCCAAACGATTTGCACCGTGGTCAGAGAAATTCGCTTCGCCCAACGCAAACAAACCGGGAACAGTGGTCATTAAATCATAATCAACCCAGATGCCGCCCATAGTATAGTGTACCGCAGGGTAAATACGCATAGGAGTTGCATAAGGATCTTCGTCCGTAATTTTTGCATACATCTGAAACAGGTTGCCATACTTTGCAGCAACAGCATCTTTGCCTAAACGTTTTATTGCATCTGAGAAATCAAGGTAAACGGCAAGCTTTGATTTTCCTACTCCGTAGCCCGCATCGCAACGCTCTTTTGCTGCACGCGATGCCACATCGCGCGGAACCAAGTTTCCGAAAGCAGGGTAACGTCTTTCTAAGTAGTAATCTCTTTCTTCTTCAGGAATATCAACAGGTTTGCGGTTGTCGTCTTTCTTTTTAGGCACCCAAATTCTTCCATCATTACGCAATGACTCAGACATCAGAGTCAGTTTACTCTGGTGGTCGCCCGAAACAGGGATACAGGTAGGGTGAATTTGTGTGTAACAAGGATTTCCGAAGAAAGCACCTTTCTTGTGAATTTTCCAGGCAGCAGTTACATTGCTTCCCATTGCATTGGTAGAAAGGAAGAATACGTTTCCGTAACCGCCTGTTGCAATAATAACAGCGTGTGCTGAATGTCGTTCAATCTCACCGGTAATTAGATTGCGTGCAATAATTCCGCGCGCTTTACCATTTACTACCACTACATCCAGCATTTCGTGGCGGTTATACATTTTAATAGTTCCTTTCCCGATCTGACGGCTCATTGCTGAATAAGCGCCAAGTAATAACTGCTGTCCCGTTTGGCCACGTGCATAAAATGTCCGTTGTACCTGAACACCTCCAAACGAGCGGTTATCCAGCAAACCTCCATAATCACGTGCAAAGGGAACGCCTTGTGCAACGCATTGATCAATAATATTTGCAGAAACTTCGGCAAGGCGGTAAACATTGGCTTCGCGAGCACGGTAGTCGCCACCTTTAATGGTATCGTAAAACAAACGGAAGGTGCTGTCGCCATCGTTCTGATAATTCTTGGCAGCATTGATACCGCCTTGTGCGGCAATACTGTGCGCTCTGCGCGGACTGTCCTGAAAACAGAAGGCTTTAACGCTGTAACCCATTTCGGCAAGCGAAGCGGCAGCAGCGCCTCCGGCAAGACCGGTACCCACTACAATAATATCAATATGCCTTTTGTTGGCAGGGTTTACCAAACGAATATGATCTTTATGGTCAGACCACTTTTTATCTAAAGGACCTTCTGGAATTTTTGAATTAAGAGTTGACATATCTTGAATATTGAAAGATTAATGAACCAAGTGGAAATACATGCTGATAGGCATCAGGGCAAATACAGCAGGAACGATAATAGCAAAAGCAATTCCTGCTACTTCAATAGCTTTATTGTATTTCGAATGATTTAGTCCCAAACTTTGGAAAGCACTTTTAAAGCCATGCAATAAATGCCAGAATAGAGAAAAGCATCCAGCGCAATAGAGTATTACGATAGGGAGGCTTTCAAAGCGTTCCTGCATCATTTGAAAAAGGTCTTTTTCTTCGCCTGTTGTAACATACTCAACGCGGTTGGGTGCCCAGAAATCGTAGAGGTGAATAACCAGAAAAAGAAGAATAAGTGTTCCCAGAAGGGCCATGCTGCGTGAATACCATGTTGAGTTTTTTCTGGGATTGTTATAAGCGTATTGCACCGGACGGGCATCGCGGTTTTGTTTCCAAAGTAATAAGCCATCCACAACGTGAAGGATTAAACCCACGAACAGGCCTGCTTCCATGAAATGAACAATTGTGTTTGTTCCCATGAAGTGGGCATAAAAGGTAAATGTTTCACCACCATCGTTGAACCAGATGCAGGCATTTATTGAGGCATGCACCACTAAAAAGGTGATGAGGAAAAAACCGGTTAAACCCATGATGATTTTTTTACCGATTGAAGATTTTATTAAACCAGAGGATGCCATAAGTGAATGTTAAAAAAATATAAATATTTCGGGTGCAAATGTATGTGCTGCAACTGTATGTTTCAAGTAAATGTCAGGAATATTTCACCACTTTTTGAACATGAAAAACACAGCAGCTATTATCAGTCCGAAAGACACTATATAATTCCATTTCAGCGGCTCTTTCAGGTAAAACACCGAGAAAACGGCAAATACAACCAAGGTAATCACTTCCTGAATGGTCTTTAGTTGTGCACCACTGAACTGTTGGTACCCAATACGGTTGGCAGGAACCATAAAGCAATACTCAGCAAACGCTATAAGCCAGCTGAAGAGTACAACTTTCCAAAGAGCCACTTCCTGAAACTTAAGGTGTCCGTACCAGGCGAAGGTCATGAATATATTGGAAGCGCACAGGAGAAGAATTGTTTTCATGAGTAGTAGGTTTTATAAATAATGGATTGCAATAATCCGTAATTTTGGTCAACTTTTATGAAAACGTCTGCTTCGTTCTCTTATATTATTGAAAAGGGTTTTGCCATTTTCACCATCAGCACAATCCGTTATGTTGCATTTGCAGGGTTGGCCTATCTTTTACTTTATGTTGTTTTCAAAAATAAATGGCTGCATAAGAGAATACAGCAAAAGTTTCCCGGCAAGGAAAATATCTTTTACGAGATAAAATACTCCATGCTTAACATGGTAATTTTCGGAATAACAGGAATGTTTACCGTGTGGGCTTCACATCATAGCTGGACACAGATATATTCAAAAATAGCCGATTACGGTACAGCCTATTTTATTTTCAGTATTGTAGCCATGATTTTTATTCATGACACTTATTTTTACTGGACGCATCGTTTCATGCATCTTAAGAAAGTGTTTCCCTTGGTACATAAAGTGCATCATCATTCATTGAACCCAACTCCTTGGGCGGCTTTTTCTTTTCACCCGATTGAGGGTTTTATAGAAGCAGGAATTTTACCCTTAATTGTTTTTCTTTTTCCGGTGCATCCGTTGGCAATTTTGATTTTTCTGTTGTTTATGACAGCGCTGAATGTGATGGGGCATCTTGGGTTTGAAATGTATCCTAAAGGTTTTACCAAACATGCTGTGCTGGGAATCAACAACACATCAACGCATCATAATATGCATCATAGTTTAACCAACTGTAACTATGGTTTGTATTTTAATTTCTGGGACAAATGGATGGGTACCAACCACAAAAGATATCACGAAACATTTGAAAAACTTGCTTCTCAGAATGCAAGTTTAAAACCGGAAACAGTGATGAAAGAAACTGTTGTTTTATCTGAGTAGGCTACTCAAACTCTATATCAAACTCTCCGTTTTTCAGTGTTTTTTTCACAAATGAATTGGAAAGAACAATGGTGTCGAATGTGCCTTTAACCCGTGTGTCGTTAATTTCGGTAACAGTTATAGTTCCGCTGCTTCCGTAAAGATTTTTATATACATCAAACGTTCCGGGGCCGTCAGTATAACTCACATAACTGGCAGTGCTGTCCGCTACCTGATAAACACCGGGATCGGTTAATCCGTTTATATTTATTATCAGTGTAGATACACTGTCTCTTCCAATAATATTTACCGGGGTGCCTGCATGAATGGCAATCGTTTCTGTTGATGCGCTCCACACAAGTGGATTAATAGTGTCGTTGCCACTATAAATATGGCATTTATAGACACCTAAACCTGGGTCGCTTTCCTTGCAGGAAGAGATTAGCAATACTACTGCAGAAACAACTAATAAAGAAGAGTAAACTTTTTTCACGTCCGTTATAAATTATGGGTTAATGATGCCCGAAATTACGGAATTAAAATTTACAGGTTCAAAAAAATCTGATTAGCTTTCGCTCTTAAATCTGATAGTAATGAAACTTTCTCCCTTCGCGTTCCTCTTTTTATCTCTTCCTATTCTTTCAGTTGCACAGGTTGTTTATACCGATGTAAATCCCGATTCGTTGGTAACATCTCAATATGAACTTGACTTGAATAATGACGGAACACCTGAATTCCTGATTGAAAAAACCACCGATAGCGGAATTGATATTGTGCAGGCAATAGGGCTTTCTAATCAGGACTCGCTTATAGGTTATTATGCAGGCTTTCCTGCAATTACAGGATATCCTTCTGCTCTTTCTTCGAATGAAGTTATTGATGGCACTTCAACATTTGTAGATGAAGGAGTAATGGGTGGAGACCATGAGTTAATAATGGAAGATGCCGACTGGCCCGATGGCTTTAACCGTTATCTCGGTTTGAAATTCAATATCAATGGTGAGACACATTATGGCTGGGCAAAAATTAAAATCTCAACCGATTATGTTGCGTTCACTATTACTGAGTATGCTTACAATGCAACAGCAGAGGAAGCAATTAATTCAGGTATAACTTCCATTGAAGACCCTTCGACTACGCTCAGGGTGACATTAGAAGTCTATCCAAACCCTGCAAGCGAAAATACAACGCTCAGTTTTTATCTGCACGATGAATCTTCAATTGATTTATCCGTTTATGATTTAAGCGGCAAACTGATTTTAGAAGAAAGCAGAAAAATTGAAAAGCCCGGCAAGCAGGCTTTTCAATTGAATGTTTCAGAATGGAATTCGGGAATTTATTTTTGTCGTGTTAATTCCTCCACGTTAAAATTAAGTGTAGTGCACTAACGCACTATACTTAATTTTCCTGCTGCTTTATGCAGATTGTTCCTGTCCATAAACTGCCACGCATATAAACCTTGCGGTAAATTCTGTACTGAGAAGTTATAGGTAGAATTTGCAGTTGCATACACTTTTTCCTGCATCAGCATTTTTCCTGCAACATCATAAACTGTGAAGAAATATTCGCCCGCTTCCAGTTCATTTCCCAGTCTGAGCGAAACATTTTCTGAAGCAGGAACAGGAAATAATTCTGCATTTGTACTGTTTGCATTTTCACTAACACCAACAGTTCCCGGAGGAGGTAGTAAAGTCCATTTGAATGTTTTGGGTTGGTCAAGACTGTCGTAGTTTAACTCTGCAACAGCAAGTTTCATTTCTTTGCCCAACCACTGGTAGCTGAAAGAAGTATCATCTTTTGTGCTGAAAACTGACCATGCAGGAGGAAAGCCGATGGTAGGCAATATCCAGATAGTGTCTTTTCCGTGATCGGTACGTTTTACACGCAACACATCATTATAAGTGCCGTTAGGAGTTGTAATTGAACCCCAGCCATCGGTAACATCGGTAACAGTAGCCACACGTTTATAGCGAACCTGACTAACCAAGGGAGAAATAACGCTTCCGTTGATGGTAATATCGGTTGCATAATTATCGGTGAACGTGCTGTTATAGGTGCGTGGAAAGTTGTGAAGTTTTAAATCAGGATTTAAAGGAGCAACAATGGTATTGCCTAATAACAATAAATCACCTGCACCACCCTGTGTGGTCATGGTTGTGCTGTTTTGATTGATGTAAACATAACTCACATTATCATTGGTCATTGAAATATTAGAACCTGAAAACTGTGCAGCATAAGGTGTACTGGCTACGGTTACTACCGAAGTGTTTTCGTTCAGAATATAAGTTGGGTTTGAACTGATGGTAGTCATTGTCCAGGTTTGGTTGGCACCTGCCGAACCGGGACCGGTAATAGGGGTAAGTGTATCAGCTTTGCGGCTGATAACATCACCAACGACAGCCATGTCGCTGAGGTCAATACTGATTTGTGCCATTGCAGGCAACGCAAAAAGTGCAAGAGAATAGAGTAATAATTTTTTCATGTGTGGGTTTTTAATTTTTGCGAAAGGTAGAAAAAAGTCAACAGTTTAAAGTAAACCTAAAACAAAAACGAATGAATGGTTATTAATTAAATTTACCGCCCGTAAATGTTTTTGAGAAAACTTATAATCCTTTTTTCAGTTATTCTTTTTGCTGCAAATTCTTTTGCATCAAAACTCAGTGGCCGCATAACGGATAAGAAAAATGAGCCCCTTGCTTTTCTTACTGTGAATATTGAAGGCACCACCGTCAGTACCATGACCAACATGAACGGTGAATATTTTCTGGAACTGAAAGATGGTTTTTATCACGTGGTGTTTCGCTACATCGGTTACCGTACCGAAACACGCAATATGGAGATACGTGGGGATGATGTTACACTGGATGTTATCATGGAGCCCCAGGCAATAGTATTGGTAGAAGCAAATGTAAACGGTAATGGCGAAGACCCGGCAAATGAAATTATCCGCAAAGCACAGCAGAAGCGTAAATTCTATTTAGAGCAGGTAAAAAAATACTCCTGCGATGTATACATCAAAGGAATGAACTATGCCGAAAATGTTCCTAAAAGTATTCTCGGTCGCAACATTGAAATTGATGGCCTGGATAAAAACCGCAGCGGAATTGTTTACCTGAGCGAATCGGTTTCGCGCCTGCATTTTGAAGCGCCCAACAAGCGGAAAGAAACGGTTATCTCCTCAAAGGTTAGCGGCAAGTCGCAGGCCTTTACCTGGAACAGCGCCATTGATTTTGATTTCAATTTTTATGAGCCCAACATTGAGGTAAGCTTTGCCGAGCGTAATTTTATTTCGCCCATAGCACCTTCGGCTATGCTGCATTACCGCTACAAATTAGTGGGCGCATTTTATGAAGACACGGTGCTTGTAAATAAGATAGAGATTATTCCCCGCGTAAAAGGTTCGCCTGTTTACAATGGGTTTATCTACATTCAGGAAAACACCTGGCGCATCCACAGCCTTGAGTTTTACCTGACACGGGAATCTAACATTGAGTTCTTAGACACGCTGAGAATAAAACAGGTTTACATTCCCGTTACGCAGGAAGTGTGGATGAAAGGAACGCAGAATTTCAATTTTAAATTTGATGTGAAGTTGCTTGGGTTTAAAGGCAACGGATATTTCAATGGAGTGTATTCCAAATATGATTTAGGTCCCGAGTTCAGCAAAAAATTCTTCAAAGCCGAGAAGGTAAAAGTGGAAGAAAACTCTAACAAGCGCAGCGAAGAATACTGGAACGATGTGCGCCTTGTACCCCTTACTCCGCTTGAGGTGCAGGACTATGAAAAGAAAGACAGCATTGAGGTATTGAAAGAAAGTAAGGTGTATATGGATTCCATCGACACGAAGAAAAACAAGTACCGTGTTTCCAATTTTATTTTCGGTTACACCATGCGGAATACCTACAAAAACATTGACTGGAATATTCCCACGCTGTTTGAGATTTTGCAGTTTAATACGGTGGAAGGAATTGTTCTGAATCCGACTTACAGTGTGGAGTGGGAACACAAAGAACTGAAGAAACGCTTGCGTATTGATAACACCTTCCGTTACGGTTTCAGCAGTCAGAAATTTTATGGTAAGCTTGGGTTTAATTATCGCTTCAATGCCATCAACCGCATGAACATCCGCGCTGAGGTTGGAAAATTTGTAAGCCAGTATAACGAAGCAAATCCTATTGCACCTTTTATTAATACGCTTTACACCGTATTCTTAGAAAAGAATTATCTGAAAATTTTTGAAAAGACCTATGCAAATCTCGGTTGGGGCAGAGAAATTTTTAACGGTGTAACACTAAACACCGGTGTTGAATATGCAGCCCGCAATCCCCTGGTAAATGCAAGCAACCTGAGTGCCCTTTATGTGGATGGCAAAAACAACGAGTTTACGTCTAACAATCCGCAGAACCCTGCCAGTGATTTAGCTGCGTTTGTTCCGTATCGTGCGTTCACGTTCAGTGCCAGCGTACGCATCCGTTTCGGGCAGAAGTATTATTTGTATCCGCACGAGAAGATTACTTCCTCATCAAAGTACCCTGTTATAAGAATTGGCTACGAGAAAGGCATTGCAGGAATTTTTAAAAGTAAAACCAATTTTGACTTTGTCAGCCTCTCGGTTGAAGACGATATGAAGTTGGGTGTGTTTGGCACTTCGGAATATACCGTAAGTGTCGGAAAATTCCTGAACAGTAACACTGTGCCGTTTGTGGATTACCGTCACTTTATGACGAGTGAAGTTATTCTTGCTCCTCAGCGATTATCTGCGTTTCGCGCCCTGCCGTATTACCGTTTAAGCACCACAGGCGAATACCTGGAGGCGCATTACGAACATCATTTCAATGGTTTTCTTTTCGGTACTATTCCCGTGTGGAAAAAGTTAGGATGGCAGCCTGTAGCCGGTTCTCATTTGCTGTTGGATTTCCGCAATAATCACCAATATGTGGAGGTAACTGCCGGACTGGAACACATCTTCAAAATAGGCAGAGTGGACTTTGTGGCTGCTTTTGAAAACAACCACAAAGCCCGCACTGCTATTAGAATTAGTTTAGGATTTTAGTGATGATGCCCGCCCGGTCCGTGAACGTGACCGTGTGCTAACTCCTCTTCTGTAGCAGCTCTTACAGCAACTACCTCGCCTTCAAAACGCAGGTGTTGTCCTGCCAAAGGATGATTGAAATCCATGGTTACATCATTGATGCCGACTTTTGTAACAACGCCACGCATGTGATGACCTTCGTTATCCTGCATCGGAATAATAGCTCCTATTTTCAACATGTCGCGTTGAACTTCTCCTTTCTCGTTTTTGAATGCTTCAATGGGAAGGTCAACCAGATTGTCGGGATGCTTTTCACCATATGCATCTTCCGGCTTAATGCTGAAGTTGAAGGTGTCGCCCAATGCAAGTCCGTTAAGATTTGCTTCAAAACCGGCAATCATTCCGCCAACACCAAAAAGGAAAGTAAGTGGATTGTTTTTTCCTGCTTCTTCAATAAATTTCTCTTCTCCGCCTTCTGGTTTTGAGTTGAGTTTGTAGGTCACCGACACTACTGAGTTAAGTGTGATTTTCATGTTTTTTTGAAATTTTTTGCATAGGTAATACTTTTTCCTGCAATGAGAAAATGTTTCGTCATTGCGAGGGTTTTTCACCCGAAGCAATCTCAGACGAAATAGAGATTGCTTCGCTATGCTCGCAATGACGGGATGATTTCCTACTTTTATTCCCGAAACAAAACCATCAATGCAATTTCCCGGAGAAGTAACTTCACGATTACCCAAAACAGGTACCACTATCTTTACAATAATGTCAAAACTTGCCGCTGAGGTTGGTGCAACCAATCTTTCGCAGGGTTTTCCCGATTACAGCAGTTCGCAGGATCTGTTTGACAAGGTGCATCACTATATGAAGAAGGGGTTTAATCAGTATGCACCCATGCCCGGCTTTATTGGTTTGCGCGAAGCTATTTCAGATAAAATTGAAAAGCTGTATTCATTAAAATATAGTGCTGAAACAGAAGTAACCATTACAGCGGGAGCAACGCTTGCCATCTATACTGCCATTGCTGCTCTTGTCCGCGAAGGTGATGAAGTGATTGTGTTTGAACCTGCTTATGATAGTTACACACCTTCCATAGAACTGAATGGAGGCATTCCGATTTACATTCAATTAAAGCAACCTGATTTTCATATCGACTGGAGGGAAGTGCGAAAATTAGTTTCTCCTCGCACAAAAATGATTATCATCAATACCCCGCATAATCCAACGGGCAGTGTGTTAAGCGAAGCTGATTTGCAAGAACTGGAAAAGATCACCAACGATTCCAACATCATTGTTTTGAGTGATGAGGTGTATGAGCATATTATTTTTGACGGGAAGCAACACCACAGTGTATGCAGGTTTCCGAAATTGGCAGAACGAAGCCTGGCAGTTTTTTCATTCGGAAAAACATTTCATAATACCGGATGGAAAATGGGTTATGTTGTAGGTCCTGAAAATTTAATGACCGAGTATCGCAAGGCACATCAATACATTGTTTTCAGTTGCAACACACCGATACAAATGGCGCTGGCAGATTTTCTGAAAGAAGAAAACAACTATTTAAGTCTTCCCACTTTTTATCAGCAGAAACGGGATTACTTTAATTCACTGATAAAAAACTCCCGATTTAGTTTTGTGCCAAGTGCAGGAACGTATTTTCAGTTGGTGAAGTACGACAGCATTTCAACAGAAAAAGACACTGACTTTACGGTACGTATTACCAAACAAAATAAAGTGGCATCTATTCCCATCTCTGTTTTTTATCATGAGGGAGTGGATAATAAATACATCCGGTTTTGCTTTGCTAAGTCTGAAGATGTATTGACAGCAGCAGCGGAGAAGCTTTGTAAGATTTGAAAATTGAATTGAACCACATAGACACATAGAGCACATAAGAAAAGCACATAGATTCTATGTGAAAACACTATGTTTCCTATGTGTCTATGTGGTAAAAAATTAAAGATAGAGATGACAAAGAAGTATTTAGACAACCTGACATATAAAGTAATCGGTTGTGCTATTGAAGTTCATAAACAACTTGGCCCCGGTTTATTAGAGAGTGTTTATGAAAAATGCTTTGTCAGGGAATTGGCCTTGCAAGGAATAAATTACAAACAGCAATTATGGGTTCCAATTGAATATAAAGGATTGGAATTAGATACAGAATTGAGATTAGATGTGTTAGTTGAAGATATCTTATGTGTTGAATTAAAATCTACAGACGATTTTCATCCGATACATGATGCAGTATTATTGTCATATATGCGGATGTTAAAGAAGCCAAAGGGTATTTTGATAAACTTTAATTGCATCAACATATTTAAAGAGGGGCAAAAGACATTGGTTAATGAATTATATGCATCATTACCTAATGAATAAAATATAAATGGAAGATTTAAAAATCACACTCGTTCAAACGCCACTACACTGGGAAAGTGTAGAGAAAAATATCTCCATGTTCGATGAGTTATTGAACAATGTTAAAGAACAAACAGATTTAATCATTTTTCCTGAAATGTTCAGCACTGGCTTTACGATGAACACTGCTGTTGCTGAAACTATGGATGGGAAATCAATCGCGTGGTTGAAAGAAAAAGCTAAAGAAAAAAACTGTGTCATCACCGGAAGTTTGATGATTACTGAAAACGGCAAAAACTACAACCGCTTAATCTGGATGCAGCCTGACGGTAGTTTTGAAATGTATGATAAGCGCCATCTTTTTCGTATGGCAAACGAGCAAAATCATTTTACCGCAGGTGATAAAAAGCTGATTGCAACTTTGAAAGGATGGAAAATCTGTCCGCTGATTTGCTATGATTTGCGTTTCCCTGTGTGGAGTAGAAATAAAAATCTTGATTACGATGTTTTGATTTATGTTGCCAATTGGCCCGCAAGAAGAAGCCTTGCATGGAATACATTAATTCCTGCACGTGCGGTTGAAAACCAAAGTTATGTTGTTGCTGTAAACCGCATCGGACCTGACGGATATAATGTAGATTATTCGGGAAACAGTGTAGCTTACAACCCGCTTGGAGAAAAGCTAAGCAACCTTCAACCGAATGAAAACAAATGTGAAACGACTACACTCTCATGGAAAAATTTGCAGGACTACCGTGAGAAATTTCCTGCTGCAATGGATGCCGATGATTTTGAATTAATAAAATAGTAGCCACAGATTACACAAATTCACACAGATTGGGTTTGAATTAATTAGTGAAAATCTGTGTAACCTGTGGCAAAAAAACTTATGGAAATAAAATTCGCTAAAATAATATCTATCATTTTTCAGCCACTGATGATGCCGCTGGTTACCTTGTTGATATTGTTTAATAGCAATACGTTTATTGCGTTCAGCATCGCAGACGAGATGAAGACCTTCATCTATTTTCTGTTTATCGCATTTACCGTTGTGTTACCTACCATGATTTTTCTGTGGCTCATAAAGCGCGGAGTTATTTCCAGCCTTGATATGCCCGAAGCATCGGAGCGCAAAATCCCTTTTCTTATTTCCATCGTTCTGTATTTTGCGTTGTATTATCTGCTCCGCAAACTGGCGCTTCCCGGAATAGTTTACGTATTGCTATTAGGAACAATCCTATCCATTGTTATTTGCTTCTTCATTACCATGATCTGGAAAATAAGTGTCCACATGATTGCGGTGGGAGGTGTTATCGGAAGCCTGCTTGCGCTCTCCATCCGCCTAGGCGCAGATTTTACTCTGCCCATTTACATCGTTATTGTGCTTGCAGGTTTTGTCGGTTATGCGAGACTGAAATTATATGCACACACACCTGCACAGGTGTATTCCGGTTTTATTCTCGGCACTGCGTTAATGGCGGGTATTGTTTTCTTTGTGTAGCCCTTCGACTACACTCAGGGTGACTGTCAGGCTGAGCGTAGTCGAAGCCTTCTCACTACACCACAATATTCACAATCTTCTTATGCACCACAATTACCTTTTTAGGCTGTTTGCCTTCTAAGTATTTTTGAGTTTGCTCCAGTGCCATTACTTCTTTTTCCACATCTTCTTTTGAAAGTACGCTATCCAATTCATGGAAGAAACGTGTTTTGCCATTGAACGAAACAGGATAGCTGAACGAATTCTCAACCGTGTGTTCTTCTTTGTATTCGGGCCATTTGGCAAACGTTACGCTTTCGGTATGACCGAATTTATTCCACAACTCTTCAGCAATGTGCGGAGCTAAAGGCGCAATCAAAACAACAAGCGGTTCTAAAATTTCACGTTTGTTGCATTTCAAATCAGTAAGTTCATTTACACAAATCATAAACGTGCTCACACAGGTATTGAAAGATAGCTTCTCAATATCATCAGTGATTTTCTTGATGGTTTTGTGAAGCACTTTTAATTCTGCTTTTGAAGCCTCAGGCAAAGGGTAAAGAAAATTATCAGAATCCTTAATTGCAGCAAAACAAGGCTCATATAATCTCCAGAATTTTTTCAGAAAGCCCGATACTCCTGTAATTCCATTGGTGTTCCAAGGCTTGCTTTGCTCCAGCGGACCAAGGAACATTTCATACATGCGCAAAGTATCGGCTCCGTATTTCTCCACCAACTCATCAGGATTTACAACATTATATTTGGATTTGGACATCTTTTCGACTTCGGCAAGTGTAACTATATCACCTTTTTCATTTAATACAAAGCGATAAAATTCTGCTTGACTATCTTGAGGCCATCTTGATTTGTTCCATTTCTCATAATCTAAATTCGCGTTATCAACAAAATCAACAGGAACTCTTTGCATTGAAAAACTCATTTCTTCTTCTGTAAAATCTTTTGCGAGGAAAATAATAGGAAGAATTGTCCAACCTTTTATTGTCGTTGGATTTACAATTTTTTCTTTTAAAGAATCGAAAGAGATTTCTTTGTGTAAATAACTATTAACTATATCTACAGATAGGAATATTTGATGATAAACTCCTGAAATGACTAATTGGCAAATAAAGCGCGACACGCCTTGTATCATCCCCTGGTTCACCAGCTTCTTTGCAGGCTCTTCAATAGAAATAAATCCACGGTCTTTCAGAAACTTTGTCCAGAAGCGCACATACAATAAATGTCCTGTGGCGTGTTCAGAGCCACCTAAATAAAAGTCAACATCTTTCCAGTAATCGGCTGCCGCTTTAGAAACAAACTCTTTGTCGTTGTGCGGGTCCATGTAGCGCAGGAAATACCATGAGCTGCCAGCCCAACCGGGCATGGTGGTAGATTCGTAATCGTATTGTCCTTTGTATTTCCAGTCTTTTGCGCGCGCCAATGGCGGTTCGCCATCTTCGGTTGGTAAAAATTTATCTACTTCGGGCAACACAATCGGCAGATCTTTTTCATCTACTCCATAAGGAATTCCGTCTTTGTAATAAATAGGAATTGGTTCTCCCCAATAACGCTGACGACCAAAAGCAGCATCGCGCAAACGATAATTGATTTTGCCTTTTCCTAATCCGCGCTTTTCAATTTCTGCAATTATTTTTTTGATGGCTTCTTTCACCTGCAAGCCATTCAGAAAATCTGAATTGATCATTTTCCCCTCCTTGCTTTCATTGGCTTCTTTGTCAATGTCGCTGCCTTCAATCACAGGAATAATAGGCAAACCAAAATGTTTTGCAAAACTCCAGTCGCGCTGGTCGCCACCCGGAACTGCCATCACAGCACCTGTTCCGTAGCCTGCCAACACATAATCACCCACCCAAATCGGAATTTGTTTTCCGGTAAAAGGATGGATTGCATAAGCACCGGTGAATTGTCCTGTGATTTTTTTTACATCTGCTTGGCGCTCGCGCTCACTGCGGTTTTTTGCGTAGTTTAAATAGGCTTCAACTTGTTGCTTGTTTTCTTCTGTTGTAATTTTAGAAACCAATTCGTGCTCGGGAGCAAGGGTTAAAAAGGTTATTCCGAAAAGTGTATCGGGGCGTGTTGTGAAAACTTCAATAGAAGCCTCACCCCCTGACCCCTCTCCAAAGGAGAGGGGGGCGTTGAGAGCCGATTTGATTTCCTCGCAAACCCAATCTGTTTTATTTATTGTTTCATCGTTTGTAAAACGAATTAGACGATAACCAATTTCTTCAAGCATAAAAGTTCTTCCTTCATCGTATTGTTTTTGTTCAAT
>JAGVLY010000082.1 GCA_020054035.1 Bacteroidia bacterium | reverse complement strand
AGTTTGTGCCGACACACTAAGCGCAGCAACTACCATCATCAACAGCCAGAATGATTTTAATTTCATGGGTTTGGGTTTTGTATTCAGAGACAAAGAAAGGAAATAATGTTATAGGTTGTCAGGCATCTTCTAAATCCCCGCTGGTCGGGATTTGCAATCCCGACCTTTGAGTATAAGCATTTGTAATGCGTATTACTCTTTCAATAATTTCTCAAAATCTGTTTTAAGTTGGGGTAGATAAAATTTGATGGCAGACCAAACTATAGTAGTATCAATGCCAAAATAATCATGAGCCACAAAATTTCTGAAACCTTTAATAGCCCTCCAATCGGTATCAACCAGTTTACGTTTCAGTTCATCGCTTAGCTTCATTGATGCCTCACCAAGAATTATAAAATTCATCAGCACGGCATCATAGGTTTTAGAATCGCTGATTAAATCTTCAAGACTATCTATCCCTTGAGTATATTCAAAAATATGATTGATCGCATACAGCGATTCTTCCAGTATGTGTTTATCTTCTTTAAGCATAAACAGCCTGACTTAATATTTCATCCTTGTAAAATGGTTTTAGCGAATTTGGGTTTGCTAAATCAACATTTCTTTTAAAAAGTTCTTGAAGATAATCGCTTAATGAATATTTGTTTTTAATGTAAATTGAAAGTGGGGCATCAAACTCAACTACAAAATCTATGTCGCTTTTTTCAGTGGCTTCGTTACGTGCAAATGAACCGAATACTCCTATACGCTTTACATAAAATTGTTTGCGCAGCAAGGCCTTCTGCTCATTAAGTACACGAAGAATTTCCTCTTTATTAAGCTGATTTCCCATGTCCCAAAATTAAGAATAATACTTACATGGATTCTTTTTTTGACAGTTTCCCTAAAGTTGAAAACTCCCTCTTTTTGTTCAAAACTGAACCAAATGCAAGGTTCAAATGTTTCTATTATTGCACATCCCAATTTTCGGGAAAACAAACCCAGATTTAACGGAAATGAACTAACAAGGTCGAAAAACCTGCCTAAAATACTCGTCTTATGTCAACAGAAACACTAACCGAAACCACATTGAAAACAACAACAGCCACACCATCAGCCCCAAAACCCGAAATGAAAAAATACACCTACGAAGAAGCACTTAAAAGTTCGGTGGATTATTTCAAGGGTGATGAGCTGGCGGCACAGGTATGGTTAAATAAATATGCACTCAAAGATTCATACGGTAACATCTATGAATTGAACCCCGACCACATGCACCGCAGACTGGCAAAAGAGATTGCGCGTGTGGAAGCAAAATATCCTAAAGCCTACAGCGAAGAGGAAATTTACAGCGTACTGAAACACTTTAAATACATTGTTCCTCAGGGCGGCCCTATGACCGGTATCGGAAATGATTTTCAGATTGTGTCACTTTCCAATTGCTTTGTAATTGGGAATAACGGTGCATCTGATTCATACGGTTCTATTATGAAGATAGACCAAGAACAAGTGCAACTGATGAAACGCAGAGGAGGTGTTGGTCACGACCTTACCAACCTGCGCCCAACCGGTGCGCCTGTGTTAAACAGCGCCTTGACTTCAACCGGAGTTGTTCCTTTCATGGAGCGTTATTCTAATTCTACAAGAGAGGTTGCACAAGATGGAAGAAGAGGTGCGCTTATGCTCAGCATCTCCATCAAACACCCCGATGCCGAAAAATTTATTGACGCTAAAATGGATGGCACCAAAGTAACAGGAGCCAACGTGTCGGTAAAGATTGATGATGATTTTATGAAGGCGGCTATTAACAAAACGCCTTATGTGCAGCAGTTTCCCGTTGATTCAAAAACACCGAGAGTAAAACAGGAAATAGACGCAACCGCTTTGTGGAACAAAATCGTTCACAACGCATGGAAGTCAGCCGAGCCGGGAATTTTGTTCTGGGATACCGTTATCCGCGAATCAATTCCGGACTGTTATTCTGATTTGGGTTTTAAAACCGTTTCTACCAATCCCTGCGGTGAAATTCCCTTGTGTCCTTATGATAGCTGCCGTTTGATTGCACTTAATCTTTACAGTTATGTAGATGAGCCGTTTACTAAAGACGCTAAATTTAACTATCCGCTCTTCAAACAACATACCCGCATGGCACAACGCATGATGGACGATATCATTGACCTGGAACTGGAAAAGATTGATGCCATCATTAATAAAATTGACAAAGATCCTGAAGAGGTAGAAGTAAAAGCAGTTGAATTAAACCTCTGGAAAAACATAAAACAGAAATGTATTGAAGGCCGCAGAACAGGCGTTGGTGTTACAGCCGAAGGTGATATGCTGGCAGCGTTGAATATCCAATATGGTTCTGAGGAATCAATTAAAACCTGCGAGAAAGTTCACAAAACATTAGCGTTGGAAGCCTACCGTTCCAGCGTTGATATGGCACATGCTCGCGGTGCGTTTCCTATCTATGATTCAGAGCGCGAAAAAAACAACCCGATGATTCAGCGCATTAAACATGCAGACCCTTTGCTGTATGAAGACATGATGAAATGGGGAAGAAGAAACATTGCTTTGTTAACGGTTGCACCAACAGGCAGCGTGAGTTTAATGACACAAACTACTTCAGGTATTGAACCTGTGTTTATGCCTGCTTACAAACGCAGACGCAAAGTAAATCCCAACGACAAGAATGTTACCGTTAGCTTTATTGATGAGGTAGGTGATTCGTGGGAAGAGTATCACGTGTTTCACCACAAACTGATTGTGTGGCTGCAGGTGAATGGCTACGATGTTGACAAAGTAAAACTGCTGGACGATACCGAACTGAATAAACTGATTGAGAAATCACCGTTCCATAAAGCATCTGCTAATGATGTGGATTGGGTTAGCAAAGTAAAACTGCAGGGCGCTGTTCAGAAATGGGTTGACCACAGCATCAGCGTTACCGTAAATGTTCCCAACAATGTTACCGAAGAATTGGTAGGACAGATTTATCAGACAGGGTGGGAGAGTGGCTGCAAAGGAATTACTGTTTACCGCGATGGTTCGCGCAGCGGTGTATTGGTAAGCAACGAAAAGAAACAGGAAAAGAACTCAGACATTCAGGACGACATTATTGAATCAAGAGCACCCAAACGCCCGATTACTTTAGAAGGCGAGATTGTTCGCTTTCAGAATAATCACGAGAAATGGATTGCCGTTGTTGGATTGCTGAACGGAAAACCGTACGAGATTTTCACAGGTAAAGCAGAAGAATCATTTGTGCTTCCGAATTGGGTTGAAAAAGGTATTGTAATGAAAGTGAAAAACGGCAACGGTAAAACCCGTTACGATTTCCGCTACACAGATAAAGAAGGTTACAACACTACTATTGAAGGGCTTTCTCGCTCATTCGATAAAGAATACTGGAACTATGCAAAACTGATTTCAGGAATTCTGCGTCATGGAATGCCATTGCCTTTTGTAGTGGATGTGGTAAACAACCTTAATCTTAATGATGAAACACTCACCACTTGGAAAAATGGTGTTGCACGAGCGTTAAAGAAATTCATTCCTGACGGAACAAAGCCTGTTGAGAATATTTGTCCGAATTGCTCACAACCATCTTTAGTATATGAAGAAGGCTGCTTGAACTGCAAAAGCTGCGGGCATAGTAAGTGCGGGTAGCCTCATCCCCGCCCCCTCTCCGAGGGAGAGGGAAGATTGAAAAACGTAAATATAATTTGAAGTAATAACTATTCCCTCTCCTTTGGAGAGGGTTAGGGTGAGGCTTCTATTTCACCTTCACACCTTCCACTACTCTTGTATTTCGTTCTTCTTTTACCAGAACGCTTTTGTCAATTAGCAGCGCAGCATTGCTGCCATAAACGATGCTGTATTTTTTATCATCATAGTTTACTATAGCAAAACGTGCTCCGCCACTGTTAACACGGTCGAGGTAACCCAACTGAAAAATATTTTTCTTCCCGGTATAATCTTTTGAAGGAACAAAAGGAAGAAATTTGGTGTCACCTTTTTCAAACTGCACCATCATGGCATCGCTGGTATTGGCAGCAGAAAAAACTCCGGGCGTTCTGCGTTTGATGATAATTTCTTCTACGTTTTTTCCGTTTTCAATGCGCACTTTTCCTTCGGCCACTTTTATTTCTTCATCCTTTATTTCGCGCAGCAACACAATAGCTTCTGAGTTATAGTATTGTATTTTCTTAAGGTCAACACCTTTGGCTTCCAGCTTCTCTTTGGTTTCTTTGGTGAAGTAAACTTTTTGTGAGCACGATGAAAGTGCAAGGGTAACTATCGTTAATAGAAAAAAATTTTTCATAAGGAAGGATAAATGGTTTTCTTGCGGTTGACAAGAATTGTGCCATCTGCTTTTCCCCTCCTTGTTTTATTGGAGGGGCAAAAGCTCTGGCTACAGAGTTCCCATCGGCACTTTTGTTCCCCGTTGTCCATTGCATTTCCGCACATGGCCGGAAGATGAACAGGAAGCGGCAACAAAGCCTATGATAATAATGATTGCAATGAGCTTACGCATAGTGTGTGTATGTAATATAGTAACGGTATATGTATAACTATTATTGTGCCGAAGTCAGGATTTTTTTCGCTAGCGGAAATATGATTTTTTCCCATTCTGCATATTGTTTGCCTGAAGGATGAAGCCCGTCAGCGGCAACCAGTGTTGCATCACCTTTTGCCTGTTGCGAGATTTCAAATATATCGGCAACCAATAAATTCTTTGCTGCTGCTTCTTCTTTTATAATTTGATTGAACTCAGCCAATCCTTTTGTAATATCTCTTCCGCGACTGTATTTTGGTCCTTCAGGTGTTGCCGAAAAATCAGGAATGGTTACAAGCAAAAGATTTTCTTTTTTCGTTAGCTCTTTCTGCATTTCAGTGATAATGAAGCGTAGATTTTCTCTGAACTTTTCAGGTGTAACATCCTGCACCCAATCGTTCACACCTATTAAAAGTGTTGTAAAATTAGTCCCGATAGCTATCGGGATAGACTTCCTGTAAATCGGCAGTTCATTATCAATCACCTGTTGTGTTGTCCAACTTGTAACGGAAGGATTGCAGACGATTTCTAATTCAATGCCTTCCTGTTTTAAATGCTCAACCAACTGATTTGGCCAGCGTTCGTTTTCATTTACTCCTTCTCCAATGGTGTATGAATCACCAATGGCTACATAGCGTATTTTAGTTTGAGCTGACAAGTTTAGCGTTGTAAAAATAAGAGGCAGCGAAAGTAATAGGTGAAGTGTTTTGTTCATCATTTGAAGATGGTTTATGCTGATAAAGTTTTCATGTTTTTTCAACAGCTACAATTAATGGTAAAGAACAAAATACATTTGTCACAAATTCATAAACCATGGGTAACCTCTTTGTAAACAGCCGCATTGATTTTCTGATTAAATTTTTCTGTGTGCTGCTTATTATCACCGCAGTTGCGCTTACTGCAAAATCACAGACAACAAAGGTAGTCAGCAACCGCAAATCTTCTATTTTGCTGAAAACTGACTTTGCCTGCACCGTAAACGTTGACGGTAAAAAAGTGTTTGACCTGAAAGCAGACAGTTCAAAAAGCTACGTAACCACTTTTGGTGAACATACCATAGATGCTACCATGACAGGAGGGAAAGAAAAATGGTCGCAAAAAATAAAGATTGAAAGTGCAGACCGTCAAACAATAGAAATAGCTTTTCTAAGTAAAGATAAATTCATGATCTACCTCCGTTCCGGAAATGTAGACATGATGAAATCAATCATGAAAAAATTTCCTGAAGTGGTAAATGCACAAAGCGAAACCGATTGGGCTCCTTTAATTATTGCTTTGCAGATGAATAAAACACCCATTGCAAAATTACTGCTTGAAAATGGTGCGGATGTAAACTCTACAACTGAACCAACTCCGCTTTACACCGCCATCATGTCGGGCAATTCCGAAATTGCTTTGCAGTTGATTGAAAAAGGTGCTGCTATTCATTTTGCAAATGGTGACGGTTGGACCGCATTACATGCTGCCAGCTACCAAGGGAAAGAAGATGTGGTAAAAGTGCTGATTGAAAAAGGTGCCGTTGTAAACCTAATGACCAATTCAGGTGATACTCCGCTTTCATTGGCCAACAAACAAGGCAAAACCTCAGTTGCTTTGCTTTTGCAAGCGAATTCTGCGAAAGAGTAGCCTCCGTCATGCTGAACTTGTTTCAGCATCTCTCATAGAAAGACCCTGAAACAAGTTCAGGGTGACGAATACCAACGTCATTTTGTCAGTTTTTTCCGCTTGGCACAGCTATTGACTTGCGGCTTGTCACCCTGAGCGTAGTCGAAGGGCCTTATATTATAATATATTCTAAACGTATTTAATAAATCATCATGTCAGAAACAGCCACCGAAAAAAACACCACTAAAGGAAAAATCAACGTTCAGACCGAGAACATTTTTCCAATCATTAAAAAATTCCTTTACAGCGACCACGAAATATTTTTGCGCGAATTGGTTTCCAATGCCGTTGATGCGGTTCAAAAGTTAAAAACGCTGAAAACGCTCGGCAAATTTACCGAGGAAGAAAACAACTGGCAGGTAGAAGTTATCCATGACGAGAAAGCAAAGACCATAACCATCAGAGATAATGGTATCGGTATGAGCGAGGAGGAAGTGGAAAAATACATCAACCAGGTTGCATTTTCAGGTGCCGAAGAGTT
>JAGVLY010000075.1 GCA_020054035.1 Bacteroidia bacterium | reverse complement strand
TTTAATGATTGGTGAAGCAAGATGAGAATTTTTTTGAAACATACCATTCCTGTTAAACGAAATTAAGGTTTAATTTTATGCCTCAGAATAAACGGAACGAAATGAAAGCGATTTGGGGGCAGGTATTATCAGAAACTCCATTAAAGCATAAGCCTTATCACTCGGATGACGAACTTAAAAAAGGGCAGCGTGAGTTTATGCGCAAAGCCAAAAGGTTTGTTAAAGATTGTATTCTCATTATCACCGGAATATTTTCAGCAGCTTTTGGCTTTAAAGGTTTTTTGCTTACTAACCATTTTATTGATGGCGGTGCTACGGGTATTTCGCTGTTGATTTCTGCGCTTACAGATATTCCATTGTATGTGCTGATTATTGCGGTAAACATTCCCTTCATTATTCTTGCCTATAATGTTATCGGTAAAAATTTTGCGCTTAAAACAACGCTTGCCATTTCGGGACTTGCACTTTGCTTGGCAACGGTAAGCTTTCCTGATGTTACCAAAGACAATTTGTTGGTTGCCGTTTTTGGCGGGTTCTTTTTGGGTGCAGGCATTGGTCTTGCCATAAGAGGCGGTGCAGTAATTGACGGCACTGAGGTTTTGGCTATTTATTTAAGTCGCAAGTTGGGGGCTACGGTGGGTGATATTATTATCGTTATTAACGTATTTATTTTTTCTGCTGCTGCTTATTTCCTTTCTATTGAAACGGCTCTTTATTCTATGATAACGTACTTGGCAGCTTCAAAAACATTAGACTTTATTATTGAGGGGCTTGAGGAATATACGGGCGTTACCATTGTTTCGCCCCACAGCAATGAATTGCGCAAGATGATTACCAATAAGTTGGGCATGGGAGTAACTATTTACAACGGCAGACGCGGCTACATTACTAACAACGAAAGCCACAACGTTGATATTATTTACACCGTAGTTACACGACTTGAATTAAGCAAGCTCACCTCTGAAATTGAAAAAATAGACTCCAATGCCTTTGTAGTAATGACCAGTATAAAAGATACCAAGGGCGGTATGATAAAGAAGAGGGCGTTGAAGCATTGATCATTTCACAGAGAAAGAAGTAGGCAGCGCAGAGATAAAAATAAATGAAAACGATACTCTTCTATTCACCCGGATAGCTAAACCAATACAGTGTTGCAGGCTCATTAACTGCCCAGCGAAAGCACCGCTATTTATCACTAACCATCAGGTGCAGGTGTGTATCCAAAGCCTGAGATACCCTTAATAGTAATAACATCTAAGTCTTCCCATGTTCCATTTTCTGTCATCGTCAACTGTTCTTCGGTAAGCCCGCATTTTTCAGCAAGCACAGCAATGCTCATGGTCTTCTGTTTGCGCAGAGATTGCACCTTGCTGCCATATTGTTTCAGCACGTTTACAATTTCATTTTCTACAACTTTTTTATTCATGTTTATTTGTCAACTATTTGCCCACCCTCATAGGTAAGATTTGGTTTTTAATGGTTTCAAAGAGTTCTATACAGTTGCAAATCTCGTCCAACACACATATCCCGACCAGAAGGGATGTAAACACAGAATAAAAAAATCTCGCAGTGATGCGGGGCTTTTTATTGAGATAGTTTATGTAATTACAACAACGAGATAACCATCTCCGGAAACAATCCGAGAAGAACCGCCAGCACCGCAGTAATAATCATCACTGCTTTTTGTACAGTTCCTAATTCAACAGGAGTTGAATCAGAACCTGTAGAATATACCGCAGTAATAACGCGGAAATAATAATAGATACCTATACAGGAGTTAAGCACTGCAATAATAGTCAACCAAAGATGACCTGCTTTTATTGCACCCGAGAACAAATAAAACTTAGCAAAGAAACCCGCAGTTGGAGGAATACCTGCCAGTGAAATAAATGCAACAGTAGTAATGAATGCAAGAAACGGGCTGCGTTTAGATAAACCTTTAAAGCCATCCACTTCTTCGCTGCCGGTAGTATGTTGTATTACCATCAGCACCGCAAACGCACAAACGGTAGAAACTGCATACGCAATCAGGTAATATAACACCGAACTTGCAGGGTTGCTGCTGATGGAAACAAATGCAATCAGCAAATAACCTGCGTGGGCAATACCTGAATATGCCAGCATACGTTTTACACTGCTTTGGAAAACGGCAGTAACGTTTCCAACCGTCATTGTTAATGCAGCAAGTACTGCAATCGTTGGTATCCACTCGGCAGTAATGGCAGGAAAAGCGTAAGCAAACAAACGGTAGAACGCTGCAATACCTGCTGTCTTCACAACCGTTGACATAAACGTAGTAACGATTGTTGGCGAACCCTGATAAACATCCGGTGTCCAGAAATGAAATGGAGCAGCAGAGATTTTAAAACCAAGTCCGGCAATAAGCATAAACATACCGGCTACTAAAAGTCCGGGTGTTTGTCCGTTACTGTTTTTAATGTAAGCAGCAATAGCATCAATGTGAAACGATGCGGTAACACCGTAAATCAACACAATACCAAACAATAAAAAGGCTGAGGCAAAAGCTCCGAGTAAAAAATATTTTATCGCAGCTTCGTTAGAAGTAAGCGTATGTCTTTTGCTTCCTGCCAATATGTAAAGCGGAATAGAAAGTATTTCAATTCCCAAGAAAAGCATGAGCAAATTAGAATACGAAACAAGCATTACTCCGCCTGCCAATGAGAAAAACAACAAAGCAAAAATCTCTGCATTCGGAACTTCAACGCTCTCTTTATAATCAACAAACAGAGCCACTATCAGCAGCATAGTAAGTGCCATCACTCCTGTAAATGCGATAGCATAATTATCAACAAACAGCATGTCATTGTAGTAACGCACTGCCGTGTTCCAATCCAAAACATTAACCGTAAAAGCAGCCGCCAATGCAAGCAGCGAAACAATAACTGCCAGTTTCTTGTTGTGCGAGAAACCTGAGAAGAGAGCAGCTAATCCGGCAATAGATAATACAAGCAGCGCGTTCATTTCTCTTTAGTTTATTACGGTTGGTGCAAGAGGATACAATATGCTTTCAATCGGATGTTTTGCAATATCTATAAAAACAGAAGGTTGCACTCCCATCCAGAAAATAACTACAACCAGCACCGATAAAATAAGTGTTTCCGGTATAGTAATATCTTCAAAATTTTGTGTCAATACACTTGTTTTACCCAACATACTCGCCTGGTACATGCGCAGCATATAGACAGCACCCAATACAATCGTAAGCGTGCTGATGGTTCCTAATACGATGCTATATTTATAAACACCCAACAGCAATAAAAACTCGCCCCAGAAACCATTGGTCAACGGCATAGCAATCGTGCTGAGAATAAAGATCAGAAAGATAGTAGCCAGTCTCGGAGCTTTGCTCATAATTCCGCCAAGCGAAGCAATTTCCATAGTTCCTGTTTTCTCGTAGATCAATTCAATAACATAGAACAAAGCAACCGCTCCTATTCCGTGGCTCAGCATCTGAAACATTGCACCCTCCAAACCTTGTGAATTAAATGCAAACACTCCTGCTGACATCAAACCAACGTGAGCGATAGAAGCGTAAGCAACCAATCTTCTCAGGTTTTTCTGAACAATGGCAATGCATGAAGCATAAATAATTCCCGTAACTGAAAGTATTATAACAATATTTCCCCATTCTTCAACAGCAAGCGGTGTAACAGGTAATATCCAACGGAACACACCGTAAACAGCCATCTTCACCATCAATGCCGAAAGCAACATGGTAACCGAAACCGGGGACTCGGCATACATATCAGGCTGCCAGGTATGAAAAGGAAACACCGGCATCTTAATCGCAAATGCAATAAAGAAAGCCCAGAAAATCCAACCTTGTGTTTCTCTGTCCAACTGCACTGACTGCAGTGCTGCCATATCAAATGAGCCTCCCGGTGTTTGCAGGTAGAGGTAGATAAAACCAAGCAGCATAAAGAAACTACCAAGAACAGTATAGATGAAAAATTTAAACGTAACAGCAACTCGTCTTTCGCCTCCCCACAATATAGCGAGGAAGTAAACCGGAATTAAAACAAGCTCCCAGAAGAAATAAAACAGGAAACCGTTCAGTGAAGTAAACACACCGATCAATCCTGCTTGTGCCAACAATAACAACGCATAAAATGCCCATTCTTTGTCATAGTTTTTCTTAAACGAAACATGAACAATAAACGGCATCAGGAAAGCAGTAAGCAATACCAGCAACAAGCTGATACCGTCCATTCCTACTTTAAAATCAATACCTAAAGAAGGTATCCACGAATAGTTGGCAAGAAACTGAACCGCTGAGTTTTGCTCAAACTGAACAGCTACAACAACTGCAAGAACAAGCTCTGCTACGGTTGCAATCAATGCAATCTGTTTAGCCATTGCGTTGCGCGAAATGAACAGAAATAACGCTGCAAGTATTGGCAAACTAAGTAATGCTATCGTTATCATCCGCAGTTAAAACATAAAATTTAAAAACAAAATAGCCGTAATTCCTGCTACCATAATAAAGAGGTAAAATCCAAGTTTACCTGTTTGCAACAAACGTGCAGCACCGCTTCCGGCTATCACCAACTCGCCAACAGAATTTACAATGCGGTCAAAAATATTTTTGTCAAACACATCATTCAGAACTGATGAAATCCAATCCAATGGCTTGCGGATAATCATATCGTAGAACTCATCAATATATCCTTTGCGACTTGAAAGACGATACAAGAATGATTGCTCTTTTTCTGATACCGCAGGAACATGAGCCTTAGTTAAGTAACGCGAGTAAGCAACTGCAAACATTACCAAAGTTCCTGCAATAGCAATTGCCATCAGCATATATTCAGTTGCGTGTGAAGGTTCTTCACTAAACATAATTGCCAATGAAGGACGTAACACCGGCTCTAAGAAATTTGCCAGCGCATGATGTCCGAACAATGTTTCAGGAACATTGATAAAACCACCTGCAACAGCAAGCACGGCCAAAACAATCAGTGGCACAGTCATCACCCCAGGTGATTCATGTAAATGTGATTTCTGTTTTTCAGTTCCTCTGAAACCGCCAAAGAAAACAAGGAAGAACATACGGAAGATATAGAAGGCTGTCATCATAAAGGTGATAACCATTACCACCGCAAGCACTGTTGAATGTACAAATACTTTAGCAAGAATTTCGTCCTTGGAGAAGAAACCCGAGAAAGGCGGCAAACCAACAATGGCCAATACTCCGGCAAGAAAGGTAAGATACGTTACAGGTAAATCTTTTTTCAGTCCACCCATTTTACGAATATCCTGCTCCCCGCTCATTGCGTGAATAACACTTCCTGCTCCTAAGAAAAGAAGCGCTTTAAAAAATGCGTGTGTGATCAGGTGGAACATTCCGGTTGAGTAAGCTCCTACTCCAACCGCAACAAACATATAACCCAACTGACTAACTGTAGAATAAGCCAGCACCTTTTTAATATCGTTTTGTGTGATGGCAACAAATGCTCCTAAAAGTGCAGTCGCGACACCAACATACGTGATAACTTCCATTGTAATCGGTGCAAGCGTGAACAGAATGTTCGAACGCACAATCATATAAATACCTGCAGTTACCATGGTTGCAGCATGTATCAACGCAGAAACAGGAGTTGGTCCCGCCATTGCATCAGGCAGCCAGGTGAACAAAGGAATTTGTGCACTCTTTCCGGTTGCACCGATAAACAGAAGCAGTGTAATGGTGGTAATAACAGCTAATCCCGCAGGCATAGCAGCAGCACTGCTGAAGACCTGCGCATATTCAATACTTCCGAACGTTATGAAAATTAAAAATACTCCGGTTAGAAATCCTACATCACCAATACGATTCATCACGAATGCTTTTTTAGCAGCATCGTTGTTTGCGTTATCGCCATACCAAAAACCGATCAATAAATAAGAGCAGAAACCTACGCCTTCCCAACCAACAAACATCAGTATGTAATTAGCTCCCAACACCAACATCAGCATCGAGAACACAAACAAATTCAGGTATGAGAAATAACGAGCAAAGCCTTCGTCATGGCTCATGTAACCAACAGAATACACATGAATAAAGAAACCAATACCTGTAATAATTAAGGTCATCAGCACAGAAAGCGGGTCGATTAACAATGAAAGTGAAACCGAGAAACCACCTGCATTCATCAGTTCTCCGAGACTTAAAGTCTGAGCGCCTGCGCCTCCAAGAAATTCAATAAAAATTCCGGCTGCAATTACAAATGAACCCAGAACGCTTCCACATGCAACAACAGAAACTATGTTTTTAGAAAGCCATTTTTTCCCAAGTGCGTTGATCAGAAAACCAACTAAAGGCAATAAAGGAATAAGCCAGGCTGCGTTTATCATTACCACTTCAATTTGCTCAGTTCGTTAATATCAATGGAATGAATATTCCGGTAAATCATGACGATGATTGCGAGGCCAACTGCGACTTCCGCAGCTGCCACAATCATGATAAAGAAAACAAAAATTTGTCCTGCCGCACTGGAATGAAACGCTGAAAATGCTGCCAGTAAAAGATTGCATGCATTCAGCATCAATTCAATAGACATAAACATGATGATCACATTTCTGCGAAGCAATACACCCAACACTCCTAAAGAAAAAAGAAGCGCACTCAATATAATGTAGTGTTCGAGCGGGGCAACCTGTGTTATCTGTGCAGAAATATTTTCCATCTATTTCAAATCGTGTTTTACCAAAACCACCGCTCCTATAATTGCTGAAAGCAGCAACAACGCTGATACTTCAAACGGAAGCAGAAAATCATTAAACAAAACTTTTCCAAGTGCTTTTACATAACCAATCTGGTCATCATAAGGCTGTGCTGCAATAATTGATTCAGTGCCTTTCAATGTTCCGGTAAACGTAACCAGCAACAATCCGGCAGCAACTGCAGCAGCCAACTTCAACACATTTGACTTGGCAGGCTCATTGTCTTTATTCAAATTCAGCAACATAATCACCGAAAGAAAAAGAACCATAATAGCTCCCGCATAAACAATGATGTGAACGATAGCAAGAAACTGCGCATTCAATAAAATATAGTGTCCGGCAATTGCGAAAAACGCAATGATAAGATAGAGCACACTGTGCACCGGATTTTTTGCTGTTATCACCATCAGCCCCGCTGCCACAGCTACAAACGAAAGAAAATAAAAAAGAAACTGGGTCATAAATTTATCTTCTTCTTATCGGTTGTGTGTAAGTTTTTTATTCTTTTTAAATTCCAAAACTTCAGGTGTCTGGCGTTTTGAAATATCAATCGGATTTTCAAGAGTCTCTACTAATTTGTCTTTACCGTAAACAAATTCATTCCTTTCAAAATCAGAAGGAACAATTCGGTCAGTAAGGAAAATCGATTCTTTCGGACAGGCATCTTCACAATCTCCGCAGAAAATGCAACGCAACATGTTTATCTCATAAACTGCTGCATATTTTTCTTCGCGATATAAATTCTCTTCACCTTTTTTGCGTTCTGCTGCAACCATGGTGATTGCTTCAGCAGGACATGCAACTGCGCATAATCCGCAGGCAGTGCAACGTTCAGCCCCTTTCTCATCACGTTTCAACACGTGCATTCCTCTGTAAATCTGGCTGAATTCACGCGTTTGCTCAGGATAACTGATAGTAGTTTTCTTTGAGAACATGTGCTTGAGCGTAATTCTCATTCCACCTAAAATAGCAGGTATGTAGAGCTTTTCAACCCAGGTCATTTCCTTCTTTCCTACAACTTTTTTCCTGTTAGTTAATGACTGCATTTCCCCTGAATTAATTATTGGTCGCGAATATAATTGCTCCGGTAAGAAGAATATTAAAAATTGCAAGCGGTATCAAAACTGTCCATCCTAAACGCATTAGTTGGTCATAACGAAATCTCGGAATGGTCCAGCGAATCCACATGAAGAAAAAGATGAAAAAGAAAATCTTTGCGAAAAGGAAAATAACTCCGAGAATAGCAACGGCATTGGATGATAAGCCCATGTCATTCATAAACGGGAAATTATATCCACCAAAATAAAGGGTTGAAATAACTGCCGAAGCAATAAACATATTGATGTATTCCGCGAACAGGTAAAAGCCCAGTTTCATACTGCTGTATTCGGTATGATAACCACCGATCAATTCGGTTTCGCATTCAGGTAAGTCAAACGGTGCACGATTGGTTTCAGCAAAAGAGCAGATGATAAAAATGAGAAAACCCAAAGGCTGAACAAAAATATTCCAATGAAAACCTGATTGCGCAGCTGAAATTTCTTTCAGGCTTAGCGTTCCTGTTGACATAATAAGCGCAATGATGGCAAGCCCCATCGCAATTTCATAACTGATCATTTGCGAAGAAGCGCGTAATGCGCCCAGCAAAGAGTATTTGTTGTTAGAAGCCCAACCTCCTATCATAATTCCGTAAACACCGATGGAAGTAACTGCAAAAACATACAGCACACCAATATTCAAATCTGTTATCTGCAATGAAAAATCTGTTCCACCAATATTGATAGAAGAACCCCACGGAATAATAGCACTCGTCATCAAAGCGGTGGTCATGGCAAGACAAGGACCAAGAATAAACAACACTTTGTTTGATATATCAGGAATTAATTCTTCCTTCATGAACATTTTTACTCCGTCAGCAAGCGGTTGCAGAATTCCGAAAATACCTGCACGGTTAGGGCCAAGCCTGTCCTGCATGAATGCTGCAATTTTACGCTCACCATACGTTGAATACATTGCAATCACCAGCGTAATCGCAAAGATTGAAACAATGAGAACTATTTTAAATATAAGGTCTGGCGTAAACATCTTATTTAGTATTGCCGTTAGTTTTTTTCTCCGGCAATTTTGCTTTTAATCTCTGCGTATCTAATTTCATCTGTTTCAGATTTTCGTAATGATTTTGCGAAATCACCGAATGTCTGTCAACATGCGTTGGCTGCTCAATCACCCAATCCGAAACATTTTTCTTGTCGTAACGACACTCGTTACAAATGAATTCTTTCACTTCTCCCCACTGATCTTTTCTTCCTGTAACACGAAGAACATCTTCACCTTTGAACCACAGTCTAACATTACCAGAACACTTGGTGCAATTGCGGTGAGCCTCTACCGGTTTGGTAAACCATACACGACTTTTGAAACGGAATGTTTTATCGGTAAGCGCACCAACCGGACACACATCAATCATGTTTCCGCTCATTTCGTTATCAATCGCTTTCTCAATGTAAGTAGAAATCTCAGCCACATCTCCTCTGTTCATCACACCATGCACACGGCTCGGGCAAAGCTGGTCAGCAACTTTTACACAACGATAGCAAAGAATGCAACGCGTCATGTGCAACTGAATTTTATCGCCTATATCTTTCTTCTCAAATTCTCTGCGGCCGAATTCATAACGGGTTCCGTCTTTTCCATGCTCGTAACCTAAGTCCTGTAAATTACATTCACCAGCCTGGTCACAAATCGGGCAATCCAACGGGTGATTCATCAGCAAAAACTCAACTACTCCTGCACGTGCTTCCACTACTTCAGGTGAAGTAATGTTCTGCACTTCCATTCCGTCCATCACAGGCTGACGGCATGAAGCAACTAATTTTGGCATCGGGCGTGGATCTTTTTCAGAACCTTTAACAACCTTTACCATGCAGGTTCTGCAATAACCGCCCGAAGTTTCCAGCTTAGTATAATAGCACATTGCCGGTGGAACAATTTCTCCGCCAATCATGCGCGCAGCATTCAGGATACTTGTTCCTTCAGGCACTTCTATTGATATTCCGTCTATCGTTACTTTAGGCATGTTTATTTCTTAGCCACAGATTACACAGATTTTCACTGATTTAATATTTTTATTATTCAGCCACATAATACATAAATTTTCACTAATTGTCTGTGTTAATCTGTGTAATCTGTGGCACTTTTTTTTATGCAGGTTGCAAATTATTGACTCTGTAATAATGTTGTATGTCTCTCATGTTCTCTCCATTCTTCACATACTCTTCAAACTCGCTTCTGAAGTGGCGGATAGCGCTGGCAACAGGCCATGAAGCCGCATCACCCAGCGGACAAATTGTTCTGCCATCAATCTTACTTTGAATATCCCATAGCAAATCAATGTCAGCCATTGTTCCATGTCCATCCAGAAATTTGTGCAGAATTTTTTCCATCCACCCTGTTCCCTCACGACAAGGTGAACATTGTCCGCAACTTTCGTGATGATAAAAACGGGTGAAATTCCAAAGATTTTTTACAACGCTTGTATCTTCATCCATCACAATAAAACCGCCCGAGCCCAACATCGTTCCTTCTCCAAAACCACCTTCACTTAAACTCTCATAACTCATCAGGCGTGGTTCACCTTTCGGTGTTTTCAATAATTTTTCTCCCGGAAGAATAGGAACAGAAGAACCTCCGGCAACAACTGCTTTTAGTTTTTTTCCGTTTCGAATTCCTCCGCAATATTGGTCAGAATAAAGAAATTCTTCAACCGGAAGACCTAATTCAATTTCATAAACTCCGGGCTTATTAATATGTCCGCTTGCAGAAATCAATTTTGTTCCTGTTGATCTTCCGATACCGATTTTTGCATACTCGTCTCCTGTCATATTAATAATAGGTACAACAGCCGCCAATGTTTCCACATTGTTTACAACAGTAGGACATTGCCAAACACCTTTCACCGCAGGGAATGGCGGCTTGATGCGAGGGTTTCCTCTTTTACCTTCCAGCGATTCTATCAGTCCTGTTTCTTCTCCGCAGATATAAGCTCCTGCTCCCGGGTGTACATATAAATCTAAATCGTAACCTGTGCCGAGAATATTTTTTCCGAGATAACCTGCATCATACGCTTCCTGAATCGCTTTCTCTAAAATGTGAAACTGATACATCATCTCACCGCGGATATAGATGTAAGAAGTATTTGCACCCAACGCGAAAGAAGAAATAATCATTCCTTCAATCAGGATATGCGGCTTGCGCTGCATCAGGTATCGGTCTTTAAAAGTTCCGGGCTCACTTTCATCTGCATTGCAGACAAGATAACGCGGAACTCCCGGAGGTTTTGCAATAAAACTCCATTTCATTCCTGTTGGAAATCCGGCACCACCTCTACCGCGCAAACCTGATTTCTGAACTTCCGAAACAACTTCTTCGGGTTTCATCTTCACCGCTTTTTCCAAAGCTGCATAACCGCCATGGGCTTTGTAGCCCGCAAGCGTTGCGATACCTTCTTTATCTAAATCATTTATTAAAAGCTGTTTTGCCACAGATTATCCTAATTTATTGAGCCACTAATTACACTAATTTTCACTAATTATAAAACCACTCTCTTGAATTTCAAAGAATCCTCACCAAAATTTATTATCAGTCCTAAATTAAGTTTTGATACAGCAAGATAATTTATTGTTTGCTTGAAATGCTCTTGAATTACATTTTGTTGAGCCTTAACTTCAAGAATAATTTTATCATCATAAACAAAATCTGCATCGTATGTTCGGTCTAAAAATATGTCTTTATATTTTATCTTGAATTTCTTTTCTCTTTCGTAATATATTTTTCTACTCCTGAACTCATGTTCCATGGCGTCTTTATAGACAACCTCGTTAAATCCTTTCCCAAGTTCGTTATGGATTTCCATACAAATACCAATTATTTCAAAAACCTCATCCTTATATATCAAGTCAGATGTCTGATATAAAACTTCGGGTTCCTCAAATTGTATGAACTGTGTTTCCATTCTTGGTTCTTAGCCACTAATTTTCACTAATTGCGCTAATTCTTTTATGTTCTTATTCGTGCTAATTTGTGTAATTCGTGGCTTTAATAATCTGTGGCTACTGCTTTACATCAGAATGATTTGTAATTCTTTCTTTTCTCCAATGCGAAACATTTTCACCTTTCGCTTTGTAGTTATCAAGAATATCTGAGCATTTTTCAAATGTCAGATTTTCGTGATAGGTCTCTCCTATCTGCATCATGGGCGCTGTTCCGCAAGATGCAAGACATTCCACTGTTTTTAATGTAAACATTCCGTCAGCAGTTGTTTGTCCTTCTTTGATGTTCAGTTTCTTCTCAATGAATTTCACTAAATCTTCTGCACCCATCAACCAGCAAGGCCCTGTTCTGCAAACTTCAATCACACATTTACCAACCGGTTTCAGATTATACATCGAGTAAAAAGAAGCTACTTCATATACCTCAACCGGCTGAATGGATAATAGTGAAGCAACATAATCCATAACAGGAGCACTCAGCCAGCCACCAAATTCAGCCTGTGCCAAGTGCAGAACCGGCAATATTGCCGACTTCTGTTTCCCTTCAGGATAACGTTTCATTATTTTGTGACTAAGCGCTAACGCTTCATCAGAAAATTTTATGGGTTTAATCTCTGCCATTCTTTAAGCATCTAATTCTCCGGCAATCACATTCAAACTGCTCAGGGTTAATATTGCATCACTCAGCATCGCGCCTTTTATCATTTCGGTATAAGCCTGGTAATAAATAAAACAAGGTCTGCGGAAATGCAGGCGATACGGGGTTCTTCCTCCATCACTCACCAGGTAAAATCCAAGCTCCCCGTTTCCGCCTTCTACCGAATGATAAACTTCACCTTTAGGAACTTCCACTTCGCCCATCACAATTTTAAAGTGATAGATGAGCGCTTCCATGTTGTTGTAAACTTCTTCTTTAGGCGGCAAATAAAACTCAGGTACATCCGCATGGAAAACTTTTTCAGGCATCTGTTTTATTTTATCCATGGCCTGACGGATGATGCTCAGACTTTCCCACATCTCCTGCTGACGCACCATAAAACGGTCGTAAGTATCACCGCTGGTTCCTACCGGAACTACAAAATCAAAATCCTGATAACCTGAATATGGGTTCATTGCACGCACATCGTAATCAACTCCTGTGGCGCGAAGATTTGGTCCGGTAAATCCATAGTTCAAAGCACGTTCGGCAGTAATAGCGCCAACACCAATTGTTCTGTCCATGAAAATGCGGTTACGCATCAACAGGCTTTCAAACTCTTTCAGAACAGCCGGGAAATTTTTCAAAAAATTCTCAATCTTATCAATACACTTCGGAGAAAAATCTCTTTCCAATCCACCAATGCGACCAACGTTTGTTGTTAAACGTGCTCCGCAAATCTCTTCGTATATCTCGTAAATATGCTCACGTTGCTGAAACACATAAAGGAATCCTGACAAAGCTCCGGTATCAACACCGATAACGCTGTTGCATACAATATGGTCGGCAATACGAGCCAATTCCATGATCACCACGCGTAAATATTGAACACGTTTGGGAATTTCAATTCCCGCCAATTTTTCAACCGTCATGTGCCAGCCCATATTATTGATGGGTGACGAGCAATAATTCATTCGGTCGGTAAGCGGTGTGATCTGGTAATAAGGTCTGCGCTCTGCAATCTTTTCAAAGGCGCGGTGAATGTATCCGATTGTAGGAACGGCATCAACAATGATTTCACCATCCATCTTCACAATATTCTGGAAAATACCATGTGTAGCCGGATGTGTAGGTCCGAGGTTAAGTGTAGTGTAATCTTTTTCTGCTACTGCTTTTTGAGCAGTTTTAATTTCGTTCATGCTATCTTATCTTCCGAACATCGAATCGTTCTTGTCTTCCCTTGTTCCGTCTTCCAGAGGGTATTCCTTCCTCATCGGATGATAAGTCATATCCTCCATATTCAGTATTCTGATAAGGTTGGGATGACCTTTAAATATAAAGCCGTAAAAATCAAAAGCCTCACGCTCCATCCAGTTTGCTGTTGAAAATATTCCGGTAAGCGTAGGATATTCCATATCGTTTGCCGGAGTATACACTTTCAATCTTATTCTCCAGTTCTTAGGCATGTTGTGCAACTGATACATGACGCAAAACTCTCCTCCCTTATTATCAGGAAACTGGATACCGCACATAGTAGTCAGAAAACGAAATCCCAATTCTTCCTCATTATACAGGAAGCTGATGATCTCAATTATTTTTTTCTTGCTTACTGTATAAACCGGAAAATCATAAGCCTGTTCAGCGGAGATAATATCCTCACCGAATTTGCTTTTCAGTTTATCATGAACGATATGCAGCAAGGTATCTTCCATTAGTCAACCTTTATCCCGTAAGTTGCAAGCATTTCTTTGTATTCAGGGGAGTTTCTTCTTCTCAATGATTCATTTCCTACAAGGTCCTGAATTTTTAGAATTCCATCTATCACCTGTTCAGGGCGCGGAGGACAACCGGGAACGTAAACATCCACCGGAATAATTCTGTCTATTCCCTGCAACACACTGTAAGTATCAAATACTCCACCGCTGCTGGCACAGGCACCCATTGATAAAACCCAACGCGGCTCGGCCATTTGCTCATAAACCTGTTTTACTACAGGAGCCATTTTCTTGGCAATTGTGCCCATCACCATCAGTAAATCTGCCTGACGGGGCGAGAAACTTAAACGCTCTGAACCAAAACGGGCAAAATCATAATGCGAACCCATCATGGCCATAAACTCAATTCCGCAGCAAGAGGTAGCAAAGGGTAAAGGCCAGATAGAATTTTTACGCGCCAACCCAACTGCTTTATCTAATGAAGTAGCAAAAAATCCCGGACCATCATGACCGGCAGGCACTTCGGCAATATTAAAATTAGGCTTAATTAGTTCTGACATTTTCTTTCTTTAAAAATCACTCCCACTTTAATGCACCCTTCTTAATGATGTAAATAAGTCCTGCAAGCAGAAATGCTATAAACACCAGCATTTCCAGAAAACCCTGCAAACCAAGTTCCCTGAAGTTAACGGCCCAGGGATACATAAATATAACCTCCACATCAAAGAGAACAAATAAGATAGCTACCAGAAAGTATTTAATAGAAAAGGGAACGCGTGCATTTCCGGTTGATTCAATTCCGCACTCAAAAATCTCGTCTTTTTTCTTCGATTTTCTTTTTGGCCCGAGCAATGCCGTTGCAACCATGGTGGTTACCACAAAACCCAACGCCACTATGAGTTGTATGCCTATAGGAAGATAATCGTTCAGTGAGTTCATTTTTCTTTAAAAAACTGCGCAAATCTATAAACTTTTTATGTGCGCAACAGGATTAAAAAATTCTTTTTCAACAACTATACCCACAATAAATAAAGGTTGTGTTTTACAGCAAACAAAAAAGCCCGACACATGTTTAGAATAGCCCGATGAATTCGGATTATGTTTTGGTTGAATAAACATAAAGAAAAACAGAAATTGATTTTGCTGAATTCTTTAAAAAAAATACAACTGTGAATTAATAGAAATGAAAAGTTTGGTTTTAGTTATTAAGACCAAAAACTAAAACGCCAACCCGAAGTTAATCCCGAGTGTAATCTTTACGGGCTTATCATACAGCGGGGTTATATCATCAAAGTCATGAATAACCGTTGTTCTTCCGGCATAATGTTCCCACCATGTGTTCTTTTTATAGCCTAAACCAAAAAAGAAATCAAATGACACCTTATCACGGATAATAATCTGATAGCCGGTCAAAGCATTCACATTAAAGTGTGTTGCCTCTAAATAATTAATGGCAACATTTCTACCCTTAGGGGTAATAACTGCGTTAGCCCACGAAAGCTGCGGCCCGCACCAAAACCCACGCGGTGCCTTGCGCTTGCCTAAGTAATAACGATACCCCAGTTGAAACCGCCAACCCCGCACCTTTACCTCGGTAATGGTTTGCGAGCCGCTTGTACCGCCATTCTGTTGCGCCTTTTCGGCCTGCGAAAGCAAAGGGCTTTTACCCAAAAAAGAGGCTCCCACCACAAAACTGCTGTGCGGAGCAAAAGCCATTTCGCAAACCAATTTATACTCGGCTGTGTAGGGTATAGGTCCCCACAAAATACTGAACGGATTAGTTTTATACACCGTAAGCGCCTTGGGCGAGTGGCGTGTTTTTAATAATGCTTTTAGTGAATCTTTTTTTGATTCCTGAGCATAAACAAAAGTAGAAAGCAAAACAAACAGTAATGGCACGAAATTTCGTGCCCTCCTTAAATGTTGATTCCAGAACGATTTAAAATCATAACCAACCATAAGAATCATAATAAATCTGCGTTCTATTTTATCTGCGTTCTATCCCTAAAAATATAATCGCGCTTTTGTTCCCGTATCTTGCCCTGCAAGCTCGCCCTGCAAAAATTTATAGTGCCCTGTAATAGCAATCATGGCTGCATTGTCGGTGCAATACTCAAAAGGCGGAATAAAAACTTTC
>JAGVLY010000011.1 GCA_020054035.1 Bacteroidia bacterium | reverse complement strand
TTACAAGGGGTTCTTTTTTGAAATTGTCAAATCCTTTAACATTTATCCAATGAAATCAATAGCTTTTATTTTTCGAAAAAACGTTTAGGACGAGATTAGAGCGAAATAGCTACTGTGGAAAATCAGTAAACAGAAGGGAATCTGTGTTCTTAATTAGGTCGTATGCTCAGCAACACATTTTTAAAATAATCTTTCCAGGCAGCGGCCTCTTGTTGTGGTAATTCGGGCGCACCTCCATCAATAAAAAAAGTGTAAGAGGTTATGGTGGTAGGCGATTTTTCGGATACAAATGATAAATCGCAGTCTACATAATAGCCGCCTACCATGCCTTGGGCATCGGCACACACGTAAAACAATACCATTGCTTTTCGTCCGTCAGGCAGGGTAAATTGTTCCTCAACGAGCTTAATTTTTTCTTTGGGCAGCTCGCTTCTTCGCATGGCCAAGGCTATAAAATTTTGCTTGTTTTTTTCAAGAGTAAAATTTTCTGTTTCTTCAAATTTAATGTGCATTGAATAAACGTATGATGCGTCTTTTAGCCAACCATCAGGCGCTTCATTAAATAGTTCAGATGGCTTTTTATCACCATAGTCAGAACGTAAATCCGAATATTTTTCTGCGTTTTTAAAAATGCCTGCCCAGCTGGGATACGCATTCAGTGTATGTGTTTTGGTTTTAACTTCTACCGTAAGGCCTGTTTTTGCTGCATATTCCTTAGCTTTTTGTTTTTTTAGTTCTTCTTCTTTTTTCAGTTGTTCTTGTTCTTTTTTAAAAGCAAAAAAGTTGTTTACTCCGCCAGGCGTTGTAGTGTATTCGAGCGTAAATTTCATGGGGCTTCCTACCCGCAGCAAAAAACTGTAAATATCCAGTACGTTTTTATCCACATTAGTGCAATACATATACGTTTTTAGGGTATCAATCTCAATCTGGTCGTATTGCGGTGCCAGGGTTATGGGTTTTATATAATGGCGCGGACCAAAAACGGTTATGCCCAATTTGTTTGCAGCATTTTTAATCATAATGGCATCGGCCCTACCCTCCCAGGTATTAAAAAACGGAGAGTATATAGGCGAAACAGAAATAATCTGTTCGCTATCAATAAATTTTTCTTTGGTGTAAACGTCATACAAATTCATATATCCGTTTTTATAACCAATTAAATAATGCGCAAGCGATATAGGGTTTAGCGGTTTAAAAGGGGCAATGCTGTCAAATTCATAAGAAATAGTTTCAGCATCAGCAACCGAACTCGTTTTGCTTCCCGGTATCCAGGCCCATTTATTAGTGCGCTTCAGTGCAAGTCCGTGGCAGTTTTTACCTTCGCCCAGATATTTGTAATCCTGTATATTGGTTATTGGTTTTTTGCTACCGGGATATTCAGCAAGGGTAATGCTACCGTTAATGTATCCCACATAATCATAATCAAGAGAATATTCGTGACAGTAATAGGTGATGCCCACATTTACAATAGAATCGTAAATCTGCTCCATAGCCCATTTCTTATATTCTTTATCATAAATACCGGTTTTTCCATTCTTGGTCATCATATACACTTTGCCAAAAAGGTTTTTGCTTTGTGCAAAAACCCCTTGCGGCATAAGCATACCAAGCATAAAAATGATGAAGAAAAAGTTCAGAAATCTCATAGCATATTGTTTTTAAGGTTGCTAATTCAGCAGTTATAACAAGGTGCAAATAAAATAAAAAGGTGTTAAAAAACAAAGCCCCTTTCGGCTGTGGCGAAAGGGGCTTTAAAATCTTAGCGCCTTAGTGGTAAAAGAAAAACCTACTCCACCACCAGGTTAGCCTGTATCCGCTCCCAATAGTTGGGAGCATAAACAAACACATCATCGCTGTTGTAAGGGATGTTATCGGCACCGGCATAAATCTGAATCAGGTTTTGGGTATCAAAACCAACGGTAGCGGTCATTTGCACCGTTTCGCCCTCGGTGGGGGTGTTAACCGTTGCCATCTGGTAGTTGTTACTACGGATTATTGATTCATGCGTATAGCCTCCAAAGGGCCAGTTAACAGAGTTAGGCACAATATTATGCTCCGTATTAAAAAGAAAAGTTGAATCGCAATTACCAAAAACATAAGACTGCGGCCAGTAGTTTTCGTCATTAAAAACATAGCTGATAAGAGGATAATAATCTACCTTCAGTATGTTGTTTACCTTAACCGAATCGCTGCGGTAATCAAAGTTGCCATTGCCATAACTGCGGTTAAACATAGCAAGGGTAACGGTATCATACTGCGCAGGCAGGGCAACCTCCTGATAAAAATAAATAACATCAAAATAAAAATAGATAAAGTCAATCTGTTCGCCCGTAAACAGGCCGTGGTCGTCCTGAATGCCGGCAAGTCCGGGCGAATAACTAACCACCGCGTTGTTCGAAAAATCGGCAATACGAGCGGGGTCATCATTCGACATACTACCATCAATAAACAGCAGCATATTGGTGTTTTGGTCTATCGGACTAACAGCATCCTGAAAGCCAAGCATCCTAAATTTTCCCGAAAAATGCGAAGGTGTTACGCTGGTTATGTAATCACCAAAACCGGTGTATAAACTATCGGGCGCGGCATCGGTTTTAAATACATCAGGCGAGGTGGTGTAGTGCATGGAAAAGTTCATGTTTCCGCCTTTATCCTTTTTGCAACTAACCAATGCCGCTGCAATAAGAAATAATGTAAGAGCTTTTTTCATAAAATGGTTCACAGAGTTAAATACAGCGCAAAGATGCTACACCCTGAAATTTGGTGAATGATTTAAATCATAAAAAACAAAAAGCCTTGCACGATTGCAAGGCTTTTTGTTCCCCCTCCTTTTTTCAAGGAGGGGGTTAGGGGGGTCTCCCCCTGTGTGGGAGATTTAGAGGAGGTGTAACGCCTCACTCATCAACTTCCTCGCGCTTGCCGTTAAAGCAAACTTCTGCCAGCCATCGCGCACTATTAAACCTCTTCGGGTAAGCGACATAATCATCTTTCCCAAGCCGCCTTCGGATAAGCCGTTGAGTTTGCGGAGTGTTGGATGGTCACTATTGCTTTTGTTATGGAAGTGGATGAGCAGCTTTGCGCTGTTGATGCTTCCGCTGCGCTTTATTTTTCCCTTTTTCATTGTCCTTAGTTTTTTTGAGCTTATAAACAACGCCTGATGTAGGGTCAATTTTTTCGGGAAGAGGTCTCAAGACTTCGGTTATTCCGTTGCCTTTTTCTGCAGCAGGGCTCCCAACGTCAGTTATTCCGTTACCTTTTTCTGCAACGGAATACCCGAACTATTCGGGTGCATTTCTGTTTCCGGAAACGGAATAACCTCGTCTTAAACGCTCATGTTCGAATAATAAAGCTTCTATAATACGATTAAGACGGGTATTTTCTTTTTCAAGAAGGGCTGTTTTATCGTCAGTCATGGGAATGAATTTTCCTGTAAAAATAAAAAATTGCCAAAAAATGCAACTCACGGAAAAGAAAATAACCATCAGATTCTGATTTCAACCGCTAACGGTTAATAAAATGGTTATCAACCCTATTGCAGAAGAAATAAAAGGTTATAAGTTTGCTTTACAAACCTCTCCCGCAATACTGCGGGACTTAAAACCCCAAACAATGAATACAAAAGTTTTACTTGGCGCATTAGCCTCAACGCTGGTTGTCTTTTTTGGCGGCTGGCTTATTTTCGGAATGTTATTAATGGATATGATGGCTGGCGAGATGTCGCATGCCTATGATGGTTTAATGAAAAGCCCGCCCGATCTGCCTATGCTGGCTGGATGGCAACTTTGTTGGAGCCTTATGCTTGCTTTTGTTCTTGACAAAATGGGCAAAAAATCATTTATGGATGCCTTGATGGCAGGCGGTATGCTTAGCTTTTTATTGGTGCTGGGCTACGACTTATCGTTTGTGGCATTTTTTGTTGATATGTACACCACCAAATTATTGGTAATTGACATTGTAGTTAATACCGTTTTATGGTCGCTGGCTTGCGGTGTTATCGGCTTAGTGTTGGGTACAGGAAATAAAGGATAATCTTTTTTCCAACGTTCAAGTTTTGGAATTCCCTTGTTGAAAAACAGGGGAATTCTTTTTATACCAGTGTTTCAGTAACTTTTTTTGATAAACCTGCTCTTACCAATTCATAACTCTGGCGAATATAGTGTTCCCACTCGCGCTCAGAAAAACGGCTGCCGTTTTCAACTAAAATCCATTTATAACGCGCAAGATAGGGCGCAGGAATTACGCCCTGCGAGGTAGAAAGCTCAGCAAACTCCTCGTCATTTACTTTAAGACAAACTTTAAAATTTCCCGACAAGCCTGTAACGCAAAACATTTTTTTGCCTACACAAAAACACAGGTCATTTCCCCATTTTACCTCTTCGGTTGCATGAGAAAAAGAAAGACAGAGTTTGCGTAGTTTTTCAATATTCATAGTTCAATCTTTTTGCCACAGATTACACAGATTAGCACAGATTTAATTAGTGTAAATCTGTGTAATCTGTGGCTATAATGATAATACAATTTCTTTATCTTTCAATAACTCTTCACCGCAGTACGAGAGATAGAGCTGCGCAACCGTAAGCGTGTCTTTGCAGCAATAGGTGGCTATGCGCGGCAGGTCATTTTCCTGCCAATAAACACGATGCACATCGCTGCCCTGCATATCATCTTTTGGCGTGGGAATGTTGAACAACGCAGCAAGCAGTTGCAGCGAAGTATAATGTTTGTAATCGCCAAAACGCCACAGTTGCATAGTATCCAACAAGGTATTTTCCCAAGGCTTTTTCCCGCCCACATCCAACACAAATGGTATCTTGATTTTATTCACCAGCATTCTGCGGGCAAGAAAAGGAAAGTCAAATTCTTTTCCGTTGTGGGCACACAACTGATGCTCGGGCGAATTAAAATGTTTGTTCAGCAAGGCAGCAAAATCCTGCAGCAATTGTTTCTCATCATCACCATAAAACGCAGTCATGCGAAACTCCCTGCCTGCCGGCAGGCCAGGTTTTTTCTTTCCGGTATTGGGGTTGAAAAACCCGACACCAATGCAAATGATTTTTCCGAACTCGGCATAAATACCTGCACGGTTGTAAAGCAGTTGGGGCGTGTCTTCTTCCGATTTTTTCAGAAAACCTGCTTTGTGATCCCACAGTTCTTTCATCTGTGGCGAAAGCTTGTTATAACCATTAACGCCCGGAACAGTTTCAATGTCCAGAAACAATACATCGTGTATGTTAATGTTTTCTAACATCGTGCTTACTTAATCATTACGCCCTGAGTTTCCAGAACAGGAATGTGGGTGAAGTTATCTTCAATAATACTCTCGGGCAGGAAAATATATTTTTTGTCGTAAATGGTTTTGCCGATATAAAAGCTCACCCAGTACTCGTTGCTCAGCCCGAAAACATTATCCATAAGCAGTTCAATTTTCATAGCACTCATAGGCGCGACATCTTCCAGAAAATGGCGCAGGGTAGAGGTTTTTATTTCCTCATCGTCCAGCATTCCGTAACCGCGCGAAGTAACCAACACGTTGGTAACCGTTACATTTTTCAGGTTCAGAAAATAAGCATACCAGTTTTCTTCGCCCAACTCATTTGTTTGTTTTACCACTGCCACGGCAATGTCTTCCACCTCGGGATGTTCAATATCTTTTTTCATAATCGTAAATCAAAAATAAGAATATAGCCACAGATTACACAGATTAACACAGATTTTTTTCTTCTGTGCAAATTAGTGTAATCAGTGGCTCATCTCTTTTATGGCTTCAAAAACTTCTTCGTGTGGCAGCCTGCACGTTTTATTTACACAAACGTAAATCATTGTTTTGCCGGCAACAAATTTTCCTTCCGTTAGCGGGAGCGTGTTGTTATTGTCTTGTATTTTTAAACCGCAAATAAGTTTATTCGGAATAAAATATTGTTCCAGTTGCTGAAGTTTACTCATTGCAAGTTCGCCACACACCACCACTTCATAAAACGGGAAAACATGATTCAGTTCCAGCATTGCCCAGTTGGAATAAGCAGGCCCATAAGCTGCAATGGAAGGAATAACATTCTTCAACATCTGCTCAGAAGTTTGCAGGTAATGCTCGTTATCAAACAATTTTCCCAACACAAATAAACTGCGTGCCAATGATGAGTTGGAAGCAGGAATAACATTGTCGTTTATTTCACACTTGCGCGTGATTAACGAATCATCTTCATCCGAAGTGAAGAAAAACAGTTTGCTGTTTTGGTCTTGAAAATGAGGAAAACAATAATCAGTTAATTGCTTTGCTTCGTTCAGCCATTTGCTGTCAAATGTTACTTCATACAAAGAGATGAATGCCTCAATCGTAAAACAATAATCCTCCAGAAAACCATTGATAGTTGATTTTCCATTTTTGTAATTGTGCCACAAACCACCATCTGCTTTCTTTTGTTTGTGCAAAATAAAATTGGCGTTGGCAACAGCAGTGTTCAGAAATTTAGCGTCACCAAAAACGCGGTAAGCATCCACATAACCCTTTAGCATCAAAGCATTCCAAGATGTCAATTGCTTATCATCCAATCCCGGACGAATGCGTTTAGCGCGTTCAGTAAGCAGAATAGTGTTTACAGATTGTACTTTTTCTTTCAGCTCTGATAATGAAAACCCGTGCGACTTTGCAAACGCTTTATCAGGTGTAGTGCGCAATAAAATATAATTATCGTGTTCCCAAAAACTGGTTTCGTTGATGTTGTAATAATCAGCAACCCACTTGAAATCATCTTTCAATAATTTCTCTAACTCTTCTTTTGTCCACACATAAAACTTTCCTTCCTCGCCTTCGCTGTCGGCATCTAAAGCAGAATAAAAAGCATGTTCGGGTGAGGTCATTTCACGCTCAATAAACTCCAGCGTTTCGTAAACCACTTCTTTATAAAGTGTATTTTTTGTGAGTTGATAGGCTTCTGAATAAAGCGAAACCAACTGCGCATTGTCATACAGCATCTTTTCAAAGTGCGGAACTTTCCAGTAACGGTCGGTGCTGTAGCGGGCAAAGCCGCCACCTATCTGGTCGTAAATTCCGCCATAAGCCATTTTCTCAAGCGTAAGATTTACATGCTTCAGAAGTGTTTCATCTTTTTTCAAATGCGCATAGCGCAACAAAAACTGGTAGTTATTCGGTATCGGAAACTTCGGTGCTTTATCGGGACCGCCATCTACATTATCAAAGCGCTTCTCCCAGTTTTCCATCATTTTCTCTAAATCAGAAACATGAAAGTTGGAAGGCGAAGTATTCATTTCCATCCAATCACTTTGGCGAATTCCTGCGCTCAGCTTTTCTGCATACTCCAATACTTTTTCGGGTTGGGTGCGGTAAAGACTATCAATATTCTGCAATATCTGCATCCAGTTTTGCTTCGGAAAATAAGTCCCGCCATAAATCGGTCTTCCGTCAGGCAAAGCAAAGCAATTGAGTGGCCAGCCGCCTTGTCCGTTCATAAGTTGCACGGCAGTCATGTAAACAGCATCTATATCAGGACGCTCTTCGCGGTCAACTTTTATACAAACAAAATGTGCGTTCATTAATGCAGCTACTTCTTCGTTTTCAAAACTCTCGTGTTCCATTACGTGACACCAGTGGCAAGCCGAATACCCGATGCTGATGAGCAAAGGTTTGTTTTCTTCTTTCGCTTTCTTCAAAGCCTCATCACCCCAAGGAAACCAGTTAACCGGGTTGTGGGCATGTTGCAGCAGATAAGGACTGCTTTCGTTTATAAGTGCGTTGGTATGTTTATGATTCGTGTCGGTCATTTCAGTTCTTTGGTTGCAAGATAATAAAAGAGAAATTGTTGCAAGGCACGAAAGTATTTCAACTAATTTTGTTCGGGTAAATTTCATTAAAAAAGGTGGCTCAACAACAACAAATCATACCGATAGCTGTCGGGACGCAAGATAGCGCGGCAAAGCAAACGGTGCAGAAAAATTCGTCATCGGATAGTTTGAAAAAATCCGCAGTTGTAAAAACAGAGGTTGCTAAGCCAAAGCCTGAACAAGTTGAAGAAACGACAGCAGTTGTTGATAGTCTTCCTAAGCAGGATACAATAATTGCTGAGGTTCCGGCAGTTTCATTATTTACGGGGCATCAACTAAAACCCACTAATCAAACTCCGTTAGGAATAACCAATTTTTATCCCGGATGGATAACTGTTTTATTGTTGGGCTGTGTAGTAATTATTGCATACCTCAGAGCATCATATCCTAAACGGTTCACAGAATTCTTTCGTGCAGTTTTGGATATGCGTTTTGCTTCGCAACTGGTGCGCGAAGAAAAAGTGCTTTCGCAACGAGTTTCGGTTTTTCTTACGGTTATCTTTCTCTTTTCGGCCTCAGCTTTTCTTTTTCTTCTCAGCAAATACTTTAATTTGCAGTTATTCTCAGGTGAAAGTTTATTGGTGTTTGGTAAAATTACACTCACCGTTTTTTTGTTATTCCTTTTAAGAGTTTTTGTTTCAGAGCTTACCGGTTTTGTGTTTAATGCACAAAACGAATTTTCATTCTACAATTTTCATGTGTTTCTTTATAATAAGGCACTTGGCCTTGCACTCCTGCCCATCTTGATTTGCCTGATATATGCTAATGCTTTTCCGCAAGCGGTTTTCATCTACACAGGAATTATTCTTTTTGCGATAAGTTACATTGCCAGATTAATTCGGGGTTTAAATATTGGCCTAGCTAAACAAGGCTTTAATAAGTTCTATTTATTTTTCTATTTTTGCACCCTCGAAATTTTGCCGGCTGCGGTGTTAGCAAAAATTATTTTAAGACACACAGTCTAAAAAAGTAAAATTTTATTGGTTAAGGTGCATGGGTAAACAACTACAAAAAGCCGAAAAAGTAAAAGTAAAAGAGAAGGTTAAGTCAATTCTTGTTTCGCAACCCAAACCTGAAACAGATAAATCGCCTTACTTTGATCTGGCAAAAAAGCACAACGTAAAAATTGATTTTCGTCCCTTCATTCATGTTGAAGGAATTCCGGCTGCCGAGTTTCGTAAAGACAGAATTCATTTTCCGGATTACACCGCTGTTATTATGACCAGCCGCAATGCGGTTGACCATTTTTTTCGCATGTGCAAAGAAATGCGTGTTTCTGTTCCTGAAACGTTGAAGTATTTTTGTATATCTGAAAACACAGCTTTTTATTTGCAGAAATACGTGCTTTACCGCAAGCGCAAAATATTTTATGGTAAGCAAACGTTTAACGATTTGATTGACATTATCAAGAAACACAAAGCCGAAAAATTTCTGTTGCCTTCTTCCGATATTCAGAAAGAAGAGATACCTGTTTTATTAGAAAAAAATCACATCAAATTTACCCGTGCCGTTATTTACCGCACCGTTTGCAGTGACCTGAGTGATCTGGCAAATGTTAATTATGATGTATTGGTTTTCTTCAGTCCTGCAGGAATAAAATCGTTGTTTCAGAATTTCCCGAAGTTCAAACAAAATAAAACCCGTATTGCCGCTTTTGGCCCTACTACTTCACAGGCTGTAAAAGAAGCAGGTTTATATCTTGACATCAGCGCACCTGTTCCTTCGGCTCCATCCATGACAATGGCGTTGGAGCAGTATATTAAGGAAGCAAACAAGAAGTAAGTTTCTAAAAGTAAAATAAAACGATTTTAGGAAATACAAAAGGTCTCTCAGCAGCGGGGCTTTTTGTTTACCTTTGCGGTATGAACACTACCGAAACAAAAAAACTCCCCGTTACTATATACGCTGAAAGCACGCCCAATCCCAATGCAATGAAATTTGTTGCCAATATAGGGCTGCTGAAAGATGTAAGTGTAGAATATACTTCCAAAGCGCAGGCAAAAGGTTCGCCTCTTGCGCAAAAGTTGTTTGATTTTCCGTTTGTGGCAGGTGTTTTTATTGCAGCCAACTTTGTGTCGGTTACCAAAACCAATGCAGTGGAATGGGAAAGCATAACGCTGGAACTGCGCAGTTTTATCCGTGAGTTTCTGGCAAATGGCGGAGAAGCTGTGGCTGAACTTCCTGAGAAGAAAGAAGTATCGCCTGAGGCGAAAGCAACAGAGGATAAAACAGAAGTTTCAACAAAAGCTAATCCTGTTATTGATGCGAAGATCATTGCAATACTGGAGCAATATGTTCGTCCGGCAGTGGAGGGTGATGGAGGAAATATTCAGTTCAAATCGTTTGAAGATGGTAAGGTGAATGTGGTGTTGCAGGGTGCCTGCAGCGGATGCCCTTCTTCTACCATTACGCTGAAAGCGGGCATTGAAGCATTGCTGAAAAAAATGATCCCTGAAGTGCAGGAAGTAGTAGCGGTAGCGGAGTAATGTATCCTGTTCGCGCCAAAAAACACTTGGGTCAGCATTTTCTGAAAGACGAAAATATTGCCCGCAAAATTGCTGAAAGTCTTAGCGGGCATGGTACTTATAAACAGGTGCTGGAAATAGGTCCCGGAACGGGGATGCTGACCAAATACCTTTTAGAAAATAAAGGAATTAATGTAAGCGTAGTAGAAGTTGACCGTGAATCGGTTGAATTTCTGCAACTGAATTTTCCGCAACTGAAAGGCAAAATAATAGAAGGTGATTTTCTGAGACTGAACATTGACCTTGAACGATATGCTATCATCGGAAATTTTCCTTACAACATTTCGTCACAGATATTTTTCAATGTACTGGAACACCGCAACAAGATACCGGAAGTGGTGTGCATGATACAGCGAGAAGTGGCGATGCGCATAGCTTCACCTCCCGGAAGTAAAGAGTATGGAATACTGAGTGTGTTGCTTTCTGCTTTCTATGATATTGAATACCTGTTCACGGTAAACGAAACGGTTTTTGTTCCGCCACCAAAAGTAAAATCGGGTGTAATACGCCTTACGCGCAACACCACTGAAGCGCTTGACTGCGATGAAAAAGAATTTTTCATGGTAGTGAAAACAGCTTTTAACCAACGCAGAAAAACATTACGTAATGCACTCAAAAGTCTTACTTTCGCACCCGTTGCAGAAAGCAAACTGTTTGACAAACGTGCAGAACAACTGAGTGTTGCAGAGTTTGTTGAACTGACGAAGTTGCTGTCTGTCGCAAAATAACGTCATTGCGAGCGAAGCGAAGCAATCTCATTTATTGAAAGATTGTTTCGGTCGTTCCTCCCTCGCAATGACGGTTAATAGTGCATCATGAAGTTTGAAGTAACCCCCTCATTTGTTTTTGAAGTGCATGATGCCATCAAGCATCATCGGCACGAGGATGTGGTTAATATGCTGGAACCGCTTCACCCGGCTGATATTGCGGAACTGATCAAAGAATCGTGGACCCACGATGCGCAATATGTTTACAATCTTTTAGACGGAGAAAAAGCAGCCGATGTGCTGATGGAGATGGATGATGAGGTGAGGGAGAAATTCATCAACTCCCTTACATCAGAAGAAATTGCAAAACATGCTGACAACCTTGATTCGGACGATGCTGCCGACCTGATCGCTGAACTTCCTGACGAAATGAAAAGGGAAGTACTGGAGCAGATGGATGATGCTGAGCAGGCCAGCGACATCGTTGACCTGTTGCGCTATGATGAAGACACGGCAGGTGGTTTGATGGCTACCGAGCTGGTAACCGCTAACCTGAACTGGACGGTGCAGCAAAGCATTGTTGAAATGAAAAAGCAGGCCGAAGAAGTGGGCAGCATTTATACTGTTTACGTGACAGATGATGATGAAAAGCTGCACGGAATTCTTTCGCTGAAACGACTATTGATCTCACCGCCCGAAGAAAAAATAGAAAAGATTTATTTTAAAGATGTAATATCTATTGAGGCCCATGCAAAAAGTGAAGATGTAGCCGCGCTGTTTGAGAAATATGACTTGGTTGTAATACCCGTAGTAGATATTACCGGCAAGTTGTTAGGTAGAATTACCGTGGATGACGTAATGGATGTGGTGCGTGAAGAAGCCACCGAGGATTACCAGTTAATGAGTGGTATCTCGGAAAACATTGAGGCCGATGACGGGCTGTGGCTTAGCACTCGTGCACGCCTTCCCTGGCTGATTGTAGCTCTGGCAGGCGGTGTAGTTGGTTCACGTGTATTAACTGCTTATGAGCCACAGATACAGATACATCCTGAGATGGCTTTTTTTATGCCGCTGATTGCCGCCATGGGCGGCAATGTGGGTGTACAAAGTTCTGCGCTTGTTGTGCAGGGTCTTGCCAATCAAACCATCAGCAAGGGCGATATGATTCCAAAGTTGCTGCGCGAATTACTCGTTGGTTTGCTCAACGGTTTAATCTGCGCAGTTTTGTTGCTGGCCTATAATCTTATCTTTAATGATTACCTAGCGTTGAGTGTTACCGTTAGCGTTGCGCTGCTTTCGGTAATTGTGTTTGCTGCTATCTTCGGTTCGTTTGTTCCGCTGGCGCTTAACCGCTTTAATATTGACCCTGCACTTGCCACGGGTCCTTTTATCACTACCTCTAACGACATCATCGGGCTGTTCATTTATTTTATGATAGGCAGGCTGATGTACGGCTTGTTTTAAATTACAAAAAGCAAAAGACAAATAACAATTCAGTAGTTTGAAATTTTGTATTTCAGATTGGGAATTTGTTTGTGATTTGTTTTTTGGTGCTTGATGCTTAGCATTTTGTATTTTGGTGCTTTAATACTACTACTATGAATTTTGAAGAATACCGCAAACAAGATGCAGTTGCACTGGCAGAACTGATAAAGAAAAAAGAAGTAACGCCTTCTGAACTTCTTGAGATTGCCATTAAACGCACGGAGGAAGTGAACCCGAAAATAAATGCGGTGGTAACAAAGCTGTATGAAGAAGGAAAGCAACAACTGAAAAACATTGACACCAACGCCCCCTTTGCAGGTGTTCCTTTTTTGTTGAAGGATGTGGATGTACAATTGAAAGGCACACGTTTTACCGAAGGTTCTCGAATACTGAAAGATTATATTTCAACCGAAACATCAGAAGTGGTGTTGCGCATACAAAAGGCAGGTGCTGTTATTTTTGGTAAGAGCAATACATCAGAGTTTGGACTTACTCCTTTTGTTGAGGGCAAGTTGTTAGGCGTATGCCGTAATCCCTGGAATACTAACCATACAACAGGCGGCAGCAGTGGAGGAGCAGGCGCAAGTGTAGCCGCAGGTATTGTGCCTATGGCATGGGCAAGTGATGGCGGAGGCTCTATACGCATACCGGCAAGCTGCAACGGTCTGTTTGGAATAAAGCCATCGCGTGGCAGAATTACCAACGGACCTATATGGGGTGAGATGTGGAGTGGTGCTATCTCTTCTGGCATTGTATCACGCAGTGTGCGCGATGCCGCTGCCTATATTGATGCGGTGCAGGGTGAGCTGAAAGGCGACCCTTATACCATTGCCCCGCCCGAAAAACCCTACAGCGAAGAAATAAAACAAGCCCCCCGCAAACTGAAAATAGGTTACAGCTACCAGATGCCAAAAGGACTGAACGCTCCCATTGACGAAGAAAATATAAAAGCCATTGAAAAAACAGTTGCGCTGCTGCGCAGCGCAGGACATACGGTTGATGAAGTGGAATTGCCCTTTACCAACAAAGTAAATTCTGAATTGCTTTATACCTTGGTATTAGGCGAAGCCAGCGCCACCTTTGAACTGATTGGCGAACAGCGCGGCAGAAAACCGCAGCGCGATGAACTGGAGCCCAACACCTAGCTGATATACCAATTAGGTAAATCATTCAGTGCAAACTATTTTGCACTGGCACGCCAGAAGTGGAACCAGTTAGACCGTGAAATGGCGGCTTACCATGCCAAGTATGATTTACTACTTACACCCACTGTTGGGCGCAAACCTTTTAAAATAGGCAGCATGAACAACAGCGCGTTTGAAGATGCCGCTTTAAAAACTTTAAATGTATTAGGTCTTTCTTCTATGGTGCGCTACACCGGTATGATTGAAAAAGTAGCCAACAAAACGTTTGCATGGATGCCCTACCCTGCTTTGGCAAACATTACCGGGCAACCTTCTATGAGTGTGCCTCTGCACTGGAGCAGCGATAACCTGCCTATAGGCGTTATGTTTACCGCACCTATGAATGATGAAGCAACTTTATTTCAGGTAGCCGCACAGTTAGAAAAAGCGCAGCCGTGGTTTGATAACGTGGCGGTGATATAATTTTGTTTATTTATATTTGCAGTTGTTAAATAATAAGATTAAAAATGTTAGTTAGTTATACTATTTCGGTTGACGAAAAAAAGGAAAAAACCTTGTTGGCTTTTTTGAAAGAAATGGATATTGCTCTGCCCGAAAAAGCAAGTAGCGGAAGAAAGAAAAAAAAGGTAACTAAAGCGCAGAAAGAAAAACACCTGCCCTTTTTTGGGATGTGTCCTGATTGGGATATTGATGCTGAAGAACTAAGGTATGGTGGCATTGCCAAACGAACTGCCGGATGGTAATAGCCGATACCAATATTTTTATTGCATCAATAAGAGGTAATGAAATAGCTGATACTCTTTTGATGAAATACCAAAAACAATTGGGTATATCGGTTATTAGTTTGATTGAGCTTAAAGTGGGTGCTACTGATAAAAAAAAGAAAAGAGCTGTTGAAATGGTTACTGATATTTTTTCTGTTATACCACTTAGCAAGTATACAGGAGAAAAGGCAATACAATTGGTTGATTTATATAACACACCCCAACGCAGGTTGCAAATGCCCGATGCCCTTATAGCAGCCACCTGCATTGAACACAATGCCAAGCTGCTTACCTTTAACACTAAAGATTTTAAGTTTATTAAAGGACTTAAACTGGCTAAATAAATTGGCTGTGCAGTTAGAAAAAGCGCTGCCGTGGTTTGGTAAGGTGGCGGAGCTTTAAATTTGTTTACTTATCTTTGTGTTATGAAAATTGAAATCCCGGATTCGGTTGTAACAGAGAAAAACGCTGATAAATTTTTATTGGAACTTGCCTGCACACTTTATGGTAAAGCAAATGTTTCATTACCCAGATGCGCCCGCATCGCAGGATTAAGTCGTGATGATTTTCAGCACGAGCTTTGGAAACGAAAAATTCCTTTGCAGTATGATGTTGATGATTTAAATACAGATATAGAAAATCTGAAGCATCTTAAATGATTGTTGTAAGCGATACTTCGCCTGTTATTGCACTTATCCGTATTAATCAAATTCAATTATTGCCAACACTGTTTCACGAAGTGGTAATTCCTTCGGCTGTTAGGGAGGAGTTGAGCCTTGCACGTTTTACAGAAGAAGAACTAATTATTTACAAAAGTTGTAATTGGCTTATTGAAAAAACGGTTTCAGATACTGTTATTTTGAATGCTGATTTAGACAAAGGCGAAGCAGAGGCGATTGTTTTAGCCAAACAACTTCATGCAGATTTTTTATTGATAGATGAAACTGCCGGGCGTAAAGTTGCTATGAATGAGGGTGTGAGAATAATTGGTGTAATTGGTTTGCTTTTAGTTGCAAAAGAAAAAGGGCTGATAACAGAAGTGAAAATACTTATAGATGCTTTAATAGCAAAAAGTGACTTCTGGATTTCGGAGAAACTGTATAAAAATGTTTTGCTGCAGGCGGGTGAGTGAACTACACAATTAGAAAAAGCACAGCCCTGGTTTAACAACGTAGCTCCGCTATAACCCTACTTCTTACCCAACCCAAGCACCCTCACAAAACGCCCTCTCCATTTTGGGCTAAACAATAATTGTACTGTTGCCCACGATACTATGGCGCAGCCCAGCATAACCAACACTATTATAGTGTAGTGCCAAACTACTACCCAGTCTGTTGCACCGGAAGCTACGGTGTTGGTTAGTGATTGATTGTCTATTAAAGTTAGATTCATAATTGTTATCAGGTGTCTTTAGTTGAGGCATAAACTTATTCAAGCGGATCATCAACAAATGTTTCGTAATCAAATGCCTGTTTAACCGCGGTAAGAAAAGGTAAGGAGTGATATTTATCAGGAATTTTTTTTTTGAGCTCCCTTGCTACAATTGGATAATAATCAAAGTTAATTGCCGGTATTATGTGATGTTCGACATGATAAGAATGATAATCCATAAGCAGGTCCATAAGTTTTGGTACCTCAGTAGTTGTGGTTGTCATCAAAGGATCGGAACCTTCAGAATAATTTGGTCTCAGGTAATGCTGAGTCATAATTACTAAAACCGTAAATAAAGAAGAAACATACCATGAAATTAATGTAGTAATCAAATATTTTATCGGTGATGCAATAATCAATGCAATGGCGATTTGAATCAAAATAATAAAGAAAACTTCCAACGCTATATTTCTTTTTTCCTTATTTGAATAATCTGGTTTATATAAAACTGTTGAGGGCTTTTTACCTTCAGGATAATAAACAGAAGCAATATGCTTCCAGGTATAAACCGGCATAGCAAAGCCAACAGTAAAAGAAAATTTCAATACTTTATTCGGATAAGTTAAAGTGTTAAGTATCTTGTTTACAAAACTTTTCTCAGATTTAAAAGGCCTGCGATCAGGATCTTTGTAATTATTTGCATTTAAATGATGTGTTTGATGATGTATTCTTCGCCACATGGTTGCAGGCATATAATTAAATGACCAAAAGAAAATTTGAAGAATATTTCTGGCAATCTTTTTTTTGACAATCGTGCCATGTGAAAACTCATGACAAAACATAAATAGCCCTGAGAACAATACTCCTGCAATTGAACTGAGTAATAATATCAATCCCCAGCTTGGCGTGATTCTTATGTAATAGAAACACCCAATAGCTATGGCTAGGTAAAGAAACATGATAACCAGTTTGTAGCTGGCTGGCTTAAATGCTTCTTTTGGTATTACAGACTTTACCTCTTTAGCATAGAAGCCAATGTTTTCAGGTTTTGGTGCTATCATTTTATATAGTTGCTTTAACCTCTTTATATTTAGTGTACTTCATTACATCTTCCATAGTATTCACTACTGCACCATCGGGAATACTAATGTCTGAGGGAAGCGTAAGGTTATCGCCTATTACCGCCTTTGTGCCAATAAAACTCCTCACATCTATATATACATTGTTCCCGATTTTTGCCCCGTGACTTATACCGCTTGATGAACCTATGTGGGTATCGTTTCCGATTTTTGCATGAAATCCTACAATGCAGGCAACACCTAGTTCGCTTCTTTCACCTATCGTTACTCCTATTGCAATATTAGTTCGGTGCCCAACCATTGCACCCTTCTTTAATGTAACATTACCTATTATAATATTTCCGCCAAGCAAGCAAACATTAGTACCTAATGTTACTTTATTACCTACGTATGCACCTTCTTCAATCCTTAATAACGGCAAATCTCTTATCCATGCATCAGGTGGAATGTTAGCATTCAAACTTCCTTTGTAACCAAAAAGCCGGAATACGATAGCTTTAAATACCGGGGTGCTCAGAATAATATTATAAATAGGATGAAAATAATACACCGCTGTCCAGCAAGTGCCATACAACCTACGCAACGCATAAACGGGAAAGCGAGTGTCACGGGGAAATACTCCTTTTATAATACCCGCCTGAAAGAGGCGACTTAACACACCCGCTACAACCCCATATAAAAAGGCATAAACAACAGGTGCGCAAACTACCCAAACAAGGGTAAACCATAAAGCAGGGCTATACATAAATGGCAATACAACAGCTAAAGCAGGCAACCCATAAATAAGCACATGCAAAACAAACACTCCCAGTGTAACCAAAAAAGCAGGCACAACCATCATGGCTTGCAGTTCTTCGGGGGTAGGTATTTTTGGCGCTTGTTTTTCGTTATTGTTCATTTGGAGTTTGTTTTATTTATACCCTTCGACTACGCTCAGGGTGACAGATTTTAATACTTCTCCTTCTGAAATCCCCAAACCCTTAATTCAGTTTTCCAGGTATCGGGGTAGTTGGCTTTTATGGTTAATACCAAAGCGTTCAACACTTTTTTAATTTCTTTTTTCAGTTGGTTTTTGGTTCCTACTTTGCCCGATACGGTGCTGTCTGTTGTTTCGGCTTGGGTAAGCAGGGCGTTGTATTGGGTACGTATGTTTTGCCAGTAGATATCACCGTATGTATTGCCGGCAAAGCCTTCGTTAGTTATGGCGGCTACCATCAGGTCAAGTGCCTGCAGGCGGTTGTTGCGGTCTAAGGGTAACTTGTAGCGGTCGCCTTCTTTTACTATTCCAAAAGCGGGGTAGTAAGAGGGGGCAAGGGCTTTGCCGTATTTTTCTTCTAAGTATCCTTTTACATTTTCGGTGCGGGTATCTATTTCTTTGTCGCCAATCTTCAGTTGCGCGGTAATGGATTTGCGTCCGCCTCCTGTGCTTTTGCGCTCGCCCAGTGTAGTGTTGTATTGGGTTACTTTAACAGCAAAAATGGGCGGGCCTGTCCACAGCAGTATAATGCCGGGTGTGCTATTCCATTTGTTGCTTACATCGGCTGCTACATTGCCCAAATCAACATCGCTGCGGGGCACGGTGCCGGTTTTAGCGGTTTCGGGTTTTGGAGTTGTAGGTGTTGTAGGGTTGGTTGGTAATGTTGGGTCTGCCATGGTGTTTTTATTTTAGAGTGGTTAATTGTTGATGTATAGAAGTTGATGCTGCATAGGGCAACTTACAGGGTGCTGTAACTCTGTGCGCAGGGTGCATGGGGTTGCTTGCAGGGCTAAGTAGCTGTGTGCGGCTGGCGCAATAGTAAACTTACTACTGTAAGTGATAGTGTGTGGGTGCTGCAAGGTGCTGCTTACAGGTGTAAGTGGCTGTGTGCGGGTGCTGCAACCTGCCACTGACACCTGTAAGTGGCTGTGTGCGCAAAAAGCAGCATTTACAAGACCGCTGTTGCTGAAATGGTGAAAATGGGTGTTTAAATCAAAAATGCGCTGAACTGCGCCTGAACAAGGGCTATTTAACCCCCCCCCCCCCCCATTAATTTTGGCAGGGGTGCAATGTGTGGTTTTCGCTGATGTGTTGAGTGGTTTCATCGTTGAGTAGCGCAAATGTATAAAGATATTTTAAACCAAGAAATACAGCTACGATTTTTTTCGGGAGCTTGCAATTCTATGAAATTTGAGAAGATGCCTGCTATTTAGCGGCTCACGCTGAATTTGGTCATGATAGTCTCATTACCCGTTTGCAGTTGCAGATAATAAATTCCGCTTGCAAATTGGGAACAATCAATTTGCACTTTTTTACTGCCGGTATTTTCTGCATAAATTTCCTTTCCTGTGAGGTCAAACACTTTAAAAGCAAGTATTTGTTCCTTGAGTTCAACCGTAATTTTATGTTGTGCGGGGTTGGGAAAAACATGCGCCTGTTTTACCGGATTTAATTCATCAATCGAAATAGTGCTGCACATAACATCATTCAGTTTTTGCCAGATAGTATCGTTCATAGTAAAGGGAACGGCATCGTCAAAAGGAGCATTCCCCATTCGGATAAACACCAAATTTTGACTCGGAACCACATTTATGAATTGCCCGTTTTTTCCCATAGCTGCATACATATCGGCAGGTGCATTTGGATTTAAATAACCGTTAAACTGAAACTGCAAGCCGGGCAGGTGGTAAGATGATTTGCCATTTAACCACCAGAGGTAACCATAGGAGAGATTAATGTTTTGCGAAGTGTTAACCATCTCGTTAAAGTAAGTTGCATCAGTCATGATCTGGTTGCCGTTCCAGTTGCCGTGATTGAGAACGAGCAAACCAAAACGAGCCATGCTACGGGGTTTGCTGTAAAATACATTGTTGTAGTTGGTGTGAACATACGCTCCCAAAATGCCTGTAGGCAAGCCGATATTCTGATACAAATAAGTATTGAGTGATTGGCCTGTAGCGTAGTAAATAACACTATCAAGCAAAGTATATGGGGCATTATGGTAAGCCCATCTTGTTCCTGCATCGGCAAGATATTGAAGGCACGTGTCAAGTGTGCAATCGTTATCAGCAACTCCATCATCCAAGCCACTTGCCATAGTGAGTTGGTGGCGGATGGTAATTAAATCTTCTTTTGGTTGCGGACAAGCAGTCCAACCCGTTCCCAAATAATCAGAAGTTTTATCGTTGATAGACAGGTGCCCTTCCTGTTGTGCAATGCCAACAGTAAAAGCAGTTAGCGATTTACCTGCCGAAGCCCAATACCAAACACTGTCTTGTGTAAACGTTCCGAAATATTTTTCAATTACAATTTTTCCATCTTTCAACACGATAAATGCTTTGGTGTTTCTATCTTCCAAATAATTGAGCAAGGTGTCAATCTTATCAGGACACCAGCCGAGTGAAAGTGGTGAAATAGTATCCCATGTACTGCCCACCGTTGGCGGGAAATAGAGTGTTTGAGATTTTACGGATAAAGCAAATAGAATTGCAAGAAGAGTAAAGGTATATTTCATCAGAAAGGATTTTGGCGTTAGATGCTCATCTATACAAAGGTTTAATCCTAATGTTAGTAATTCTCAACAAAAGTAACCAGACAAAGTCTTAATAATGGGATTGAAACTTAAAATTCCATGAATTTAGATTCATCTAAGCCCTATAAATCTCTATTTTTGGCGCTCATAAAAAATCTAAACCCCTTTATATGCTTAAAAAGTTTACGCTTGCCTTAGTTTTTATTTCCGCTTTAGTTATTGTTTACGATGCTAATTACAACAATGCACACACCAACGGCAGTGGCGCACCAGCAGGACGTACAGGCTCTCCCGGTGATGGTGTAACCTGTAACAACGGCAGTTGCCATTCAGGTGCTGCACCTACTGATCAGGTGGCAACAATTACTTCAGATGTTCCGGTTAGCGGTTATCTTCCGGGAACTACTTATAACATTACAGCTACAGCAAGCAAAACGGGTGTAAGCGAATTTGGTTTTCAGCTATCGCCCCAAAATGCCAGCGGAACTAAACTGGGTGAGTTTGTAATACCATTGCCTGCAGGAACACAATTTGCAAACCCTAATACAGGTTTAGCCAACAAATATGTTACCCATACAAGTTTAGGAACTGGGGGCACTGATACTAAAACATGGACTGTGCAATGGACTGCCCCTGTACAAGGAACCGGAACGGTTACTTTTTACGGAGCATTTAACTTTACTAACAGCAACAATAACAGCAGCGGTGATGTAATTAAAAACGCCTCGCTTGACATAACCGAAAACACTAGTATTGGCATTGACGAAACAGTTGTGCAAGGTGGTTTTGATGTGTTTCCCAATCCGGCAAACGATATTGTTAACGTTTCATTTTACCTGTATGAAATGACCAACGTAAACGCAGAAATTTTTGACCTCAACGGTCGTTTGATAAAACAAACCACCACCGAAAATCTGCATCCGGGAAGACATGAACTGAAATTCAACGCACACGGTAATATGGAAGCAGGAGTTTATTTTATCCGTTTGAATGACGGGAAAAATGTTTATAGTAAAAAAGTAATGGTGAAGTAGAAGCCTCACCCCTGGCCCCTCTCCAAAGGAGAGGGGGGAATGGCAGAGTTATTGTAATTTCATAAACGCCAAAAATATATCAGCTTGAAAAAAAGTCTTCTTCTTCTTAGTTTTACCCTTGCAACAACAGTATTTGTATTACAGGGTTGTTTGAATGATAAGGGCAGTGTTCCTCTCCCGCCCGAAACGTTTTGCGACAGTCTGGATGTTAGCTACAACCTGCATGTGAAACCACTTGCCGAAACCAAATGTGCCAACAGTATCGGTTGCCATGTATCAGGCGGCAGCGGTCCCGGTGATTTTACTACTTATGAGGCACTGAGCGGAGTTTCGCAAACGGTTAAGACACGTATTGAATTGCCCGCTACGGATGTTTTACACATGCCGCAAGGAGGAACACTTACACAGGAGGAGTTAGATATATTTCTTTGCTGGATAGAAGATGGCGCACAAAATAACTAACACCCCCTAACCCCCGAAGGGGAACAAAAGACATAGCCATGAAAAAATTACTTGCTCTATCATCACTGCTTACTGTTTACTGCTTACTGCCTACTGCTTTCGGGCAAACCGTTTACATCAGCGAAAAGACTGAAATCTCCTTTTTCTCAAAAGCACCTGTTGAAGATATTGATGCGGTGAACAAAATGTCCACTTCCATTATTACACTGCATAACGACAGTATTGCGTTTAAAGTGCCCATTACCGGCTTTGTATTTAAAGACGGATTGATGCAGCGCCACTTTAACAGCAACTACATGGAAAGCGATAAAAAAGGCTATGAAAACGCAACACTGAAAGGAAAAATAAACGAAGACATTGACTTTAAAACCGATGGCGAATACAAAGTAACCTGCACTGGAGTATTGAGAATGCACGGTGTGGACCAACCCCGCAATTTTGAGGGCATATTTACCGTGAAAGAAGGCAAGGTAAATCTGAAATCAAAATTCAAAGTGTTGGTAGCCGACCACAAAATAAAAATACCAAGCGATAAACTGATGAACATCGGGAAAGAAATAGAAGTAAGCGTTTCGGCTGATTACAAACTTTACGTTAAACCCTAAAGCATGATTAAAAAAGTACCTGCCCTTTTGTTATTCGTTATTTGTTATTTGTCATTGGGTATTTGTTTTGCTCAGGATGATATTATGAACCTGCTTGACCAAAACGAAAAGCCAAAGAACGAACCCGTTCTGGAAACTTTTAAAACAACTCGTGTTATTAATGCACAATCCACCGAAACAGTTCCTAAAAATGCAATGGATCTGCGCATTACCCACCGCTTCGGAAATATAGGTGCAGCAAGCGGAGGCGGCTACAGTTCGTTTTACGGAATGGATAATGCTGCCAACATCCGCATAGCATTTGAATACGGAATTTTAGAGAACTGGATGGTTGGTGTTGGTCGCAGCAAAACAATGGGCAACATTGATGCATTTACCAAATGGCGTTTCCTGACACAAACCACTAACAACAAAGTTCCGCTTTCGCTTGCGGTGTATTTCAACGCAGCTATTTCACCTGTTAAGCGCGAGATTTTTTATGCCGATGTTCCAGTGTTTAAAAACAATATTCTGCATCGCTTGTCATACACTGCACAATTGATCATCGCCCGCAAATTCGGAAACCTTGGTTCACTGGAATTGTTGCCAACGTATGTTCACCGCAACTATGTAAAGACATACATTAACCCTGAAAACGGTGCGGGCGAAACCAACGGGCTGTTTGCATTAGGTGCTGCAGCACGGATAAAATTGACCAAACGCTCGTCTATTCTGGTGGAGTATTTCTATACGTTTTCAGCGTTCAGAAAAAATAATCCTACACGACCTTATTATCAGCCGGTGAGCATCGGCTATGAAATTGAAACAGGCGGACACGTTTTTCATATGAACTTCAGCAACGCGGTGGGAATTATTGAAAACGATTTTGTTGTTAACTCACCCGACACCTGGAACTTAGGTGGTTTTAAATGGGGGTTCAATATTTCGAGGGTGTTTAATTTTTAAGGGATAGCCACAGATTACACAGATGGGCACAGATTAATTTGTGGAAATCTGTGTAATCTGTGGCAAAGGCCTATGAACTCTTCCTCATCATCTTCGCAACATACTTGCCGATGATGTCAAACTCCAGATTTACTTTCATTCCCGCATCAAGTGTTTTGAAGCCAGTATGCTCAAAGGTGTAAGGAATAATTGCCACTGAAAACTCTCCGGGCAGGTCATCAACAACGGTAAGGCTTACTCCATTGATGCAAATGGAGCCTTTTTTTACAATCAGATTTTGTTCGCTTGTGGCATAGCTGAAACGAAAGATCCAACTTCCATCTTTATTTTCTTTTGATGTGCAGGTAGCAGTTTGGTCAACATGTCCCTGCACAATATGTCCGTCTAAAAAACTGTCTGCTTTTACGCAACGTTCAAGGTTTATTAAATCGCTTTTTTTCCAGTCGCCAAGATTTGTTTTTTGTAAAGTTTCGTCAATGGCGGTTACCTTGTAATGGCTGTTATCAACTACTTCGGTAACGGTTAGGCAAACTCCATTGTGTGCCACACTTTGGTCAACTTTTAACTCATTTGCAAACGATGCCTGAATAGTGAAATGCACATTGCTGCCTTGTTGTTCAATGGCGGTAATAGTTCCTGCTTGTTCTATAATTCCTGTGAACATTTAATTACTGCTTCCCGGACCTCTTATTAAATGAACAAAGCCCTTCAGTTTGCGGGTTTCTATTCCGGTGAGGTGTATTTCATTTACTTCACAAACGTAGAAGTAAACACCATCAGAGCACATCAGTTTGCTGTCTTGATTTGTGCCATCCCAATTGATGGCGGGGTCGGTGGTTTCAAACACTATGTTTCCCCAACGGTTGTAAATGGTGAGGTTAATGCTTTGGATGTAACGGTAAGGGAAGGGAACGAAGAAGTCGTTGAAATTATCTTCGCCCGGAGTAAAGACATTTGGCAACTCATACTCAGGACAATTGTCCACACAAACCGAATCCATGATGGCACTCTCATTACCCATTGAATCGATTGCTGTAATGGCATAACATCCTGCAATAGAAAGAAGACTGTCGTGTATAAACTGAGTTTGATTGGGGTCGGGAATGCTAATGAGAAAGGTAAAGGCACTATCTAAGAACGGAGTGTAATAAATACGGTATTCAACAATATCATCAGAGCATGTATCCTGGTCAAGGTAGCCCCACACCAACTGATTTTGGTAATTATCACAATCAGGAGTAACCCCTAAAGCCGGAGGACAGGGAGGAGTTGAGTCTAACGGCACGCCACATTTCTCCTGCGAGAAGTTATAAAGCGGAGAGGTCAATCCATCTGAAAAATAGGAACCAACACTGCGTATTTTATAGCAGTACGAAGTGCCGTTCACCAAGCCTGTATCTGTATAAGTATGCAGATCGGTTGAGTCAAGGAAGATAAAATCTATTCCGTTGAATTTATAAATCTCATAGGTATAGTTTGTCCAGGGGACAGTCTCTTCCCACGAGAGAATGAGTTGATTATCCGTTTCGGCAATGGAAAGGAAAACAGATGATGCTTGTGTTGAACCTACAATTAAATCCAGCGGCACGCTGTATAATTCAATTTTGTAAGAGAGGGGAGTTGCTTCGGTATTTACATTATTATCAACATAGACCGTGTCGTTCAAGTCATTGAACGTTGCTGCCAATGTAAAGCTGCTTCCTGTAAAATCATTGGAACGGTAAACGCGATACTCATACGGAGGGGGAATTTGAACCGTATCTAATTCGGTTGGTTTACTCCACACTACCGAGTCAGAACCTGTTGTAAGATTTGTTGTAATTATAGAAACATTGGTGATAACCGGAATGTCTTTTACCAGATCGGTGCAAACTTCCAGCGAGGCATAGCTTTCAGCTCCATCGGGGTAACAAGCGACAATCATGTAGCAATATTCAACACCATGAAGTAGTCCTGCACCGTTGTTATCATCAATAAACGTTGTAGTATTTAAACCTGAAACGCTGCCGATAAAGGTATAGCCTGTGTAGCCCGGAACTCCGGTCTCACAGTGGTCAGGAATAAATCCGTAATAGCCGTTTCTACGATAAATTTTATAGCAGCTTGCTTCGGTACACACGCTTGCATCCCACCCAACATGAATGGTATTTCCAACCGGAATGGCTGTAGGGTTTTTGGGTGACGGACCCACAACGGTAATATTCACCGTATGATAATCCACTAGGTGAACCGGATAGCCATTGCCATCATCTTCGAGACGGAACAGAACAGTATGTGGTTGCAACTGCACATCAGAGCAAGCGGTTTGCCATGAAAATTCTGCACTAACGTTTGCAACACCTGTTACCGGTTGTGGAAATTGTGCGGGGAATTGAGGCTCGTCAGGATTTCCGGTAAAAGAATACAGGCCGCTGGTTGAAGTCATGGTGAGAAAATCATGGTCAACATCGGTTCCGTAAACCATAAACTCAAGCAGGGTGCCCGCTTCAACGCAGGTGTCCAATATGGTATTTATTACAGGCGGATTGTTATCGCAGTTAATAACAGTAATCTGCATATCACGGGTTACTGTTCCTATTTTAATTCCGTTGCGCCACTCGTGAATGTACATGGCATAATTGTATTCGCCAATGGCTGTGGGAACATTCCATGTAAAATCACCGGTGTAGGGATTAACATCAATTCCGCCAGGAAGCGAATAGCCCGGTATCGGGTCGCCCCCAAGTCCAAGACACACTGTTAGCTCATAGGAAAGACTGTCTCCATCAGGGTCATATGCTCCCGGATTATGGACATAAACCTTATTGATACAAGCATCATCAATTGGCGGATTGAGTAAAATGGGAGAATTATTGCCGCCCAAAAACGGATTCATATATAAACAGGTATTTACTGAAAAAGGTACGTTTACCGAGTTAGGAATATTGATTACTGCCGAATTGCGGTTAGGATCTTCGAAGAACATACAGTACGAACCGATAGAACTGTAGGTATGCTGCCCTATGTAAATGTTCTTTTTTATATCTGGTCCAACAGGGTCTCCATTTCCGTTTACTCTGGGAATAGTTGTGGTATCTCCGTCACCCCATTCCATTAATAATGAAGGTCTGTCGGCAGGACTGGAAATTTTGGTGTAGGTTGTAATTGTTACTTCGTAAGTAAGGTCGGTAATTTTTCGGTAGGTTATTTCGCCTGCGCGGTTATGCGTTGCATAGGCCGAAGCAAGAAGTAAGAAGCAAGAAACAAGAAGTAGAAAATTTTTTTTCATGCGGGATGAAATAGTAACAACAATTATACCGCTTTGTTTATAAAGCCTTTACAAAAGTGGACACAAGGTAGGAAAAATAATCAGTTGTTCAAACTGAACACCGCCTCCGCCAATCCTGTTTCATCAGGCGAAGAGGGTAAAAGTGCGTTGGTGACTCCAAACTCTTTGAGTTTAGCCTCCGTGCTCTTACCTATGGCAATTACCTTTTTAAGGGCCGAAGCTTTTTTAAGGGAAAAGAAAACCGCAACGTTGGAGGGACTCGTGAATACTGTAACATCCGATTCGGGAATCTCCACTCCTGCCCTTTCCGATGTTTTGTAAACAATCAGATTGATGCACTCAGCCGTTGCGCCTACCTGTTTCTGAATCGATTGCAGCGAATCAGCCGCCTGCGGGAAGAGTACTTTTTTTCCTTTCACCAGTTCAGAAAACTGTTTCCCCGTTTCGTCCATGTCGGTTGAGGTTCCGCAGAATGATTCGGTAAAACCGTATTTGCGTAAAGCCATTCCGGTGCCTTGTCCCGTTACTCCGAATTTTACGTTGTTATTTAATTGCGGTTTTTGCGCAAAGAAATGATTTACTCCGTTTTTGCTCGAGAAAAATATCCAGTCGCAAACTGGTACGGATTGAAAAGAAACCTCTGTAGATTCAATTAAGGAAGTTCCGGAAACCGTGTAACCAAAGGCATTTAAGGCACGGAAAAAATAATCGCTTTCCGAAATATCGCGGGTGATGAAGACAGAAGATGCAGTGTTAGTTCTTACTTTCTGCACCGCAGTTTCTGCAAGTCCTTTTGAAGAAGTTGCCTGAAGAAAAATGCGTTTCGGAAATGCATCCCAGCTTGCAGCGTGCGAAACCCAAACGTTGTGATTTCCTTTTTCAACCTTGCTGAAAACACCAATGGGTATCTGACAGCCACCATGAAAAAGTTCCAGTATTTTACGCTCGGTTTCTATTTCCTGCTGCGCTTCGGGGGAGTTTAGTTTCTGCATCAGTTCGTGCAATGCAGAATCATTTTCGCGTATCTGCCATGCCAGAACGCCCTGTGCAGGCGCAGGAATAAATTCATTGGGAGCAGGTTCTACTACATGAAACTCAGACAAGTCAATTTTCAATCGCCCTACTCCTGCTGCTGCCAACATGATTGCATCGTAGCCGCCATTTCGCAATTTATCAATGCGCGTGGGTACATTGCCACGCAGGTCTTTCAATGTTATATCGGTGCGGAACGAAAGCAATTGCGCTTTTCTGCGGGCCGATGAAGTGCCCACAATTGCATTCTGCTTAAACGAGAATTTCTGTTTGGTGTCAACAGATTCCTTACGAATAAGAATAAGCTCTGCCGGATTCTCGCGGGCAGATACGGCAGCAATCACCAGCCCTTTCGGACTTTCGGTGGGCAGGTCTTTGTGTGAGTGAACAGCCAGGTCAATTTCACCGGCAAGCAAAGCATCTTCAATTTCTTTGGTAAAAAAGCCTTTGCCTTCCAGCTTATCAAAACTCAGGTCCTGAATTTTGTCGCCTTTTGTTTTTATGATTTTCAGCTCTGAGTCAACACCAATATCGCGTAGGCTTTGCTGTGTAAAATGGGCTTGCCAAAGGGCAAGCTCGCTGCCGCGCGTTCCTATTATGATCTTTGAATTCAACTCAGGGATGCAAGCCTAATTCAACTCGGTAAGCTCAAACTTGTAGCTTTCCATAATCTGGTTTGCCAACAGTTTTTTGCAGGCCTGCTCTACTTTTTCGCTTGCCGCTTCTTTGGTTGCCGCTTCAAATTCCAGTGAAATATGTTTGCCAATACGCACATCGTGAATTTCGGTGAGGCCTAAGTTTTTCATACCTGCGCCCACAGCTTTTCCTTGCGGGTCAAGCAATTCTTTAAGGGGCATTACATCAATTTCTGCTTTGAATTTCATTTGAACTTATTTGTTGTTTTCGCCACCCTCGCCAAAAGGCGGAAGATGAACAGGGTTGATTTGATTTTTAATAACGGACAAAACTATGTATAATATGACTATGATTGGAATGGCGGCCACATTTAAAATGAAAAACAGCAGCAGCGAAATCATAAGGAAAATGAACACTACTTTGTTGTCTTCCCACGAAAGGGTTTTGAACTTCAGCGCAAACAACGGTATTTCTGAAACAAGCAGGTAACTCATGGCAACACTGTAGCCAATAATAACAGCAGGAATTTCAGTAAGCCCTGCAATAAATTCCGACACCGGATTATAGCCCGGAGGGAAAAGCAAACCCGGAAACAGCGTTGAATTATTGGATTGAATAATAAGCGGAAGTGAAGCTATAAATATAGCGTTGGCGGGAGTGGGCACACCAATAAATGAATCGAATTGGCGCGTATCAATATTGAACTTTGCTAAACGCATGGCCGAAAAAACAACCAGCACCAAAGGAAAATATTGAACCGTTTTGGCACCGGCAGCTAGAAACGCCCCGTCATGTGGATTTAAGCCCAACTTCTGACGCAGCAACATAACCAGTATAATGGAAGGCGCAACTCCAAATGAAATAACATCGGCCAGCGAATCAAGCTGCTTGCCTATATTGCTCTGCACATTTAAAATGCGGGCTGCAAGCCCGTCAAAAAAATCAAACGTTGCTGCTGCCAGAATAAATAAAGCCGGTGCATTATCATACCCGTCAAATGAGGCTGCTATAGACAGGCAACCGCAGATCAGGTTCATGCTGGTAATTGCGTTGGGTATATTCTCTCTCACTTTCACGCGGCAAAAGTAATTTAAAAAGTTACATTACTTTTGCTGCCTGCTATGATTGAATTTCTGAGCCAGCCCTGGCCTTGGTTTGTATGTGGTCCGCTTATTACGCTGGTGATGTTTCTGCTCATTTATTTCGGAAAAACTTTTTCAGCCTCATCATCCATGCGTACGATTTGTGCCGCATGTGGTGCAAGTCGCATGTCAGACTTCTTTAACTTTAACTGGAAAGACCAGCTTTGGAATTTACTTTTCCTGGGTGGAGCCATTGCTGGTGCTTTTATCGCCACACAGTTTTTCCCGAACGCTGAACCAATTGCTATTTCAGAAGCAACGGTTGCGGATCTGCAAGCACTTGGAGTAACCCAAAGCGGAAACGAATATTTACCGGCATCCATTTTCAGCTGGGAGAATCTATTCACGTTGCGAGGATTTGTGTTTATGGTTATTGGAGGTTTTCTGGTCGGCTTCGGAACACGCTATGCAGCAGGATGCACCTCCGGACATTCCATCAGCGGCTTAAGTAATTTACAATTGCCTTCACTCATCGCCACCATCGGTTTCTTTATTGGCGGACTACTTATGACCTGGTTGATTTTACCTTATTTAATTGCTTTGTGAAATACATCAAATTCATATTAACAGGCGTTTTGTTTGGTATCGTACTTACTAAAGGTGAAATCATATCGTGGTATCGCATACAGGAAATGTTCCGCTTCCAGGGCTTTCACATGTATGGCGTTATTGGTTCAGCTGTTGTTTTAGGAGCAGTTGTTCTATTACTTGCCAAAAAGTTTGGATGGAAAACCATTGAAAGCGTAAAAATAAGTCCTCCTGAAAAAACAAAAGCCTGGAAAAACTATTTGTTTGGTGGAATTATTTTCGGTTTAGGTTGGGCGCTGACAGGCGCTTGTCCGGGTCCTATCTATATGATTATCGGTACAGGAGTTTCTGTCTTTATTGTTGTGCTTGCAAGCGCTGTTCTGGGAACTTTTGTTTACGGCCTGTTGAAGAAAAAGCTGCCGCACTAAGTTACATCTCCATTTGTTTCCTGTAAATTATAAGCGGTAATGCGCTTATCAATACAAATACCCCGCAGATAAAGTATGCCCATGTAACATTGCTTCCCTGTGCAAAAAAAGGAATGGAAAACAATACAATAAACCCGGAACGAAGCAAAATATTAATCACATGAAATACTCCGCCTGTTCTTCCGATCAGGTTGTTAGGGATATGATGAAACAGCCACGTAACCCGAAGAATACGGGTGCCTGCATTGGTAATTCCTATCAGGAATGAGATGGTAAAGAATATACCTACGCTTTGTGTAAAAGCACAAAGAACCAAAACAAAAGTGGTGAGCAACATCTTTGCAATAATGGCTCTCACCTCATTCATAAACCGCATTAAGTAATTGGTTCCGAAACCTGCGAGCAAAGCACCCAGCGCATAATAAATTTCAGATGAGGCATACACATCTGCACCCTCGTGCAAATGCCTGTCAACATAAAGCGGCAGCAGCAAGTGTATCTCAACAAGAAGGACTACAAAAATGTTGTAAGAGCAGTTTCCGAAAATGAATACCATGGGGCGTTCCTTCAGAAATTGTATTCCTGAAAGTACACGTTTATAAATGCTTTCGCGGTCAACTTCCAACTCTTCAACCGGTGTGTACCGGATAAAAAGAATGAGTGCAAATGCAAGAAAATAGGTTGTTGCATCTAAGAGAAATATATCATGCAAATCCCATTTCGGAATATCAAAGCCCAGGTGGATCTTTATGCCTAACAAATCAAATATCCCATTATCCGTTCCCGATAAAAGTATTGCTGCAATAGCTCCTGCAAGCACGCTGGTGCTTTGGCCCATTATCTCAATGTAGGATGTTACCTTTCGGTAATATTCTTTGGTTGTGAGCTCCTGTCCGAAGGCATACAGTGTCGGGTAATGAATATTATAGTTGAACATGGTCGCAGCAAAAACCAGCATCACTAATAATACAGGGATGCTGCCGGTTAAATAACCACACAAGGCAACTGCCGCGAGAATAATTCCACCTGCAAGAGATGAGATGAGAAAAATGTTTTTGCGTGGAAACCTGTCAACCAGCGTTCCGCAATATAAGCTCCAAAAGAGGGTGAGAAAAGTAACTGCCGCATACATTGTTCCGAATGCGCCCGGGTCGTTTAACTCCGTAGTAAAATACCAGGGAATAGCCAGCATGCTCACACCCTGCGCAAAACCCGAAATGGCATTGGCAATGAAAAGAAGTGTGAGGGCTTTTTTGTTTTTCATAACAACGCGACAAAGCTACCCGTTTTCCCTTTGCGCTCTTTGCGCCTTTGCGGTAAAAAAATCTTTGCGTCCTTTGCGTGAACCAATCTATGGACATACAATTAGAAAAAGCCCGAAAGTATTGCGCCTACGAAGAACGTTGCCAGCAACAGGTGCGCGACAAACTCTATGACTGGGAACTGCACCAGAAAGAAGTGGAACAGATTATTTCGCAATTGATTTCAGAAGGATTTATTAATGAAGAGCGTTTTGCAAAAAGTTTTGCGCGCGGAAAATTCAGGATAAAGAAATGGGGACGAATGAAAATAAAATACGAACTGAAGAAGCACCGCATCACTGATTACTGCATCAAAAGCGGCTTGCAGGAGATTGACGAGAAGGAATACATAAAAACATTACAGGAGTCAGCAGAGAAAAAGTCAAGACTGATAAAAGAAAAACATCCTCTGAAAAAGAAATATAAGCTGATGACTTTTCTTGTCGGAAAAGGGTTTGAAAATGATTTGGTGAGAGGCGTTGTAGAAAAAATGCTGAAGAAATAATTTGAATACTATATCTTCGCGGCATGGTAACAGTAGACAATATTCAAGAGATTAACGGGCGCGTAGAGGCTCTGAGGAGGCATCTTTGACATCGACAGGAAACTGCGTGAGATAGCGGAAGAGGAAGAAACAACAACCGCACCGGGCTTTTGGGACGACCCCGAAAAAGCCGAAGGACTATTCAAGAAAATAAATTCTAAAAAAGCATGGACCAATGCTTTTAAAAATGCGGAGGCATCACGTGATGACCTTGCCGTGATGTATGATTTCTTCAAGGCCAACGAAGTAAGCGAAGAAGAATTAGAGCAGCAATACAAAACCACCCAAAAGGTTGTTGAAGATTTAGAATTCAAGAACATGCTGAGTGGCAAAGAAGACCATCTGGATTGTGTTATAAGCATTAATGCAGGCGCAGGCGGAACCGAAAGCTGCGACTGGGCAGCTATGCTTTTGCGCATGTACAGAATGTGGGCCGAGAAAAACGGTTTTAAAGTAAGTGATGTGGACTTACAAGATGGCGATGTGGCAGGAATAAAATCGGCAACCATTCACATTGAAGGCGAATATGCTTACGGTTATTTGAAAGGAGAGAACGGTGTTCACCGCCTTGTTCGTATTTCACCCTTTGATGCGAATGCAAAGCGCCATACTTCTTTTGCTTCCGTTTATGCTTATCCATTAATTGACGAGACCATTGAGATTGATGTTAATCCCGGTGATCTGGAATTTGAAACATTCAGGGCAGGTGGTGCAGGAGGGCAAAATGTAAACAAGGTGGAAACAGCTGTGCGCTTGTTACACAAGCCTACCGGCATCATTATTAAGAACCAGGAAAGCCGCTCGCAGTTGCAAAACAAAGAGAATGCAATCAAGCTTTTGAAATCGCAATTGTATGAAATGGAAATGCGCAAACGCAGAGAGGCGAGTGATGTGATTGAAGGCTCCAAGAAAAAAATTGAGTGGGGTTCGCAAATCCGCAATTATGTTTTGCACCCTTATAAATTGGTAAAAGACTTGCGCACGGATTATGAAACGTCCAATGCGCAGGGCGTTCTGGATGGCGACCTTTATGATTTTATCAAAACATATTTAATGGAATATGGCAAAAACTGATACGCTGATTATCTATCATAATCCCCGTTGCACCAAAAGCCGCGAAACACTTGCGCTGATAGAAAAGAAAAAGCCTGAAATTGTAGAATATCTGAAAACGCCACCCTCGGCAACAGAACTAAAAGCATTGCTTAAAAAACTCGGATTAAGTGTTCAGGATATTATCCGCAAAAAAGAACCGCTGTTCATTGAAAAATACAAAGACAAAAAGCTAAGCGATGAAAAATGGATGGACGTGCTGGCAAAAAATCCTATTCTGATTGAACGTCCCATTGTAGTAAAAGGGAATAAAGCGGTGATTGGAAGGCCGCCTGAAAATGTTTTGCTTTTGTTGTAAAGAGGCATTTATCTTTCTTAATTTTACAGCCGGATTTTCTTCTTCTCATTCTTTCCTGCTGTTATGTTTTTTACTGCTTTTGTCAGAAAAACTCTTCTTTGTTTTCTTATTATAACAGCCTGCTCATTTTTTTCTTTTGCACAGAAAGTTGGTTTGGTATTAAGCGGTGGCGGCAGCAGCGGTATGGTGCATATTGGTGTACTGAAAGCCTTGGAAGAAAACAATATCCCTGTTGATTACATTGCCGGAACCTCTGCCGGTGGCTTGGTGGGCGGTATGTATGCCGCAGGAATGACACCATCTGAAATGGAAGCGTATGTTACCTCACGCCAGTTTATCAACATAAGCAAAGGGGTTATAGAAGAACAATATCTTTATTATTTTAAGTCGCGCGATGAAGCATCGGACTGGATTTCCATCCGCTTTAACCGCGATAAAGACTCAGTGTTTAAGGCAGTATTGCCTACTAACATTATGTCGCCTTTTCCAATGGATTTTTCGTTGATGGAACTGTCTTCAGCAGCTTCGGCTGCCTGCAATTATAACTTCGACAGTTTGTTTATTCCCTTCCGCTGTGTGGCTGCTGATGTGGCAAACAAGAAGCAGGTAATTTTCAGAAAAGGAAATCTATCAGAGGCTATTCGCTCTACTATTTCGTATCCGTTTTATCTGAAACCGATTACCGTTGACGGACAGGTTTTGTTTGACGGTGGTTTGTATAACAACTTCCCAGCCGATGTGGTGCTGGAAGATTTTTATCCCGACATAATTATAGGAAGTACGGTTGCTGCAAACACCGCACCACCTGACGAAGACAATGTAATCAGCCAGATAAAAAACATGCTGATGATGAAAACCGATTACAGTGTTATTTGCGAAAACGGAATTATTATTGAGCCGCAACTGAATGACATCGGACTCTTTGATTTCACCCAATCCAAATACGTGATTGATGAAGGCTATAAAGAAACCATGAAACGGATGCCTGAAATAAAAGCTGCAATTTCCAGAAGAGTTTCGGTAGAAGAACGCACTATAAAACGGAATGCCTTTCTGAATAAAAAAGATGCTCTGGTTTTTGATAATATTTATATCAATGGTCTCAGCCGCTATGAAGCATTGTATGTTGAACGCAGTCTGAAAAAGAAGAAAAATGAAAACATTAGTGTTAATGATTTACGGAAACGATATTTTAAATTAGTGGCAGATGATAAGATCAAAAAGATTTATCCGCGTTCAAAAATAAACCGCAGCACAGGCTTCTATGATCTGTATCTCGACATTCAGAAGGACAATGATTTTATTGCACAGTTTGGAGGAAACTTTGCTTCGCGTTCCATTAACAATGCCTTTATTGGATTGCAATACAAATACCTTGGCGTAACAGCTTTGAGCATTTCGGCAAACACTTATTTCGGCAGATTTTATACCTCAGGGCAAATTAAAGCACGAATAGATTTTCCGTTTATAGTTCCATTTTATATTGAAGGAGGTGCTACCATCAACCAGTGGAACTATTTTAACAGCGCTACTACTTTTTTTGAAACAATAAAACCTTCGTTCTTTGTTTCAACCGACACCGATGGCGAAATTTCAGTAGGAATGCCGGCAAGCTACAAAGGCAAAGTAGTGGTTGGTGTTAATGGCGGGCAAATTATCAATGAATATTATCAGACAAAAAGTTTTCTGCAAACCGACACTAAAGATGATTTAACATTTAAATTTATATCCACTCACGCTTCGTACGAAACTAATACTCACAACCGGAAACAATATGCCAACAAGGGGAGATTTTTCAACATGCGCGTGCGTTACGTTCAAGCCGATGTGTATGAAAACCCCGGCACAACAGGCATGAGTGATGTTCGTGCAGTTGACTTCAAACGCTGGGTTCAAGCAAAGGTGGTTTTTGATAATTATTTCCGCAGCTATAGTTTTTACAAACTCGGCATTTATGCCGAAGCGGTTTACAGCTCTCAACCTTTCTTTGCCAACTATTCTTCATCTATTCAGTTTGCTTCTGCCTTTCAACCTTTTCCGGAAAGCAGCACATTGTTTTATCCTGATTTCAGGGCTAATCAATACATAGGTTTAGGCGCACGTAATGTTTTTGAAATTCTTAAAAATCTTGATTTGCGGGTAGAAGGATACGCTTTCCAACCTTGGCGCGAAATAGTTCGCAATAATGATTTTACGGCTTCTTATGCCGATAAAATAAAGATGCCACGCTTTATGGCTTCGTTTGCCCTGGTCTTTAGTTCGCCCATTGCGCCTGTGAGTTTCAGTGCAAATTTTTATGACAAGCAAAACGACAACTGGTCGTTTTTATTTAACGTAGGGTACATTCTTTTCAATAAAAAAGCGTTGGATTGATTTATAGTTTTCTCTATTATTGTGAAAATTATTAAAGCCCTTCGACTACGCTCAGGGTGACAACTTTAAACATTAGACTTTAAAACTTTAAACATGTCTATCCGCCCTTTTCACCTTGCTTTCCCGGTAAAAGATTTACAGGAAACAAAAAAATTCTACACCGAAATTCTTGGCTGCAAAGTTGGCCGGACAGATGTAAACTGGATTGACTTTGATTTTTTTGGTCATCAACTTTCGGCACATTTAAAACCTTCTGAAACCCGCAAGGTTGAAGGCAGTTCCGTTGACGGGAAAAATGTTCCCGTATTGCATTGGGGTGCAATTCTGGAAATGGAACAATGGGAAAAACTGGCAGAAAATCTGAAAACACACAACATCAAATTTATTATTGAACCCTATATTCGCTTTAAAGGACAGGTGGGGGAACAGGCCACTATGTTTTTTCTTGACCCAAGCGGAAATGCTCTGGAGTTTAAAGCATTCAAAAGCGATGCTTCCATTTTTGCAACCTAGAAAATGAGACCGCAACAGGGTGACTACAATCCTTATTTCGACAATTATATTTCGCTGGTAAAAGGCGAAAATATTATAGCTGTTCTCGAAAGCAATTTGAGAACCACGCGTGATTTTTTGAAATCCATTCCGGAAGAAAAAGCTGATTACGCTTATGCTGATGGAAAATGGAGTGTTAAGCAAGTAATCATTCATATCACTGATACCGAAAGGGTTTTTGCTTATCGCGCTTTAACCATTGCAAGAGCTGACAACACACCACTTCCCGGTTATGACGAAAATATCTGGGCAAATAATTGTGCTGCAGAAAAACGAACGCTTGCAGATGTGCTTGAAGAATTTTTATCCGTAAGACAAAGCACTTTATACCTTGTTAAATCATTTGACGAAGAACAATTTTCGCGTAAAGGAACAACCAACAACAATCCTGCATCCGTTATTTCCCTGCTCTATGTTATTGCCGGACACGAACTTCATCACCTCAATGTGTTAACTGAAAGATACGGGCTTTAGAACTTTTCAGCTTATATTTTGTTAATTTTGTAACAACTAAAAAACAAGAAATTATGCTATCAAAAAATATAGAGAAACTGCTGAACGAACAAGTTCAGTTAGAATTTGAATCATCACAATTTTATTTAGCCATGGCTTCGTGGGCTGAGGCAAAGGGACTGAACGGAGTTTCAGGATTTCTTTACGGACAGGCAGATGAAGAGCGTGTTCACATGCTTAAACTTTTTCATTTCATAAACGAGCGCGGAGCTCACGCTGTTGTCGGTGGTTCAAAAGCACCAAAGGCAAAATTTAAAAACGTAAAAGAAGTTTTTGAAGATTTGCTGAAACACGAATTAGCTGTAACTCACGAGATCAATAAATTAGTGGATGCCTGCCTGAAAGAGAAAGACTATACCACCCACAACTTTCTGCAATGGTACGTTTCGGAACAAGTTGAAGAGGAAAAACAAGCCATGACTATTCTTGATAAATTAGAATTGCTGGGTGAAGACCGTGGCGGGCTTTATCTTTTTGACCGTGATCTGGCTTCTATGGCAGCTGCACCGGCAGCAGATGCTGCGGATGCGGGGAAATAATTTACAACGCTATTCCTGCCAGCATCATATCATCTAACTGTCGGGTAGATTTTTTCCAGTTGTCAATTTCAGCAGAGAATATTTTTTCTTGCTCGGCAGCAGGTTTATTTGAATGCGCTGCCATGTTTTTGCGCAAACGGGTTAGCCCGAATTTTTCGTCCTGCGCATTAAACTGGTCAGTGATACCATCGCTGAACATATAGAAGCGATCGCCCGCCTGATACGAGATTGTTTGCGTAGAATATTTGAAATTAGGTTTGAAGTGAAATCCTCCGAGGCTGAAGAAATCTGCTTTAACTTCACGCATATTACCATTGGCGCTGATGTAACACAGCCCCATTCCTGCGCCTGAAAAATCAACGGTTTTGTTTTTGGTGTCGATACGGCAAAGTGCCATTTCCATTCCGTCATGTACTTCCGAATCACGTTTCTGATTCAGTATTTTTTGAATTTCAATGTGAATAGTATCCAAGATTTCGGCAGTGCCGGCATGTTTATTTTCACTGGTAATTTTGTTGAGCAAACAATACCCGATTAATGACATAAAGGCTCCGGGAACTCCGTGCCCTGTGCAATCTACTGCTGCCACATACACATAACCGTTTGAACGATGATACCATAAAAAATCACCGCTTACCACATCGCGCGGACGAAACAAAAAGAATGAACCGGGGAAATCCGTTTTCATTTGTTCGGCATTTGAAATCAATGCCATTTGTATGCGCTGCGCATAGTCAATACTTTGTGATATTTTTTCAAGTGATTTACTTAAATCTTTCTGCGCTATGGATAACTCACTGTTTTTCTCATGCAAATCACGGGTGCGTTCCTGAACTTTCTGTTCCAGATTTTGATTCATCTGCATTACCTCATCCTGTTTTATTCCGGCAAGCATGGCAAACACACCGAGAAAAAGCGGGGCGCTGTCAATTACCCAATGCAGTGGCTGGGTGCGCTGCACCTGCATGATGCTGTCTAAGCTGAAAGGCAATCCCTGAACAAGCAGGTCAACTATGCTGGAAATAACGGGAAAGAAGCATCCGAAGATAGCTCCGTAAATAAAATAACGTGTTCTGTAATTCATTAATTAGCTTTCCTTTATTTCAAACGAAATATCCACAATGCTTTGCAATTCTTCGCCTTTTGTTTTCATCATTTCGTCACTGCTTTTGCAGTGCCAGATTACTTTGGCGTTTTTTTGTTTGTCAATTAAATCCTGCATACCGCTGATGATGTTGAACAGGTGGCGGGTTGATGCCGAGTTGATGTAATCTAAATGCAGATGCAGCTCAGTGGTGGCAAGTGGAGACTGATAATATTCTTTCAACCAGTCATAAATGGGTTTAAAGAATGCAAGTGAATCTTCGGGCAGTGCTTTGCCTGATATAGATATTTGTCCTTTAACGGCATCCAATATAATTGCTGGTGTATCTTCGGTAGCGGGTATATTTATTACTTCTGGCATGGTGTGTTAGAACGTTACGTTTAGGGTAAAAAAACTTAAGTTGTTGTCTGCATCATCAAATGTTCCTTTAAGCGGACCGCTGCTTTCGCGGGCTATTTCAATCATACCCAGTCCGCCTCCGCCTTTTTCGCTGAACATGCCTTCTTTCAGGGTTTTCTTGTAAAGGTCTTTCAATTCGTAATTATTCAGTTTGTTTAAGCTGTCAATTTTTTCGGCAAGAATATTTTTTGTTTCTACAGTTACCATATTACCTGCGCTGATGGTGTAGGTATTGTCGTGAAAGGTAATCATAAAAAGACCTTCTTTATTTTGGGTGTCTAAAGAGTGGCGCGAAACGTTTTGCAGCAATTCAACCAAAATAGAGTAGAGGCTTTTTCCGCGCGAACTTTCGTCAGGCGAATACATGCGTTCCTGAATAATGTTGATGATGGGCAGGATTGATTCTTTTGAAAAATCGCCTTTATAAACCATCAGTATGTTTGAGTTTTTTATCTCGTCATCAAACTGGCGAGTAAAACGCAGGGTTTCGCCATGGCTGCGTTGCATAAGGTCTTCGCGCGAGGCTAATTTGAGTGACAGATAAAAATTATAAAACTTATCGTTTATGCTTTCAATGGAATGGTCAATAGGCTGACCTGCTTTGCGGGCTATTTCAATAAGACCTAGACCGGCTCCGCCTTTATCGCTGAATTGTTTGTTTTCAAGAATCTCAAAATACAAGGCTTTCAACTTGTCTTTTTCAAGGTGATTGAGCTGGTGCAATTTCTCTTTAAGCATATCGGCTCTGCTAGCATCAATCAGGTTGATGGAGCTGATGTAGTTTGCCTGACCTATTACACGGGTTGAAAAGAGGGTGCTGTCATTCAAACCCTCGCTGTTCTCAGGTTTGCCATGGCGCACCAGATTTTGAAAACACTCAACCATAATGTAGTTTACACGGTTGCGCATTTTCGACAGATCTTCAAGACTATTGACGTTAAAATCGGTAAGGCGGATAATTCCGTCAGTGATTTTATCGTTTACTTCTCCGTTGAAAATGAGGCTCAGCCTGTCGCTACTGAGCTTTTTGAACAGGTAATAACTTTTGGATTCGGGCATGACGAGAGGAATTTAATCTGTCGTTTAACGATACATGTTAAAATAGGTTTTCATATTAAATATGGTCACTTTAAATAAAAAGCCATGTATCAAAACTGATACATGGCTTTTTATTTTTCATCTATTTTATCGATTACTTTTTTATCACCCGTGTGCGAAACACTTCGTTTTCTGTTCTTACCTCGGCAATGTATATGCCTTGGTCAAGCATTCCGGTGTTTAATAAGTAAAGGTTGCCGGTTTGTTCAGCAACAGCGGTTATAAGTTTCCCTGTAACATCAAACAGGTTTACAGTAAAAGTTGCGGAAGGCTCATTGGCAAATATCAATTGTATGTGATCCGTAAAAGGATTTGGAAATACAAGCATATCCTTATGGTCGCGTTTTATGGGCGAAATACCATCAGGGTTTGCAGTATAAATGCCAGCTTCTCCTGTAATAGTATCAACCACGGCATAAAAATCAAGGTTATTATATCCCAGATCATCCACCTCCACTTCAATAGGATAATTTTCCTGCATACCTATTCCCGGTATCATTACTTGGAAGGTGTATACTCCACCGGTATCAATGTTATTGATCAGGAATACTCCACTAGCATCTGTTATATCATAAGTAACGGCAGCATTGCCCGGAGGGGTTTTCTTCACTATTACATCAATCAATGGAATGGGGTCTTCGGTTAATGTTTTACCGGTGCGCACTAAATACACCGTTCCTGTGAATGTGCAAGTTCCATCCAGGTATTCATTCAGTGGCTGCTCGCAAGTAATATTTTTACCTGTGAAGGCGTCACCGCAATTAGGGCTTATCTGAAATGCACCTTCCCAATCCGTTGTATCGCCATAATAAGTTGGCAGGTAGCTTACAGGCACAGATTCTTCAGGACGATAAAGAACAATCACATCATTCATAGGAACAGAAGGAAAAAAGTAGGTTCCATTAGTATTATTCACCGGAACGGTATCTAAGTACATCCATTGCATATCAGGTGCATCTACTTTTATCAGGTAAACGTTACCGCTGGTCTGCGGGGTTCCTAACCCATCTCTAAAAACTGTTCCCATAATGCTTGCCGGGGTCATAAATACTTCTAGATAATCTGAACCGGAACACCCATTGCCATCCGTAGCTGTAACATAAAACTCACCATAGGATAATCCATTAGGAGTAAGGGTAGGGGCTTCTAATGTGGGGTCATCTAACCCTGCAACCATTCCCGGCTCCCAGCTATAGGTATAATTTGAACCTGTTCCGCCCGAGGTGGTAGTGTGTATTTTATAAGGCGAGTCACCAATACAAATAAAAATATCCGACCCGGCTTCCACTATTACTTGATCAGGTTCATTCACAGTAAGTGGCCCGGAAGATGCGGTGCATCCATAGATATCCTTAACAGTAGCTGTATAGTCTCCTGCACAAAGACCGGAAATTGAAATTGCATAGGTGCTATCAGGGTCATCCCATCTTGTAACGTAATCATTATGCACACCATTAATTAAAAGGGTAACCATACCGTCACAAAGACCAAAACAGGTCATATTAGCCCCCCCTGTTTGTATGGTGGGCGGGTCTATTACATAGATTGTATCTTTAAACGTCTGTGGCGAACAGCCTGTTGAAGCAATCGTGTAAACAACGTTTGAGGGCTTGCCGAAGTGCGGGTATTAGATGCACAACAGTGTCCTTACCGACAAAAGTATGTAAAAAGTAATGCCGTTTGAAGTTCCACAGCACCCCGCATTTAGGCAAGGCTATGTGTGTGCCCTGAATGGCAAATATAGTTCTTTGAATTAGAAGAAAAACCCAGAGGGTGTAAGTCCCTTATGCGCTCCATAGCATGGAGAAG
>JAGVLY010000085.1 GCA_020054035.1 Bacteroidia bacterium | reverse complement strand
CTTACAATTTAGTTTGTTACAATTATTCTTCGTGAATACATTCTGCCTGAAACATCAACTGTCAGAAAATAAATTCCGGGAGAAAGATTTTCTTTCAACTCAAACGCGTGTTTACCTGAGGCCTGTTTTCTCCTGCTGAAAGGTGCGACAACAAGCCTTCCCGTAATATCAGCAACAAAACAGGAAACGGTTTCTTGTTTTTCTAATTCGTAATTCACATTAATTAAATCACCATTGGAAGGATTTGGGAAAATGATGAATTCAATAAGAGAGGTTGACTGCTCCTCTCCCACTCCATTGTAAATCTGCACCAGCGTGTCGCATACTTCCAGAATATAATTCGCCACCGTCACACAGGTGTTTGTTCCGGTTGCGGTGAGAATAACATTGTAGGTTCCGCAGGTATCGAATGTATGGACAAGGCTGTATTCGATTGATGAAGTTCCGTCACCGAAATCCCAAAGCAAATCAATATTTCCGCCTGAACTCAGGTTGGTGAAATTTACAATCGGGCTACTATCGTTCAGTGAAATCAGTGAAGCGGTAAAATCACAAACAGGATTTTGCAAAACAAAAATATCGCGGGTTGTAGAATCGGTGCAGCCACCAACAGAAGTAACAAGCAGGTTTACAGTATGCCCGAATAATTCCCAGTAGGTATGTGTCGGATTTTGTTGTGTAGAAGTTGTTCCGTCATCAAAATTCCAAAACCAATTAGATATACTGCTTGATGTATCAATATTTGAATTAGCGGTAAACGCAATAGTCAGCGGCTGACAACCTGTAAACGGACTTGCAGAAATAAAAACTTCGGGAACGGGATGAACTTCCACATTATTTATAACCGTGTCGCGCAAACCTGAAACTGTTGTTACAATTAAGCGAACAGAATAAACACCGAAAGATGAATACGTGTGTGTTGGATTTTGGAGTGTTGCAGCGTTGCTGCCATCATCAAAATTCCAGTTCCATGAAACAATAGTGTCGGGTGCGGTGGCAGTGCTTTGATTAGTGAACTGCGTAGTATTGCCGAAGCAAACCTCAGTAAAAGAAAACGAGGCATTGGGCTGTGAGTAAGCTATTGCATACAAAAACAGAGAACCAAAAACCAGAAGAAAGCACCGAAACATAAGGAAAGTAAATGTAGATAAAAATAAAAAATACATTTGCTTAGAATTTTTGGATTGAAAAAATCAACTCCCATATTACTTATTATCATCGGATTGCTTGTCGGTTCAGGCATTGCATATTTCCGCATTCACCATTGGACAGGCAAAGATGCTACCATTGTAAATGGTCCGTGGCGAGGAAATAATCTTGCCGAAGTAGGAAAAAATCCATTGCTTACTGCACGGATTGCAGTTGCAACATTGTATGCTTTAAATCCAAGTGAAGTAATTTATCTCGTTGCAACTACAGATTCAAAAGGCGAAGAACTGAATGCTGAAAACGATTATGTGATTAAAGGAATTCCCCTGGATGCACGGTATTGGAGCATTACCATGTATGGCGAAGATTATTTTCTGGTGCCTAACAGAGCGGGTAAATTTTCTTACAACCTAGACAATGTGAAATATGAAAGCGACAGCAGTTTTGTCATTAATATTTCTTCACTGAAGAACGAACATAATTGGCTGCCAAGCGGTGATAAAGGAAAATTTTATCTGACCATTCGCATGTATCATTCGCAGGAGCATGTGTATAAAGACATTCAGGCTGTTCAGTTACCCACCATTGAAAGAGTGAAGAAATGAACACAACAATAAAAAGCATATTAATAGTTATTGTTGCTGCTGTAGCGGGATATTTCCTTACTATATTTATTACACCACGATACATTCTTTTGAAAATAAAATTCAACTCGGGTTCAAAAATGAATGTGCCGGTTTATTCAGATATGATGACGGAGAAAGACCGTCATGTAGTAATGCCTAATCCTGATTTTTTGTATGTAGCAAGTGGTTATAATTTATTGAACGGCCCAATCCGTATTTCAGGAAAAATGCCCGACAGCAGTTATAGTTCGGTTTCTCTTTATGCGGACAACACGTTGAATTATTTCATCAGAAACGACAGGCAAACACCGGATAAGAAATACAGTTTTATTCTTACAAGAAACGAAGAAGACAAAACAAAATATCCAAACGAAGAAGTGGTGGTTTCGCCTTCAGAATTTGGGACTATACTTACCAGAATATTGATTGACAAGCCGGAGAATATAGAACGACTGAAAGAAGTGCAGCAGAGTTTTAAAGTGGAGGAATTAGAATAAAAATGTATCAACTCACCAAAAAATATCCTCAGAAACGAGCCTTCATAACAGGAGCAGGTTCCGGCTTGGGAAGAGAGTTGTGCAAAGAACTGGCAGCAGATAAATGGACAATAGGCATCTGCGACATTTCAGAAAAGGGATTGACTGAAACTGCTGAACTGATTACTAATGCAGGAGGAAAAGCCATTCCTTATTTAATGGATGTTGCTGATAAAACAGCTTACCAAACCGTTGCAGAAAACTTCTTAGAAAAAACAGGAGGCATTGATTTATTAGTGAATAATGCAGGAGTTGGCGATGGTTCTCCTTTTGAAGAATACGGCTTAGATAATTGGGAATGGATAACCGGCATCAACCAGATGGGAGTGATTTACGGTTGTCATTATTTTATTCCGACAATGAAAACGCAACAATCCGGGCACATCATTAATATCTCCAGTATTGCTGCGGTTGCCACTGCTCCGAACATGTCGCCTTACAACACTACGAAAGCTGCGGTGAAAGCGCTTTCTGAAACATTATATGCAGAACTGAAAGAACACGGGATTTCAGTCTCTGTTGCTATGCCTTTCTTTTTCCGCACCAATGTATTGCAACATGCACGGGGACAACATGCCGATTCAAAAGAAATGGGAAAATACATGGTGCATGGCGCAAAACAGAGTGCCGATGCTATGGCAAAACGCTTGCTGAAAAAAGCAGGCGCAGGAAAATTTCACATTCTGTTTCCTGCACAGGCAATTTTGTTTTTTCATCTGAAACGCTTGTTTCCTATGTCATTTCTAAAGTTGAATGCGTTTATGTCAACCAGGAAAGAGAAGCTGCGCGAGATGGCAAAGAAGCAATACGATAAACAAATACAAAAGCAGAATAAGTAATTACTTATTCCAAATCTCCCAACTCTTTTCGGCTTGCAGTTGCAGCATCTCTAAACCATTTTTAGTTTGTGCGCCTTGTTGCTTGCCTCTTTTTAAAAACTCGGTTTCCTCGGGGTTGTAAATCAAATCAAATAATACGTGTTGCGAAGTAATGAAGCTATACGGAATATCAGGCGCAGCAAGTATTTCAGGAAACATGCCAAGAGGCGTTGTATTAATGATAAGCTGGTGCTCAAGAATTGTTTGCGGCTTTAAATCAGTATACGAAAGTGTATTTTCATTTTGTGTTCTTGAAACAAACTGAAATTCAATTCCGAGTTTTTTTAAAACATAGGCAACGGCTTTTGAACTACCGCCTGTTCCCAATATCAAAGCTTTAGTTTTATTGTCGGGATTGCAAATTCCAACCAGCGAGGTTTCAAACCCGAAAACATCGGTATTGAAACCAATCTTTTTCCCATTTCTGAAAACTACTGTATTTACAGCCCCTACTCCGGTTGCAGTAGAATCCAACTCATCCAGAAAAGGAATAATTGCTTCTTTATAAGGAATGGTAACATTGAGTCCACAAAGGTTTTCTGTTTCAAAAACCTGCTGAACATTTTCAATCATTTCAATCGGAAAATTGAGATACTCAGCATCAGCTATATGCTCCTGCTGAAATTTATCAGTAAAATAGTTGACAGAAAACGAATGAGTAAGCGGAAAACCGATAAGCCCGAAGGTTCTCATTAGTTAGCTTTCTCTCTGCGTGCTTTTATCAGTTCAATTACAATAGGCAAAACTGAAATTAAAACTATTCCTATGGCAACTTTTTCAATGTTATCTCTTATTATTTCAAACTGACCTAAGAAATAACCGGCAATGGTCATAGAACCAATCCAAAGCGCACCGCCAAGTATATCAAAGGAAACAAACCTGCGGTAATTCATTTCGGCAACACCGGCAACAAAAGGTGCAAAGGTTCTTACGATTGGAACAAACCTTGCCATGATGATGGTTTTAGTTCCGTATTTTTCGTAAAACTTATGCGTTTTATCAAGGTATTCCTGCTTCACCAAATTCTTCTTGCCAATTTTCATGTGCATCACTTTCAGTCCTAGTGTTCTGCCAATCCAGTAGTTTGAATTATCGCCCAACACAGCAGCCGTAAAAAGCAAACCGAGCAAATAATAGATATTTAAATACGTATCGCCCGTTGATTGGTTAATCTGGTTGGCAAAAAGTCCGGCAGTGAACAACAATGAATCTCCAGGCAGAAATGGCATTGCTACCAAACCTGTTTCAATAAAAATTACCATGAATAAAATCAGGTAAACATAGGTTCCGTATTGCTGAAAAAGCCAGTCAAAATCTAAGTGAAGGATGTGAGTGAAGAGTTCTTGCATAAAGATAAAACCGCAGAGTGCGCAGAGAATTTACGCAGAGAGCCGCAGAGAAAATTAATTGATTAGTATTTAGTAACTGTATTATCTACTTCATCTGCCCAGGCAAGAATTCCGCCTTTCAGATTGTAAAGATTTGTAAACCCTTCGCGGGCTTCCAGTGCCTGTATAATATTGCCTGAACGGGCACCGCTGCGGCAATGAATTACCACCATTTTATCGCGTGCTATTTTATCAATGTTATCCATCATCTCTCCCATTGGAATAAGTTGAGCATTGATGTTAGCTATTTCAAATTCATATGGCTCACGGCAATCAATTACCTGAATGTCTTCTTTGTTATCCAGTTTTGCTTTCAGTTCTTTTACGGAAATTTCTTTCATTTTATTTTTTGATGTTATTTTTTCGGGGACTTTAGGTTCTGTTTTTATTACCTGACTTTTATGCGAAATGAAACTCATAAATGTATCACCACGCAAGCCAAGCCTTAATGTTTCCAATGGTATTACTTCATCGTAACCGATGTTGCCAAGATTTACGTTTGGTCCGAGTTCTTTGATAAACCATACCTGTTGTGATTTTTGTGGTGCTTCCCAAATAATATGTTCGGCAGGAACGGTTTCAACAATTTGTTTTACCAACGAAACGTGTGCTTTTCCGCTTGGTCTGAAAATACCTACGGTTCCCGATTCGCGTGCTTCGGCAATTACTTTCCAAGAACCCGCCTGAAGCTCTTTCTGCATCATAGTTTTCCAAACCTTAGGATGAATAAGTATTCCGGCTTCTTTAGAACCCACCTCCGATAACACCGTGTAATATTTGGCCAGAAGCGAAATATATTCGCATTTTAAATCATGTGTAATCTGCAATGAACCGTCAGAAACCTCTACGCTGTCTAAGCCGAATTTATCCATCACTCGCAGGTATTCATCAAACATTCCGCGGATAAGAAAGGCTTCAAATAAAGTACCACCGAGGTAAACTTTCATTCCTGCTTTCTGATACAAAGCAACTTTCTCTTTCACTCCGGGAGTGATATAAGAAGTTCCGAAACCAAGTTTAACCAAATCACAATAGTTTGCTGAAACCGATAAAAAATCTTCAGCCTGTCGAATAGACAAACCTTTGTCCATCATCATGGTCAATCCGCTGTTGCGGGGCTTTTTAGGCCTTTCGGGAATATCAGACAGTTCGAAGTTCATGGATTATTTATAGGCTTCTATCAAATCAATAACAGCGGGCATTTTTGATGCTTCCGGATAAAAATCAAAAAGCAACTGAAAACGGGTTGCATCAATTTCCATGGCGGTGCGCAACACTTCCATTGCATCATTTTGTTTGCCCATTGCCAAAAGTATTGCAGCCATTTTAAAATATAATTCAACAGAACCGGGGTTTGTTTTTATGCCTTCTGCAGCTGTTTCAAATCCGGCAATCTGGCTTTCGTGTTGAAAGCGCAGGTGAGCAAGATCAATCCATGCATCCACATTTTCGGGATTAAGGGTAACTGTTTTTGCGTAGGCAAATTCAGCATCGGGAACAAAGCCTGTTTTTAAAAGCAGGTCGCCATAAAAATGCCAGAACTCAGGATTAGCTTCGTCAAAACTGATTGCTTTTTTAATGTAGCCTGAACTTTCGAAATCCATTCCTTTTCTTTCCAGCACCACTGCCATACCAAACAAAGCATCAGGATATTCCGAATCAATTTTCAAAGCCATTTTATAATGCTTCAGTGCATTATCATCTTCACCCAAACTTTCATAACACTCGCCAATATAATAATGTGCTGTGCTGTCCGGTTGTTCGCATTTAAAGGTTTCTTCATAGACCGGAATTGCTTCGCGATACCTTTCAAGATTAGCGTATGAGTTGGCTTTATTAAAATAGGCAGAAGCAAATTTGTCGTTAATAGCTAAAGCGTAATCGTATGCCTCAATTGCTTTTTCATCCTGATCTAACTTGGCATACGAAATACCAAGGTTGTACCAAGCTGAAGCCGAATAAGGATGCTCTTCAAGAAAAGCATTGAAATCATCTACCGCTTCTTCGTGTGTACTTTGCATTTCGTGACAGAAAGCCATTTCGTAAAGAGCTGCCTCGTTCTGCGGATTTACCTGCAATGCTTTTTTCAGATAGCGTAACGCAGTATAGTAATCCGACATATTCTCGTATTCAAAGGCAATACACAAGTAAATATCATCGGGATCATCTGCCTTTTTAATAGCATCGTTGTAGCATTCTATTGACTTGTTATACATTCCCATCTGGCTGTAAATGCTGCCTTTGGTGATGTACAACTCAGTATTCGAAGGATCGAGCGACTCGGCTTTTGAAATAACAGCCAATGCTTTGTCCTGCTGATTAGAAGCCGAAAGCAATTGGGCTTTTCGTATAATAAACATCACCTGATAGGGATGCTGCTCAATGGCGCAACTGGCAACTTTTAGAGCCTTGCCGTTTTCATTGTTTGAAATATAATAATTGAGAAGCTCTTCAAAATCACCTGAGTCAAAAAAATAACGCTCGTTTTTGCGCATCATTTTTTCAAAACGTTCCAAACAATTTTTGAAATGAGTGTTCTCGCTGTTGGTGGGGGTTTCTTCTGTCATATCCTTAGGTTATTCAGCATGAAGATTTAATGCAAAGTTAGTAAATTCAAATAAAAACGTTTTTGGGCCTTTTTTAATTATTAACAGAAGCTGTTTAAAAATTAAGGCTGCATAAAATCAGGCTTTAATTCAGGCTTAACATTCATTTATATCTTTGTGTCCCTTTTCAAAAAATATATGAGTTTAATAAAGTCAATTTCCGGAATAAGAGGAACCATAGGCGGCAAGCCGGGCGAAGGTTTAAGCCCTTTAGATATTGTAAAATTTACGGCAGCATATTCAGCACTGATTAAAAAATCATTCAAGAAAAAAGGCCGGCCTAGAATTGTGGTAGGTCGCGATGCCCGTGTAAGCGGTGACATGGTAAACCGACTGGTTTCAGGAACCTTGCTCGGAGCAGGTTTTGATGTGATTGATGTTGGGCTTTCCACCACGCCAACTGTTGAGATGGCTGTAACCGATGAAAAAGCTGATGGAGGAATCATACTCACCGCCAGTCACAATCCAAAACAATGGAATGCGCTGAAACTTCTGAATAACAAAGGCGAATTTATTTCTGCTGGTGAAGGCGAAGAACTTTTAAAAATTGCAGCGAGCGAAGACTTCAATTTTGCAGCAGTAAATGAATTAGGCGTTTATGTAATCCGTGAAGGGGCTATTGAAAGGCATATTGAAAAAATACTGGCACTGCCTCTGGTAGATGTTGAAGCCATAAAAGCCAAAGATTTCAAAGTGGTGATTGATTGCGTAAACTCAACCGGAGGAATTGCAGTTCCTAAATTATTGAACGCACTGGGCGTTACAAAAATCACTGAACTGTATTGCGAACCTGACGGGCATTTTCCGCATAACCCCGAGCCGCTGCCTGAAAATCTGACCGAAATTGCGGAAGTGGTAAAGAAGAAAGATGCACATATCGGCATTGTGGTTGACCCCGATGTTGACCGCTTGGCGTTGGTTTGCGAAGACGGTGAAATGTTTGGCGAAGAATATACACTGGTTGCCGTTGCTGATTATATTCTGAAATCAAAGAAAGGAAACACCGTTTCCAATCTTTCATCAACACGTGCATTGCGTGATGTAACCGAAAAAGCAGGTGGCGAATATTCTGCTTCTGCCGTGGGCGAGGTAAATGTTGTGGAAAAAATGAAAGAAACAAAAGCCGTGATTGGCGGTGAAGGAAATGGAGGTATCATTTATCCTGAGTTGCATTACGGACGCGATGCGTTAGTTGGTATTGCGTTATTCCTGACGCATCTTGCAAAAAATGCAAAAAGCGTTTCGTTGCTGCGCGGAAAATATCCTTCTTACTTTATGTCAAAAAACAAAGTAGAATTGGCAACCGGCACTGATGTGGATGGCATTCTTGCTGCGATACAAAAGAAATACAAGAAAGAAAAAATAAACACCGTTGACGGTGTGAAGATTGAGTTTGAAAGAACCAAAGAATGGGTACATCTTCGCAAGTCAAATACGGAACCTATTATCCGCATTTATTCTGAGAGCCCGACTGAAACAACTGCGGATACATTGGCGAAAAAAATAATTATGGATATTAAAGAGTTGATGAAATAGCCTCACCCCAACCCTCTCCAAAGGAGAGGGAGCAGAGTAAAGAAAATGAAAGTATATTTAGACAACGCAGCCACAACTCCCATTGACGAAAAAGTGGTGGAAGCCATGTTGCCGGTTCTGAAAGAACAATTCGGCAACCCTTCTTCCATTCACGGTTATGGCAGACAGGCGCGTGCTGTTATTGAAAAAGCACGCAAGCAGGTTGCAGGTTTTCTGAATGTTTCTCCCGCTGAGATATTTTTCACTTCGGGTGGAACGGAGGCTGATAACATGGCTATCCGTTGTGCGGTTAATGATTTAGGTATTAAATATGCTATTACCAGCAAAATTGAACATCATG
>JAGVLY010000054.1 GCA_020054035.1 Bacteroidia bacterium | reverse complement strand
TGAGATAGGAAACCTGTAAAAATAAAAAAGCCCCTATTTGTAGGGGCTTTTTGGTTAAAAGCATTAACGTACTTTTATAATTGCGGGCTGGACGGGACTCGAACCCGCGACCTCTGCCGTGACAGGGCAGCATTCTAACCAGCTGAACTACCAGCCCAAGGAGAATTTTATCTTGTATTGAACTAATCATCCGGTTCAAAAATCACATTTTATCTTAAAGAACTACCCTACCTTTCGGTAAAAGAGGGTGCGAAAGTAACTCATTTTTGCATTCCTGCAAAATTATTTATCAGTAAGATGGTAAGATATGGATTCTACGCCATTTACACGGCTCTGTCCCATCTGATGAAACACCTGTACATAATAACTTCCGGCCTTTTGCACCTCCAAATCCGGGAAATCAATCTTTACCGTCTTTCTGCGGAAACCTATAATCTGTTCGTCATTAACTGCAAGTTCTTTGCTGAAGAGCAGAATACCCTGAGCCGGACTTACCACTTTTATTTTCACAAATAGTTTGTCAAACTCATAATTCTCGGTAAGATCAACATCAATGCTAAGTTGTTGCTTTTTATCATCTGCTTTAGCAATACGGAAAAGCGGTAACTGATCATCTTTCCAAATGGTTCCTGTAAAACGGCATACCTCACCTGTAGAAGTCATATCCAGACCCGGTCCTGCTTTGACGGTAAACGAGCCGTTCAGATTAATAACCTTATCAGTTTCTTCATTATTAAGGTAAATATAAGCCTGAACCGAATCTCCCTGCTCGAGATAAATCTCTTTGATCATGCCAGTATACCCTTCACCAAAATAAAGATAATCGTTCAGCGTGTCTTTGCCGATAACATAACGCACATTAAGGTAAATATCCAGTTTGCTTTCTTTAACCGACTTTACATTAAACAGAAACGAAACGTTGGTATTCTTATCGGCTGTATAACTTACCACTAAAGGCTTTTCGCGCACCAGCGAAGTAAAGTCAACCGCAAAGGAATTAAAACCACAAACAAATAGCAGCAATACAATAAGATGATATTTCTTCTTTCCCGAAAACATAGTTGATAGGACTGTTTCTTGTCTCTTGCTTCTTATCTCTTGCATCTTGTTTCTTATCTCTTGCCTCTTGTTTCTTATCTCTTGCATCTTTTAAATCATCTTTTTACGCTTCAGCAAATAAGGCAATAAAACCTGGCGGTAACCTTGTTTTATATCGGCTTCAATAAAATCAATATTGAATTGTCCGCAGCGAAGCATCAGTTCTTTTTTAAATTTTTGAGCTGCTTCTACGTAGGATTGTCGGATTTCGTTCGGAACTACGCGTAATTCTTCTCCCGTCTCCAAATCTATAAAGCGATATGGGCGGTTGTCAAACTCAAAATTCAGCTCTTTAGAGTTGTCGTTTACGTGAAATAAAATAACCTCGTGCTTGTTATGACGCAAATGCTGCAAGGCAGAAAAGATAGCCTCGTTCGCTTTACCGCTGTTGTCCATCATATCACTGAAAATAATAACCAGCGAACGTTTGTGAATGCTTTCGGCAATTTGATGAAGTGCATCTGCCGCCACTGTTTTTTTCTTGGCGGTAAGCTCGCGCTGCTGCAAAATAGTTTCCAGTTCATGAAACAGCAGTTTGCTGTGCATGGTGCTGGAACGTGCAGGCGTGTGAACATCTACACTGTCTGAGAAAATACTAAGACCAAACGCATCGCGCTGCTTTTTCAATAAATGAATTAATGCCGCAGCGGAATGCACGGCAAACGTAATTTTATTCTCGTGTCCCGGTTTGTTTTTTTCGCTGTAGGGAAAATACATGGACGAAGAACTGTCAATCACCAGCTGACAACGCAGGTTGGTTTCTTCTTCGTATTTCTTTACAAAAAGCTTTTCGGTGCGACCGTATATTTTCCAGTCAATATGTCGCGTTGACTCGCCAGTATTGTAAAGACGATGCTCCGCAAACTCCACCGAAAAACCATGAAAAGGGCTTTTGTGAAGACCCGTTATAAAGCCTTCAACCACCTGTTTAGCTATAAGCTCGAGGTGGCTGAATTGCTGAAATTCTCTGTTATGGAGAACCTGCGACATACCGGATTAGCTCATCTGAGCGTCCAGCTTGCCAGCAAGCACTGTTTTAGGAACGGCTCCTACTTGTTTGTCAACAATTTCTCCTCCTTTGAAAAACAAAATAGTAGGAATATTGCGGATGCCAAAACGAGCTGAAATGCCAGGATTGCTGTCCACATCTACCTTACCTACAACGGCTTTGCCATCGTATTCTTTTGAAATTTCTTCAACCAAAGGACCAACCATACGGCAAGGACCACACCATTCTGCCCAAAAGTCTACCAATACGGGTTTGTCTGATTTGATGACTAATTCATCAAAGTTTGCATCTGTTAATTCGATTGCCATAATTTTTTTTGATTTTTAATTAATTTTTATTTGTATCAAAGAGAACGCTTCGCTTAGTTCTGTTTTTATTAGGGTTACAATATTAAATAATTTCTGCTTGGGTTTTCAATTATCCTGCCAGTAGAAGTTTCATGACAGGATGACTGAATGCTTTATAAAACAATTGCTTTTCGTTAATGTTTAATTCAGTTTACAAGGAAGTTTTAATCCCTTCTCAATTGCTTCTAATAGTTCGTTATCAGGACTTATTTTCAGCCTGCGCGAAGGCATATCAATTGCCAGATTTGCATCAGGATCAACCACATGAAATTTGACAGAGCAAGTTCCTTTTGCCTTCTTCGCATTTTCGTCCAAAACATCTGTAAGTTTAGTTACAAAATCATCTGAAATATCGGAAAGTGAAATGGTGATGGTAATGTTCTTCAATAATTTGTCACGTACTTCAGAAAGCAGTTGCATGGAAGTAATTTTAAATTCCATTGCATCCGGATTCCTCCAGCTTGGCTGTGCTTTTCCGCGGATATAAACAAAATAGCCCGGAGTCATATATAGTTTGTACTTCACATAATCTTCACCAAAGAGCATGAATTCAGAAGAATCCTCATAATCTTCTATCGTCAAATTTCCGAAAGGCTTACCCGTTTTTCCAACCCGATGATTCACGGCTGTTACCATTCCCCCGAAAGTAAACTCCCTGTCTTTATGAGTACCGGTTAGTTCCCGTAATTCTGAAAGTTTGTTTTTACAAAATCCCATCTCCACACGATAGGTATCTAACGGATGCCCTGAAAGATAAAAACCGATTACATCTTTCTCATACTTCAGTTGCTCCAGTTGCCCCCAAGGTTCCATTGCAGGAACAGTAGGCTCATCAATCTGCACCTCACTGGCTTCACCAAACAGCGAAACCTGCGAACTGTTTTTTGCATCCTGGCTTCCTGTGCCATAACGCATGGCTTTTTCAAGAAAAGAATTGCCATCGCCTTCGGTTGCAAAATAATTGGCGCGGTGCAAACCAAATGAATCAAATCCGCCACCATAAACAAGGCTTTCAAATGTTTTTTTGTTGGCGGTGCGCAGGTTAATTCTTCTTACTAAATCAAATATGTTTTTGAAAGGTCCGTTTGTTTTGCGCTCTTCCACAATAGCTGCAACAGCAGCTTCACCCACACCTTTTACAGCACCCAAACCAAAACGGATTTGTCCGCTTTTATTTACCGCAAAACGGTATTCCGATTCATTAATATCAGGACCAAGAACAGGAATTCCAATGCGCTTTGATTCCTCCATGAAGAAGGTAACCTTATCAATATTACTCAGGTTGTGCGTAAGCACCGAAGCCATGTATTCAGCCGGATAGTGAGCTTTGAGATAAGCCGTTTGAAAAGCCACAAATGCATAGCAAGTGGAGTGTGATTTATTGAACGCATATTGGGCAAATTTTTCCCAATCAGTCCACACTTTTTCACAAACTGTTTCGTCTAATCCATTTTTCTTTACACCTTCAATGAACTTGCTTTTCATCTTGTCAAGCGTGGCTTTGTCTTTTTTACCCATCGCCTTACGCAGTACGTCAGCATCACCCTTGGTAAAGCCTGCCAGTTTCTGCGAAAGCAACATCACCTGCTCTTGGTAAACAGTGATACCATACGTTTCCTGCAAGAACTCTTCCATCTCAGGCAAATCGTAACTCACTTTTTCCTTGCCGTTTTTACGGGCAATAAAATTCGGGATATACTCAATCGGACCCGGGCGATAGAGCGCATTCATCGCAATCAAATCCTCGAACTTGTCAGGTTTTAAATCTTTTAAATGCTTCTGCATTCCGGGCGACTCAAACTGGAATGTACCGTTGGTTTCGCCACGCTGATAAAGCTCTAAGGTTTTTTTGTCGTCAAGCGGAATGGTATCTAAGTCAATTTCAACTCCGTGATTTTGTTTGATCATGATCAGCGCATCACGCAAAATGGTCAGGGTTTTTAAACCCAAAAAGTCCATTTTTATAACACCTGAATCTTCAATTACTTTTCCTTCAAATTGTGTGATGAGCAACTCCGTTTCTTTTGAAGTATAAACAGGAATAATATCCGTAAGATCGGAAGGAGCAATAATAATTCCCGCTGCATGAATACCTGTTCCGCGCACCGATCCTTCAAGGATTACTGCTTCTTTCAGCACATTGGTTAAATCGCCCGTTCCGTTGTAAATCTCACGCAGTTTGGTTACTCCTTCCATATCTTCCGAAGAAAGATTTTCTTTCTCTTTCAGACTTTTGTCACCTGTAAGCGGAGCAAGAATTAAACGGTTGAGTTCAATACCCGGACGCTCAGGAACAAGCTTGGCTAACATATTAGAATCAGCCAAAGGAATATCCAACACGCGCGCCACATCTTTGATACTCATTTTGGCAGCCATAGTGCCATAAGTAACAATCTGCGCCACCTGGTTTTTGCCGTATTTTTCAACTACATAATCAATTACTTTCTGACGACCTTCGTCATCAAAATCGGTGTCAATATCAGGCATTGATTTACGGTCGGGATTCAGGAAACGCTCGAACAGAAGATTATATTTTATCGGATCAATGTTAGTGATGCCAATACAATATGCAACAACAGACCCCGCAGCAGAACCGCGCCCCGGACCTACAAAAACTCCAATGTCTTTTCCATGATTGATAAAATCAGCAACAATGAGAAAGTAACCCGCAAATCCCATTGTTTTAATGGTAAACAATTCAAAGTTCAGGCGCTCTTCAATTTCAGGTGAAATATCAACATAGCGTTTTTTGGCACCGACAAAAGTAAGGTGGCGCAGGTATTCCCATTGATTTAATGTATCAGGAGAAAGTGTTGTTTTTTCATCTACCTTTTCGGATTGTGTGTGGGTTTGAAACTCCGTTGGAATAGGGAAATTCGGAAGCATAATATCCTGCTTCAGTTTCAGTGTTTCAACTTTGCCCACAATTTCGTTGGTGTTATCAATTGCCTCCGGCAAATCACTGAACAACTGATTCATTTCAGTGGTTGACTTGAAATAAAACTGGTCGTTAAAGAAAGCAAAACGTTTGCCTTTTGAGCTTACACTGTCATCATCACCAAAATCTTTTGCTGAAGGTGTGCTTTGCTTCTCACCTGTATTAAGACAAAGCAAAATATCGTGTGCATTCGAATCTTTCTGATCTACATAATGCGAATCATTGGATGCAATAATTTTCACATTGTATTTCTTGGCAAACTTCAGCAACACTTCATTCACCTTCATTTGTTCGGGAATGGAATGGCGTTGCAATTCCACATAATAGTCTTCACCGAATAAATCCAACCACCACTGGAAAACTTTTTCCGCTTGTTCTTCTCCTTTTCTTAAAATAGTGCGCGGCACTTCAGCGCCAAGGCAACACGTTGTTGCAATCAAACCTTTATGATATTTCAGCACCAACTCTTTATCTATGCGCGGATACTTTCCATACAGACCTTCCATGTAACCGAGCGAACAAAGTTTTATCAGATTTTTATAACCTTCCGCATTCTTAGCCAACATCAATTGATGATAACGCACATCTTTATCATCTTTGGTAAACTGTCTGCGGTGGCGGTCTTCCACCAAATAAAATTCACAACCGACAATAGGTTTTATTTTATTCGGATTGTCGGGTGTATTATGTTTTGAAGCCTCTGCCACAAATTTGAATGCACCAAACATATTCCCATGATCGGTAATTGCAAGTGCCGGCATTTCACTGGCAATAGCTTTTTTGTAGAGTGAAGAAATATTGGCTGCTCCATCCAGTAATGAAAACTGGGTATGGACATGGAGATGGGAAAATACAGGCATTAATCAGAAATCAGATGGGAATACTATTTCTGCAAAAATAAAGCTTAGATACCTATTGAAGCGGATGTGTTGAAAAGTTTTGGGAAGTAAAACCAAATACTAGGAATGGTTGGGGAAAAGCAAATTCATTTATCACAATCTTGTGCTATAACCATCTTCTATCCTAACATCAATCATATTGCTATTTCTAATAAAGGACAAAGAGAAAACAAAATCAAATCTTCTCTTATCATATTCAATACCCATCAATATTGGAATTCTGGTAGTTACAAAACCTGAATGACACAAATTTTGTAAATCGAGTTCGTTATTCTGATTAAAAAACATTTTCCAATTAGAATAATGCCTCAATATATTCCCTAGTTCAATCTTCTTTTCGAGAATTTTTTTTACTGTATCATCAACGTTTAATAAGGTGTCAGTATCACATTTTATATCTATAATTTTAAAATCTAAACTGTCTTTATTTTCAATTATTAGGTCTTCATACACCTGTATTGATAAACTATGAGTTGAGAATTGATGTGTTGCATTTCCTAAGTGAATATTTAATCTAGGTAAATGCATAATCTTTTTTACCGTTTTATCATCTGATTGTTCAATCAGTGAATACGCTTTTTGATCAAACCAAAATACAGATGTTTTTACAATCTTTTCTTTCCCTTTTTCCTTCTTTAAATTATTAAGGTAGTATAAACGATATCCGAAAAGAAATGCTTGTTTTGATCCTATGGCATGTCTCATGATTACTTGGTACATCGTGGCTACAGATTTATTAATTATTTTGTCTTGAAGATTTTGGTCAATACTCCTTTGAATAATGTGTAAATACTCAATATAAGGCACTATTATTTCATCTTTAAACAACTCCTTTGAATAGTCCATAATATCAAAATCATGATATTCTATTTTGGTAATTTTTTGATTAAGAAACGAAAGGATATAATTACGCAGATGCTCCTCTAATTTAATCCCTTCCTTCTCTATGTATCCTTCACAAGAACCGTCCACATATTTGTCTTCCCCTGTTCCAACAACCACATCTTTTAAAAGATATTCTTCGATAACTGTTATTAATTTAAAAAATAGGTTATCAAACCTTTGTCTTTCTGCTGTAATTACAGTTTCTCTTAATTCTGCTTTCTGACTCTTGTATGTTAAATAAACCAAAACTACAGTTGCTCCACCAAAAAGTGTCCCGATAACCCCTCCAATAAAATCTCCAAGTTTTGCTCCGTTATCGGGAGAAAGGTTTTGTATATTACCAAACAAATAACCGGAAAAGCCAAAAGAAATGAGGTAACAAACCATAATAATAAAAGCTATTACGGCAACAGCAACAGCGCCATTTTCTAATTTCTCAGCATTCCTTTCCCACCATTCTTTTTTTTCTTCCATAGAAATTATTGTTTAGTATGTAACAAATGTATGATAAAGGTCACTATGTTCATTCTTAACAAAATTCAGTTGAAAATAAATTCCACGAACCAAAATAGCTATGGGTGAAATTACCATGTTTGTCCTGTCTATTCTCATTCCATGAACTATACTAAAGTAACACCTGAAATTCTTGAACAATTCAAAAAAATTGTCGGCAACGAATTTGTTTTTGTTGATGCAGAAACCTTGGAGATAAATGCTTCGGACGAAACAGAAGATCACAAATTCATTCCTGAAGTAGTTATAAAACCTGCTAATGCAGAAGAAATTTCGCAGGTGATGAAAATCTGCAACCAGGCTATTATTGCTGTTACACCGCGTGGCGGAGGAACAGGTTTAAGCGGTGGAGCCTTGCCTTTGGCAGCAGGGGTTGTGCTCTCTACTGAACGCTTAAATAAGATCATTGAAATTGATGAACGCAACCTACAGGCCACTGTTGAACCGGGTGTTATCACTGAAGTCTTTCAGAATGCTGTAAAAGAAAAAGGATTGTTCTATCCTCCTGATCCAAGCAGCCGTGGAACTTGTTTTCTCGGTGGCAACTTAGCCGAAAATGCAGGCGGGCCAAAAGCAGTGAAGTATGGCGTTACCCGAGATTATGTTTTAAATATGGAAGTGGTTTTACCAACCGGAGAAATCATAAAAACCGCAGCGAACGTTCTGAAAAACTCAACAGGATATAACCTTACCCAACTAATGTGCGGCAGCGAAGGAACACTGGGCATCATTACTAAAATTGTTTTCAAGCTTCGTCCGCTGCCGCAAAAAGATGTTACACTTTTAGTTCCGTTCTCTACTTCTGAAGAAGCATGTCGCGGAATAACTGCTGTTTACATGGCAGGAATAAATCCATCGGGAATGGAGTTTGTAGAACGCGAAGCAATCGTAAAGACAAAAGCATATTTAGAAGATCTGGGCAAAGGTGTAAACATAGATTTGCCTGACGGAATTAACGCACACTTGATTATAGAATTGGACGGCAACGATGAAGAAGTGTTAATGAAAGATGCCGAAAAAATTATGGCAACACTTGCCGATTATGAAACAGGTGAAATTCTTTTTGCCGATTCAGCACAACAAAAAGAAGAACTATGGCGACTGCGCAGAAATGTTTCTCCGGCCGTTAACGCTTATTCACTTACCAAAGCAGAAGATGTGGTAGTTCCGCGCGCAAGTCTTCCTGCGCTGATTACTTTTATTAAAGAGATTGGAACAGAGTACAACTTCAACTCCGTTTGCTACGGACACGCAGGTGATGGTAATCTGCACATCAACATTATGAAAGAACAACTGAGTGATGAATGGTGGAACAAAGAAGTGAATGAAGGGATTGCAAAAATCTTTAAACGTGTGGTTGAATTAGGCGGTACGCTTTCAGGCGAGCATGGAATAGGAATTGCCAAACGCCCTTACATGTCGCTTGCCATGAGCGAAGTAAACCTGAACCTGATGCGTGGCATTAAAAAAGTTTTCGACCCTAAAGGGATTTTAAATCCGGGTAAGATTTTCTGATTTATTATCTGCCCAGTAAGCCCAGGCAACCAATAACCACAACGAAAAACCTGCATAAGAAATTGCTTCTTCGCTTGGCGGTGGCGGACCAAAAACATTCATCACATACACAACCAACAGAAAGGCAATCAGACACCAAAAAATAATTTTGTGTTTTTTGTCCAACACTGTATTTGAAATAAAAAAATAAATTCCGGCAGCAAACAGACCCACTTCAGTTGCTAAGGTGAGCGTAACATTATTCCATAAGCCCAAACCCACTTTCCAATCGCTCCATGGAAACACAGGCAAATCAGGACGGTGTGTAAGTAAATCTAAAAACCAATGACTGAGAACAAGCGCACCAACAATTACTGCGCTTCTTATATCCTTGCGGATAAAATAAAACACCGTAGCAAATAACATTGCCCATACAGCAGCATTAACAAGGCTGTGTGAAAACGGGTAATGAATAAAATTAAGCGGAGTAAATGCAGTATTGCCAGACTCAATTTTAACCTTTTCAATTCCAATAAGCAGGAACGGAGGCCAGAGCAAATCCAATAATTGCACCGCTATAAAGGTGGTTCCGAGTGAGAGTTTTGGATCTGCTTTTTTTGCTCCAAGTGCTAATGCAAAGTGTCCGATAAACATATTTATTGGTTTTTTATTTAACCCATTTAAAATCTTCTTTCTTTACTTTCTTCATCCTGTTCCAATACTGAAACGTAAACCCCGGCCAGATGGAAGTATTCTTTCCTTCTGCTGTTTGGTACCAACTTACACAGCCTGAGTTCCAGACAGTATGCGCCAACTTCTTTTGAATTTCAAAATTATAATTCTCCTGAATATTTTCTTTTACATCTAAATATTTGTAGCCATTCTCGCGCAGATTTTGAATGCATTGAACAATGTAATTTACCTGTGACTCAATCATAAATATCATTGAGTTATTTCCAAGCCCGGTGTTGGGCCCGATAATGAAAAACAGATTAGGAAAATGTTTAACCGTTATGCCGAGATAGGCTTCTGGTCCGTGTTTCCATTCATCTGATAGCAATGTATTGTTTAAACCTTTTACAACAAATTCTTTGGGATATTCTGCTGCATTAAACCCTGTTCCGTAAATGATTGCATCCACTTCACTTCGCTTGCCGTCTTTAGTAATGATTGCCTTGTCTTCTACTCTGTCAATTGCTTCTGTAATAACCTGCGATTGTGGCAAGGTAAGTGCTTTGTAATAATCATTGCTTATTAAGATTCGCTTACAGCCCAAGATATACTTTGGAGTCAGTTTTTTCCTCAACTCTTCATCAGCAACTGATTTCTTCAAATGTCTCAGCGATACTTTTTCAAGCAATTTTGTCCATTTAGGATTAACAACTAAACCTAGCGCAGTTGATTCCAATACCCAATAAATAAAGTAGCGATAGAGCTTTTGTGTGAACGGCAAATAGCGAAACAGTTTTTTCTCTAACGAACTCATGTCTCTATCGGGCTTGGGAAGTACCCATGGAGCCGTTCGCTGAAAAAGATAAAGTGCTTTTACTTTCTTCACAATGTTGGGAACAATTTGAATGGCGCTTGCGCCTGTACCAACTACTGCAACGCGCTTGTCAGTTAAATTAAAACTGTGATCCCATTCCGATGAGTGAAATGATTTTCCGGTAAACGTTTCAATACCTTTTAGGTGCGGAACAACAGCACGGTTCAAAGGACCCATTCCATTCACAAAGGTTTTGGCAATAATTGTTTCGCCTGATTGTGTATGAATATTCCATTGTGAATTCTTCTCATCAAATTCAGCACCTGAAATATTTGTATTGTATTTTATAAATGAGGTGAGTTCATATTTCTTAACACAGTCTTTAAGGTACTGCAAAATCTCCGCCTGTGGTGAAAACATCCTGCTCCAATTCGGGTTAGGCTCAAAAGAAAATGAATACATGTGCGAAGAAACATCACAGGCAACACCGGGATAAGTATTGTCGCGCCATGTTCCGCCAATATCAGATGCACGTTCAAAAATCAGGAAATCAGTTATGCCAACTTTTTTCAGTTGTATGCCCATGCATATTCCTGAAAAGCCGCTGCCGATGATTGCTATACCGGTTTGTGTTGTTGCCATCTTATTGCAAAGAAAGGAATTTTAACCACAAAGGCACGGAGAAGTAAATAGTTGCCACTAATTACACTAATGAACACTAATCAAATTCGTGAAAATTTGTGGAATTCGTGGCTCAAAACAAATTAGAGTCTAAATCTTCGCCAACTCCGCTTTCACAAAAGCAGCCAACTCATGCACATACTCTTTCGAGAAGTTGAAAGAGATACCGGCTGTTTCGTAAATCTCGCGGATAGGGCGAGAATAACCAAGGCTTAGTGCAGCCATGTAATTATCCACTGTCTTATCAGGGTTTTGCTTATAGTTTTTCCAGAGGGCAATAGCACCTAATTGTGCGATGGCATACTCTATATAATAGAACGGCACTTCAAACAAATGCAATTGTTTTTGCCACATGGTAGCTCGTGCATCTTCGTTGCCGCTCCAATCAATTACGTTGGTATCAAACTTATCAAGGATGCTCTGCCATGCAGTTGCTCTTTCTGCTACTGTGTGATTCGGGTTTTCATATACCCAGTGCTGGAACTTATCTATCGTTCCTACCCAAGGGAAAATATGCAATACTTTTTCCAAGTGTTCTTTTTTAGCTCTGCGCAAATCATCTTCATTTTCAAAGAAAATATCCCAATTGTCCATTGTCAACAACTCCATTCCCATTGAAGCTAATTCAGCAACTTCAGAAGGCAAACTCTTCATCTGCGTAACAGGAAGATTGGCGCTGAGGAAGGAATGAACAGCATGTCCACCTTCGTGAATCATGGTTATCATATCGCGGAATGAGCCTACGGAGTTCATATAAATAAACGGTGCTCCTGTCTCGTAAAGCGGGTAGTTGAAACCGCCCGGTGCTTTTCCTTTCTTCGATTCAAGGTCAAGGTTGCCTTTTGCTTTCATGATTTCCAAACATTCAGCAAAGTATGGACGGATGCGGTAGAATAACGCAATGGTTTTATCGGTAAGCTCATTGCCATCCGGTGTAACTGTCAGCGGTTTCTTTCCGGTCTTGTCCACTTCCATATCCCATGGACGGAGTGAATCTAATTTCAATAATTGTTTACGCTCAAGGTCAAACTCGCGCATGATGGGTACAATTTCCTGTGCAATAGCATCATGAAAATTAAAGCAATCTTGAACGCTGTAATCAAAGCGTCCGAGGTCGGCAAACTTGTAGTCGCGGTAGTTTTTAAAACCTGCGTTCACTGCAATCTGGTTTCTGAGCTTGATCAGCAAAGAGTAAAGCTCATTCAGCTTGTCAACATCTTCCTGCCTGCGTGTCTTCAACAAGGCGTACACTTCTTCGCGAATGTTGCGCTCTGTTTCTTTTAAGAACAGCTGCGCTTTCTGCATGGTCATTTCCGCACCTTTATAGGTAACGGTCTGCACAGCAGAAATGCTTCCGAACTTCTGTTGCTCCTCATTCACTTCGCGCTCCAACGGAATGTTTTCTTCACGGAATATCTCCAGCTGAGTTTTAATTCCGCGCAGGTAAACGAAGTATTTATTAGTATCAAGATTGGCTGCAAAAGGTGAGGCAACTAATTTCTTGTTCAGCTCATTTTCAAACGGAGCAACTTTAGGTTGTATCTCGTTTACATAAAACATAAACCTCTCGGCCAGTTTTGCATCCGTAGTGTCAATGTTCATGCGTATGTACGCCCATCCCGTTTCTTCTTCGGCAACGGCCTCTACTTCGCTGCGGTCGAGTATCCAGTTCTCTAACTCTTTAACCGAGTTAAGCTGCCTATCGCGCAGGTTAATTAAATAAGGTTCCAGCGCTTCCCACGAAACGATTTTAAAATCTTCGGGAAGAAAACGTCTTTTTGTTTTAGAGAGAATTTGTGTTTCCAAGGATAGAACGCAGATTTTTATGATTATTATGATTTACGCAGATTGACCGAGTACTGAAAATCATAATGAATCTTAATCATCATAAAAATCAGCGTTCCATCGAATTATGCTGTTCCTGATTTTCTTACGCCTGTGGTAGTGCTGATTTTAGGTGCCGCAGGTTTAGGAATATGTTGTTTGGTAATCTTTGCTGCTGGCTTCTGTGCTGCTTTATCATGTGCATGTTCCACATCAATGTGCTTGTCGTCTGCTTTCTTTTCTTTGGTAAGCAAACCTGCATCGTGCAACATGTTGTACCACTGGAAAAGTTTTTTGATGTCGGATACATACACACGGTCTTTGTCGTATTCCGGCAACACTTTTTCCATTTGCTTTTTCAGCTCATCGTTAGATGCTTTTCCGGCATCAAAGGCTTTTTCGCCTTTAGTGCTTTCCACAACTTTCTTCAACACATCTTCCAATGGCTGGTCTTCGCCAGTAGTGAAAATGCTGATGTTCTCAAGAGAAACCACTTTCTGTGAAGCATAAACGGGGATACGTTTTTTGTCGGTTAACGACTCGGCAATAAAACCGTTCTTGGTCTGGCTGATAACTTTAAAAAGTCCGCTTTGTCCTGCAATTGATACTACTTCGCTGATGTCCATTCTTTAATATTTGTGAATTAGTGATTTAATGATTTAGTGAACAAACCTACGTGAAAAGGGTGAAATACGCAAAAGGGAAAGCAAGATGTAAGAAGCAAGAGACAAGATTTGGCTATTTTACCACTACAAACTTTTTCCTTAATGATGCTTTTCCATTTTCAACAGCGCAATAATAAATGCCTGCTGAAAGTGATGATATATCAAGATGTGAGATGTGAGATGTGAGATGTGAGAAATAAATTGTTTCGCCAATTGAGTTATAAATCTCCACTTTGGACTTTGGACTATAAACTGTGGACGGAATATTAAAATTCAAAACATCCTGTGCAGGATTGGGAAAGAGCAGGATGCCTTGCTCTTGTTTTTCAGCAATGCTAACCAAACCACATTGATTGTTGGTTGATAAGGCTTCATAAGCATTTACTCTTCCTGTTCCTATCTTACCTGCGTAAGGAACGTTTTCAGTAATGGCATCAATATTATCGGCTGTGCATTTTATACGTTCTACTACTTCCAAGGCTGTCATATTTGGAAAGTGCGAGCGAACCAAGCCTGCAACACCTGCAACTAAAGGTGCAGCAATAGATGAACCTCCGGTAGTTTGATTGTAAACATAAGTAGATACTCCAACTGTAGCAGTGCTAAAAACATTAAACCCAGGCGCACTTACATCAACTGAATCGTTCCATGAAAAAGTAGGATTGGAAGGAGGGTCAAATCTATCCAGCGCATCAACACCTGTTACACTTAATACAAATTGATACGATGCAGGATAATAAGCTGTATCATAAGAAATATTTCCTGCCGATGCTACAATAACAACATCATTTCCCAGAATGGCATCGTCTGTTACATCCTGTGCCAACTGATTGAAAGTTGTATTACCCCAGGAGCAATTAACAACCTTTGCCCCGTGGTCAACGCAATAAACAATTCCCTCATATCCTTTTGTGATAACCTGCGAACTATTGGCAACTTTTACAGGAAGAAATTTGCATTTAAAACCCGCTCCTGAAATACCTAACGAATTATTTGTTGTAGCAGAAGAAACAGCAACAACACTGGTTCCATGATATTCATTTTGAATAAACAGATTATTATCATTGTCAACCATATCCCATCCCTTGAAATTATCAGGAAAGGTATCTCCATCATCGTCACCATTACCAACAGTATCTGCATAGTTATATTTAATGTTACCGGTAAGATCCTGATGGTCGAGGTCAAAGCTTGTATCTGTAAAACCAATTACAACATTGGTGTCGCCCTGATTTATATCCC
>JAGVLY010000029.1 GCA_020054035.1 Bacteroidia bacterium | reverse complement strand
ATAGTGCCGATTTAAACTGGTTCAAAAATCTAACATCGTTTTCAAAAAACAAACGCAAATCGTTGATGCGGTATTTCAGCATCGTGATACGTTCTATACCCATTCCGAAAGCAAAGCCTGTATATTTTTTACTGTCAATGCCGCAGTTTTCCAGCACATTCGGGTCAACCATTCCGCAACCCAGAATTTCTACCCAACCTGAATATTTGCAGATGTTGCAACCTTTTCCTTCGCAGATAAAACACGAAACATCCATCTCTGCACTTGGTTCTGTGAAAGGGAAATAAGAAGGACGTAAACGAATTTGCGTTTTCTCACCAAACATTTCGCGGGCAAAATAAAGCAGTGTTTGTTTCAGGTCGGCAAACGAAACATTTTCGTCAATATAAAGCCCTTCAACTTGGTGAAAAATGCAATGCGCTCGGGCAGAAATAGCCTCATTACGAAAAACTCTTCCCGGCATAATACTGCGGAAAGGTGGTTTGCCGCTTTCCATTAATCTTACTTGCACAGAAGATGTATGAGTTCTTAATGCTGTAGAATTTTTCTTGTTGGTAACATCAATGAAAAAGGTGTCCTGCATATCACGCGCAGGGTGCTCTTCCGGGAAATTCAACGCAGAGAAATTATGCCAGTCATCTTCTATTTCCTGTCCGTCCTGCACGGTGTAGCCAATACGTGAAAAAATGCTGATAATCTCATTGCGAACGATGGAAAGCGGATGTCGAGAACCTGTTTCGGCAGGTTCACCGGGTGCAGTTAAATCAAATTCAACTGTGCTTTGAGTGGTTGAGTTTTCAAGCTTTTCTTTCAGCTCATTAAACTTGGTTTCAGCTACGGTTTTTACTTCGTTCAGCTTTTTACCAACCTCATGCTTTTGTTCGTTGGGAACTGTTTTAAATTCTTCGAAAAGGTCTGTCAGTAAGCCTTTGCGCGATAAATATTTTAAACGGAAGTTTTCAAGCTCATCAACCGTTGCGGGTTGCAAAGCATTTATTTCTTCCACCAATAAGTTCAGTTTTTCCTGCATAAATTTTTAAAACGAGGCGTAAAGTTGCATAATTTCTTAAATAATCGTGCTTTCGCTTATCTTTGCGCCCGCAAATTATTACAAACATGCTGCTTCATAATCGTATAGACAAAAGAGAACTGAAAAAACGTTTGATGGAAGAACCCATTAAACGTGTTACGCTTTCGTTTTACCGTTACGTTATTATTGACACTCCAAATGAGTATCGCGATGAACTCTACAAGCGCTGGGATGCACTAAATGTGAAAGGAAGAATTTATGTGGCGAGAGAAGGAATTAACGCACAACTTTCCGTTCCTGAAGAAAATTTTGAGCCCTTCAGAAAGGATATTGACACTGATAAATATTTGACGAATGTTCCGTTTAAAATTGCAGTGGAAGATGACGGAAAATCATTTTACAAATTACTGCTTAAAGTCCGCAAAAAAATTGTTGCGGATGGCTTGAATGACGATGCATTTGATGTAACAAATGTTGGCACACACCTATCAGCAAAGGAATTTAATGAAGCATTGGAACAGGAAGGAACATTGGTTGTGGACATGCGCAACCATTACGAAAGCGAGGTGGGAAGATTTGAAAATGCTATTTGTCCGGATGTAGATACTTTTCGTGAAGAACTGGAATGGGTAACCGAAAATCTTAAAGACAAAAAAGATAGTAAAGTGCTGTTGTATTGCACAGGAGGAATCCGTTGCGAAAAAGCAAGTGCATATTTTAAACATGAAGGATTTAAAGATGTAAACCAATTGCATGGCGGCATTATTGACTATGCAAGACAAATAAAACAGGAGGGTTTAGAATCAAAATTCAAAGGCAAAAACTTTGTGTTTGATGAACGATTGGGTGAAAAAATTACGCACGATGTAATAAGTGTTTGTCACCAGTGCGGTGAGCCTTGTGATGAACATACGAATTGTGCTAATGATGATTGCCATCTACTTTTCATTCAATGCTCAACATGCAAAGAGAAAATGAAAAACTGCTGCACACCCGAATGCATCAGTATTACTGAATTACCGATAGAAGAACAGCGTAAACTCCGCAAGGGAAGAATAAAGAATGACAGCCTTTCGGTGTATAAAAGCCGCCTGCGCCCCGATTTGAAGAAAGTAATGTTGGCAGGCAAATAAAATAACGTGTTCTCAGCGCTCAATCGCAATAATTTTATAGAAAAATTACAGGAAAAGGAATTTGACCTGCTCGTTATTGGCGGAGGCATAACAGGTGCCGGAATTGCGTTAGACGCAGCTTCGCGCGGTATGTCTGTTGCCTTAGTAGAAAAACAGGATTTTGCAGCCGGCACCTCAAGTCGCAGCACCAAATTAATTCATGGTGGTTTGCGTTATCTAAAGCAATTTGAGTTTGCATTGGTAGCAGAAGTAGGGCAGGAACGCGAAATAGTTTACCGTAATGCTCCGCATCTGGTTATTCCCGAAAAAATGATGCTGCCCATTACTGAAAATGGTTCACTCAACATGTTTTCATCTTCAATAGGCATTTATGTTTACGATGTTCTGGCAGGAGTAGAACGTTCGGAGAGAAGAAGAATGTTAACCAAGCAGGAAACAATTGCCCATGAACCGCTTCTGAAAAGAGAAAAATTGAAAGGTGCTGCGCTTTATACCGAATACAGAACTGATGATGCGCGTCTGACCATTGAAATACTGAAAACTGCCGTGGAGAGAGGCGCAATTTGTCTGAATTATGTTTCTGCAGAAGAATTTATTTACAAAGAAGGAATAGCTAAAGGTGCAAAAGTGCGAGATGTTATTTCAGACAACAATTTTGAAATAAAAGCAAAGAAAACTGTCAATGCCTGCGGTCCATGGGTGGATAAACTACGCGAAAAAGACAATTCACTGAAAGGAAAACGACTGCACCTGACCAAAGGTGTACACATTGTTTTTGAACACACAAAACTTCCGCTTTCACAATCATTATATTTTGATGTGAGCGATGGCAGAATGATTTTTGCAATCCCGCGCGGAAATGCAACGTATATTGGAACAACAGATACCAACTATAAAGGAGAACTGGAACGCCCTGCCGTTACCGAGGAAGATGTAGATTATTTACTGGCTGCAATTAACTCAATGTTTGAAGGAATTAACCTCACACAAAGTGATGTTACTTCAAGTTGGTGCGGCTTGCGTCCATTGATACACGAAGACGGAAAATCACCTTCAGAGCTTTCACGAAAGGACGAAATTTTTATTTCAGAAAGCAATGTAATTTCTATAGCAGGCGGCAAACTTACCGGTTACCGCAAAATGGCTGAAAAAACAGTGAACCTTGTTGCAAAACAATTATCAGCCGAAACAGGAAAATCTTTTAGTTCCTGCAACACCGATCGCATAATACTTTCGGGTGGAAATTTCAATAGCCCTACAGCAATTTCAGGCTTTATACGTTCACTCAATCACCTTGCGAGAACCGTTGATTGCAACGAGGAAGAAACACAACGCTTAGTTTATAAATACGGAACCAATACTTCGCTTATTTTAGAAAAAGCAAAAGAACTTTCCTCCGTTTCAGAAGCAGAAATCTGGTATTCCGTAAATCACGAAATGGCTACTTCAATTTCAGATTTTCTTATTCGCAGAACAGGCAAACTTTATTTTGAAAGGCCTGAAATTGCTGCAAACTACAAGGAAACAGCGAAGCAACTTGCTGCTTATTTAGAGCAGGAACAAGTTGCGCAAAACAAATCTCTCTCTGAGTTTGAAAAAGAATTTGAATCGGTTCTCAGTTTTCAGCAAAGTAAGGTTGAAGCCTCGGCATTGTAACAAAGGAATTTTTACCAACTTTTGTTGTTAAGTGCTTAATTTGTAACCCTTTTGCTCTTATTCCATATAAGTCAACCCTTTTATATGGATACACTTCAACTTACACGAAACGGAGAAATGCTTGTCAGCCTGCTTTTGGAAAAAAGCATTGACGGTATTTTTATCATCGATTCCGATTTCAGGATTGTAGAGTGGAATCGTGCGATGGTCAACATTTCAGGGGAAAGAAAGGAAGATGTGTTGGAAAAAAACTTGTTTCATTCGTTTCCGTTTTTTGATGCCATTGAGGAAATAAAATTCATCCGAAAAGCCCTTGGAGGTGAGGAATCGCTTTCAACCGACCGCCCTTATTATTTCCAAAGCAACAATAAAAAGGGCTTTTTTGAAGCACATTATACCCCGCTTACCAACGTTGCCAACCAGGTTACAGGGGTGCTTGCCATTTTCAGGGATATTACGCAACTGCGCACCTTTGATGACCAACTCATCAACCTTACGGATAAGCTTCGCGAAACAATCGGGCAGAAAACGCGGGAATTGCTGGATACCAATGATAAGCTGAAAAAGCAACTGAGAGAGCGGAAAATGTTTGGGTATGATATTTTGCTGAAAAATATTGAGCTTACCGACAGTATTGCTTATGCACGACATATTCAGGAAGCAATTCTTCCGCTTAAAAAGGAAATTGAAATAGCCTTCCCGCAAAGTTTTGTGTTCTTCCGCCCAAAAGAAATTGTGAGCGGTGATTTTTACTGGTATTTCAGCAAAGGCAACAAACATTACATGGCTGCAGTTGACTGCACGGGACATGGCGTTCCGGGTGCGCTTATCAGTATTCTTGGTTATAATTCGCTTAATCAAGCTATCAATGAACATAATATGGTTCACCCTTCCGACATTCTTAATTATCTTAATAAAAGTGTGGGCAGCGTTTTTAATCACAGCGAGCGTTCAACGGTGCGTGATGGTATGGACATTTCACTTTGCTGCGTTGATTATACCACCATGACTCTGGAATATGCCGGTGCATTTAATCCGCTTTACTATTTCAGCAAAGGCGTTTTCAAGAAAATTAAAGGCAATCGTTTTCCTATCGGTTCATTTCAAGGCGAGGAAATGAAAGCTTTTATGAACCACGAAATAAATATCAAACGCGGTGATGTGTTCTACATTTTTACCGATGGATTTTCTGATCAATTTGGCGGACCCAAGGAGAAAAAATTCAAGCAACGCCAATTTATTGAATTGTTGCTTGAACACTATGATACACCTATGCATAACCAAGAAAGCCTGCTTAGAAAAACCATTACCGAATGGCAAGGCAACAACGAGCAGGTTGATGATATGCTGGTAATCGGGTTCAGGATTTAACAAATAATTTTTTATCTTTCCGCTGCAATTAAGATGCAGCATGGATAAATCTCCAAACTTAAACTCTTCAAACAAGCCTGTTATTATTGGGCTTATTGTGTTTTTGGCACTGCTTGCATTGACTCAATTCCTCTCTTATCAACGTTATGTAATCAATTCTGCTGCTGAACAACGTGAAATAACAAATGCTGCTGCTGCTGCTAAAGAACGCTTGCAAAGTGCATTGCAGTCAAGTTTTAACGCTACAAAAACACTGGGCTTTATTGTTGAAAAGTATGGCGCACCAAAAGATTTTAACGGAGTAGCAAAGCCACTTTTGGAATCCAATAAGTTTATTGATGCCATCCAATTGGTTAAAGCCGGTGTTATAACTAATGTTTATCCTTTAAAGGGTAACGAATCGGTAATTGGTTACGACATTTTAAAAGATCCTGACCGTAAACGGGAAGCAGTAAAAGCAATTGAAAAAAAAGAGCTTTATTTTTCAGGCCCCTTTGAGTTAAAACAAGGAGGAATGGGAGTTGTAGGCAGACAACCCATTTTCATCAAAAATAAATTCTGGGGGTTTGCTGCAGTGGTGATCAAATTACCTACACTGCTTAAAGCGGCAGGAATTGACAGTAGCAGTAGTGGTGATTTTATTTACCAGTTATCAAAAATAAATCCTCAAACACATATAGAAGAATTTTTTTTACCAAATCCCGAAATATTCAGTAAAGAACATTTTGTGTCCATTCAGCTTCCCGATGGCGACTGGAATCTATATGTAAAAACCAAACACAATCGTGTTTTTCCGCTGTCAACCATGTTTGTTATATTGGGAATTGCGTTGGCAACTTTAGGCGGTTCATTTGCCTGGTATTTTATACGCCAACCCGAAGAGTTGAACCGACAAGTAAAAGAAAAAACCCAACAACTGAGCGATAGCGAAAATAATTACCGCACAACAATGGGTAGGGTTAATGATGCCTTTGTTGCATTAGACAGAAACTGGCGTTACACGTTTTTGAATGATGCTGCACTTGTAAATCATCCCTTAGGAAGAGAAGAAACATTAGGCAAAGTAATTTGGGATGTGCACCCCGAAATGGAAGGCACCATTTTTCAGCAGAAGTATTACGAGGCTATGCAGACCGGAAAAGCTACAGAAGCTGAAAGCTATTATCCTCCGCTGAATACATGGTTTTCTGTAAAAGTTTATCCTTCTGCTGACGGGTTAACCATTTTCTATAAAGACATCACCGAATCCAAAAAAGCCGAACAACAAATCATTCGTGAAAAAAATCTTTCCGATTCGGTAATCAATAGCCTCCCTGGACTTTTTTATCTCTATGATGAAACAGGAAAATTCCTGCGTTGGAACAAAAATTTTGAAACCGTATCAGGGTATTCAGGTGAAGAAATAAGTACAATGCACCCGCTTGACTTTTTTCCTGATGATGAAAAGCAGTTGCTCACCGAAAAAATACAATCAGTTTTTAGCGGAGGCAGGGATGATGTGGAGGCTAATTTTTTCACAAAAGACAGAAGGAGAATTTCGTATTACTTTAATGGATGGGCAACAGAATATGAAGGCAAAAAATGTTTGCTGGGCGTGGCCATTGACATAACAGAACGCAAAAAAGCGGAGACAGAACTTAAACTATCTATCGAACGATTCAACATAAGTGCAAAGGCAACCAATGATATTATCTGGGACTGGGATTTAAAAACCAACAGCATCTGGTGGAACGAAAATTTTTATTCTGCATTTAATTATAAACGCGAGGACGTTCCGCTTGTCATTGATTTCTGGGACGAGCGTCTGCATCCCGAAGATAAAGAACGGGTTTCAACTAAAATTCGCGAGGCAATTGAAAAACGCGAAAATTTCTGGACCGATGAATACCGCTTTTTAGACAGTGCAAACAACGTATTTTACATTTACGATCGCGCCTATATTACCTACGATAAAAACAACGAGCCCTTCCGTATGGTAGGCGCTATGATTAACATAACCGATCGCAAAATTGCTGAAGAAAAAATTATAAAAACAAGCCGGCTGTATTACGTTATCAGCCGCATTAACCAAATGCTTGTTCATGCTCTGGATGAACAAACACTGTTTGGTGAGGCCTGCCGCATTGCTGTTGAACAAGGCAAATTCCGTATGGCATGGATTGGGTTGGTTGACGAACAGACAAAACAGGTTGTTCCGGTTATGCATGCAGGCGAAGAACACGGATACCTTTCGCATATAAAATCCATTTCCGTTGAAAATATTCCCGAAGGACAGGGTCCAACCGGCACTACCCTGCGCGAAGGTCACTATACCTGCTGCAACGATATTGAAAACGACCCGCACATGCTCTCATGGAAAGACGAAGCGCTTGCCCGCGGCTACCGTTCCAGCATCAGTTTGCCGATTAATAAATTCGGAAAACTGGTTGGCGCGTTCAATCTGTATGCAGATTCTGTAAACTTTTTTGATGACGGAGAAATCTCCCTGCTACTCGAAACAACCAACAACATTTCATTCGCGCTTGAAAATTTTGAGAAAGAACGAATGCGCAAACAGGCAACAGAAGAAGTGGTAAAGTCGCGCGAAGAACTGCGCGAACTCTCTGCCTACCTGCAAGGCGTTCGCGAGGAAGAACGCACCCACATTGCACGCGAAATTCATGACGAACTCGGACAACAGCTCACCGGTTTGAAAATGGATATAGCCTGGATAAAAAACAAAAGCGAAAAAGAATTTCAGTTTCCGTTGTTGCGCGAAAAAACAAATGATATGATTGACCTAGTGAACAATGCCATCACCTCCGTGCGCAAAATTGCCAAGCAGCTTCGCCCCGGCATTTTGGACGACCTTGGTCTGGAAGCCGCCATTGAATGGCAGGCAAATGAGTTTGCTGAGAGAACCGGAATAAAATTCACCGTTGAATCAAAGCTGAGCGGACAGGATTTTTCAAAAGAAATAAATACTGCCGTTTTCCGCATCTTTCAGGAATCGCTTACAAACATTGCCCGCCATTCACAGGCAACGCAGGTAAACGTTACACTTTTTATCAGTGGCAACAAACTAATTCTTCAGATTATTGACAACGGAATTGGCATCAGTAACGACCGAAAATCTAACGCCATCTCCTTCGGCTTGCTGGGAATGAATGAGCGTGCTGCTCACCTCAACGGAACTTTTTCAGTTGAAAAATATCCCACAGGCGGAACTATTGTAATTCTTCAAATACCTTTACCCGCAGTATGAAGTTCCTGATAGCCGATGATCATGCCATAGTACGTAAAGGATTAGCGCAACTGCTGCGCGAAGAATTTTCTGATGCTGAAATTCAGGAAGCATCTAACAGCAACGAAATAATTGAAAAAGCCAAAGGTGGTATATGGGATATTATTCTCATGGACATTTCAATGCCCGGTCGCAACGGCTTGGAAACACTGAAACAGATACGCGATATGGGTGTAAAAGCACCTGTACTTGTAATCAGTATGCACCCTGAAGAACAATATGCCATACGCGTTATTAAAGCCGGTGCTTCAGGATTCCTTAATAAAGACAGCGCAACAGAAGAACTCATTGCTGCCGTTCACAAAGTGTTGTTAGGTAAAAAATACATCAGTGCAACACTAGCCGAAAAATTAGCCGAAGGCATTGACTCGTCTTCACAAAGACCTGCACACGAATTACTGTCTGATAGAGAATTACAAGTATTACAACTTATTGCTTCGGGTAAAACCGTTGGCGAAATTGCCGATGAAATATCACTTAGCGTAAATACAATCAGCACCTATCGCGCCCGCATCCTCGAAAAGCTAAACCTCAACAACAGCGCTGAACTTACGCGCTATGCGTTGGATAACGCACTCGTTTAGTCCTCTTTCTCACCCTCTCACTTTCTCACCTTCTAACTCTTGTAGTACAAACCACTACAAATCTTTCATACTCCTTACTATTTCGCAGGGCTTGCCGTTGCCGTTCCTTTGTGGTGTAAAATTCTTATACCATGAATACAAACATATCATCACTCAAAGTTCTAACCGTTGACGACTCGCAAATTGTGTCTGATAACTTAGGCGAAATGCTTAACGACATACAAAACGTGAACTGGCTTGGTCACGCTTTTACGCTTTCAGATGCTTACCTCAGCATCATCGAAAAAAGCCCCGAAGTAATTATTCTGGATATTCAGATGAAAGAAGAAAACGGTTTTGAGCTGCTTGAATTTTTACGCGATAAACATCCCGAAATTCAGGTAATAATGTTTACCAACCTGTCCTACTTGCCTTACCGCAAAAAAAGTATGGAACTGGGTGCAAAATATTTTCTCGATAAATCAACCGAGTTTGAAAAAATACCTGAAATACTAACCGCTATTTTAAACAAAAAACAAAATGACAACTGATTTCATGATTGAAAAAGCAGAGCGCTACCGTCTGCTGGCTCAATTTTCAACCGACATAATTTCAACACTTTCCCCTGAAGGTATATATACCTTCATTTCACCTGCGTGCAAAACCATTCTTGGTTATGAGCCCGATGATTTAATAGGAACCCTTGCCTATAACCTCATACACCCCGATGATATTGAGACTATAGGAATTCTGCACATGAAAATGCTTTCCGATAAAGGAAAATATACATTCTCTTATCGCATACGTAACAAAGCCGGAAAATACATCTGGCTTGAAACCACTTCGCAACCTATTTTAAATCCCGAAACCGGAGAGATTGACGAAATAATTGTGGTATCGCGTGATATAACCGAACGCATTCAGATGCAACAAAAAGCAGCAACTGAAATGGAAAAAGTGCGCGAAGAACTGGAGCTAATGGTAGAAGAGCGCACCAAACTACTTCAACTGGCAAACGGTGCCTTGCGCGATGAAATAAATAAACGCACCGAGGTTACCCGCCAAATGACCCTGAAAAACAAGGAAATGACTGACAGCATACAATACGCCAGACGCATACAAAAAGCGGTGCTTCCAAAAGCCGATCGTTTTTACAATATGTTTCCCGAGTCGTTTATTTTTTCAAAAGCTAAAGATATTGTAAACGGTGACTTCCTGTGGTTTCACGAAAAAGGTGACAAACAGGTAATCATCCTCAGCGATTGTTCAGGACACGGAGTACCCGGAGCATTTATGAGCATCATCGGAAATGATTTGCTCGACACCATAGTTGCCTGCGAGTGTGAAACAAACCCTTCTCAGATTTTGCAGAAATTAGAAGAGCGATTAATAGTTGCTTTGCAAAATGGCGGTAGTGCCGATGAGGTAAAAGATGGAATGGATCTGGGCGTATGCGTTATTGATAAAGCAAAAAATGAGCTTACATACGCAGGTGCTTACCGCCCGCTGTTTGTTCGTAACGCAAATGGCGATTTTTGTGAAATAGCAGGCAATCCATTTTCAATAGGAGGAGGCGCAATGGGAAGAAAAAAAGAATTTAAAGTTACTACGATTGCTTTAGAAAAAGGCACTACGTTTTACCTTTCTTCAGATGGTTATTACTCACAGTTTGGCGGACCGCAAGGCAAAAAATTTATGAAATCAAAGTTTCGCGAAACATTGAAAGCAATAAGTGCTGAACCGATTGAAGAACAAAAAGACAGTTTATTAAATGTATTGGCAAATTGGCAGGGAAGTAATGAGCAGGTAGATGATATCCTAGTGGTAGGTTTTAGGTTTTAAGGATATCGCAATTGCCAATAGACCCCGACCTGAAAAGGTCGGGGGTTTTATTTTTCACCATTTGCCCCGACATTTGTGTCTGGGATTTAAAAGCAATAGAAGAAAGCAGGGCTTTAGCCCTTCCAAAAAGCGTTCACAGCCTTCTCCATCTCCTCCGGTTTTTGTGTTCCAATAAGCAACCGGTCTCCGTCTTTCATCTCCAGTTGCAAACCCATATTGCCCGAAACATTTCGCGCTTTATCCTTTCCCCAACCACGAATTCCCCAACCGCCATATTCATAAATGGGTTTATATTGGCGTACATAAGCCTTTTCAAGTTCATCCCATTTTATCAGTTTGTAATTAAGTTGAAAAGGAAAAAAGCGGTAATGAACACCTTCTGTATCTACTTTAGTATCTAACCTCAACAACAAAAACAAAACAATTAAAAGCGCAGGAATTAAGCTGAACATAATCAACCCTTCATCACTTGTAGGATTATCACCAAACGGTTTGCCCAAATAAAACTGCTGATACAAACTATAAAAGTGCAATCCCGCAACTCCAATAATAATTAGCCACAGCCACCATTGGGTGAAGCGTTGGGATTCGGTGAAGGGTTTCATCTTGTAATTCTAATGTGAATTATAAAGAACCCACCAATTTATCGTATTCAGCATGTGAACCAATCCAAAACCAAATTATGGTTTCGTCTTCTTTAACTCCTAAGGCTCGCCAAGCAAGACCAATTCTTACCGAATATACAGGCTCTGTTGTATGAACTTTCTTAAACTTAAGACTTTCGTGATAAGGACTTTTCTTCCAAAGGCGATAAGCCTTTTTAGCAACTTCTTTTATGTGGGCAGGTAATTCAGCGTAAGATTTTCTGAAACGCAGTGTAGTTACCGATTTCATTCAAATTTCATCGGTTTTGTTTTCCCTTTCTTGTATTCTGTTTTGGCTTCTTGTGCAAGCAAAGCCAATTGGCTTTCTGATTTGTAAAAAGAATTCTGCCAAGCCAATTCCTGTGAAAGCAAATCAGCAATTGCATTCTGCTCGTCAGAAGGCAATTTATTTAGTTTATCAAAAACAGATTTTAAGGACGCGGTCATGTTTGAAATTTATAAAACAAAAATAAGGAAATTTTTTAACTCAATTTATGAAAAATTGCCTTTGCGTCTTCGCGCCTTTGCGCCTTTGCGAGCAATGTTCCTATCTTTGCCCAAAACCATCACAAATGAAATACGCAAGCATTCCAAACAAACTCTTTATTGAAAACCGCACCCGTTTAATTCAAAAACTGAAACCAAACTCAGTTGCCATTTTCAACAGCAACGATATTATGCCCACCAATGCCGATGGCACAATGGCCTTCCGTCAAAACAGCGATCTGTTTTACCTCACCGGCATTGACCAGGAAGAAAGCATACTCATCCTCTTCCCCGATTCATTAAATAAGGACTACAAAGAAGTGCTCTTCGTTCGCGAAACCAACGAACACATTGCCATTTGGGAAGGCGCAAAACTCACCAAACAACAAGCCACCGAAGTTTCAGGCGTAAAAACCGTTTTCTGGCTCTCTGAATTTGAGCGCATCTTCAACACCCTGATGGCCGAAGCACAAAACGTTTACCTCAACACTAACGAACACCTGCGTGCCACCATTGAAGTAGAAACCCGCGATGCCCGCTTTATTAAAAAGTGCAAAGACCGTTTTCCCCTGCATAATTATGAGCGCAGCTTTCCATTATTGATGGAACTCCGCTCCATAAAATCCGAAACCGAAGTAGAATTAATCCGCCAAGCCTGCGCCATTACCAAAAAAGGTTTTTTGCGCACACTTGCCTTTGTAAAACCGGGCGTTATGGAATACGAAATTGAAGCCGAACTCATCCACGAGTTTGTCCGCAACCGCTCGCGCGGCTTTGCTTACGGACCAATCATTGCTTCGGGCCTCAACTCCTGCGTGTTGCATTATGTTGACAATAATAAAGAATGCAAAGACGGTGATATTCTGTTAATGGATGTAGCAGCCGAATATGCCAACTACGCTTCAGATTTAACCCGCACTATTCCTGTAAACGGCAAATTTACCGAACGCCAGAAGCAGGTTTACAATGCCGTTCTCCGCGTTATGAAAGAAGCCACCTCCATGCTTCGCCCGGGAATTATCATCAGCGAGTTTAACAAGGAAGTAGGAAAAATAACCGAAAAGGAATTAATAGGTCTTGGTCTCTTCACCGAAAAGGATGTGCGCGATCAGGACAAAGACAAACCTTTATATAAGAAGTATTTCATGCACGGCACTTCGCACTTTTTGGGCTTGGATGTTCACGATGTAGGTGATTTTAACAAACCCGTTCAACCCGGAATGGTGTTTACCTGTGAACCCGGCATCTACATACCTGCCGAAAAAATAGGCATCCGTTTAGAAAACGACATATTGGTTACCAACGGTAACCCTATTGACCTGATGGCTGATATTCCTTTGGAAGCCGATGAAATTGAAGCCCTGATGGCAGAATCAGTGAAGATTCTTGTATAGATCTTCGCAGTTCTGGTAGCGGTCGCCTTTTGCATTTCGTCCGTCACATCGCCCTATATAATAGATTAGCGAAAGGCTGAGGTCAATATAACTGTCCTTTTTATCTGCGCTGCCCCTGTTTGAGCGTAATAATCGTGCCCCAGTTGGGTCTGAGTAATAAACTGAAGTAGCACCACCCGGTGATGCCAGCAACAAAGTAGGATCGGGATAATACGTGCTTACATCATCTATGTAATCAGTAAACGTAATATGGTAAACACCCTCCAGTTTAACACCCCAGTTACAATTGAAACGATAGCGCACACCCAAACCAACCGGAATAACAAATTGCCATAAACTATAAGGAGCAGGATAATCACCAATAGCAATATACTGTCCCTCCGTTCCCAAAGGTTGTAAAGCCATACCATCAGCAGTTGGATTAAAATGAAACATACCACCACCCGCTGTAATATAAGGAACAACCCTTCCAACCTTTTCTCTTAATATGTTAAAAGTAATGCGCAACGAAAGTTCATCAATCTTGGTGTTAAACTTTAACCCGCGCAATTGCTTTGAGGCAGCTGAAGCATAGCCATCATCACCCGCCAGCATACCATGTAGATAATGCAACTGAACTCCCCAGCGGGTATTAATATCGTAATGAACTCCGGCATTTATAGCCAATTTCACCGTCTTAAAATCAGGCAAAGCAGTCTCTTTCAAATCACCCAAATAATACATACCACCCACACCAACATAAACCGAAAATCGTCCTTGCGCCATAGATGCACCGGTTAAACTAAGCGAAAGTAAAACGGTAAGAATAAGTCGTGAAGTCTTGATTTTCATGTGCTTTTACAGATAGAACGTAAGTTGGGGCAAAGTTAGTATGTACTGGTTAAAGTTTTTATTTGCTATTAAATTTAAAATAAGATATGTTTGCACATCAAACTGTTGAAAATTAAACACATTTAACCATGTTCAACTCAGAAAATAAATCTCAGAAGTCAAATAGCGGCTCTGATGTTAACCCAAACTCCAGCAACCGTATTCTTGCCGGAACTATTATAGAAGGAAGCATTCAAGCCGAAGGACACATCCGTATTGACGGAACGTTAATAGGTTCTATTACCTGCAAAGGCAAAATAGTAATAGGCTCAACCGGAAAAGTAGAAGGCGACATCAAATGCCAGAACGCTGATATTGAAGGAACTATTAAAGCCAATATCTCGGTTTCGGAACTATTAAGTCTTAAATCTACCGCAAAACTTACCGGTGATATATATGCTAATAAATTAGCCATTGAGCCAGGGGCAATGTTTACAGGAAGCTGCAGCATGGGTGCTATTATAAAAGACATGCAGCATGGAAAATCCGGAGAAGCCCAAAGAACCCAAAAAACAGCTTAACGATTATGCCCGCTACTCGGGAATGGCAGTGCAGATGATTGCCATTATCCTACTTGGTGTGTTGGGCGGAATAAAGTTAGACGGGTTTCTTTCACTTAAATTTCCTGTTTTTACCTTAGTGCTTACACTGTTATCGGTTTTCCTTGCCATATTTTTTGCAATCAGAGATTTTTTGAAAAAATAATAAATGGTAGTCTTTTTAAGAAACCTTATTCTGTTTACTCTCGCTATTGGCGCAGGCATACTTGCCTGGAATAGCTTTATGCCCGCTGAGTATGTTTTTGCAAAAGCCTGGTTTATTCTTGCCCTGTATTTTGTAATAACTGCCGCACTTCACTGGGGCGCAATACAATCAGGAAAAAAAGGCGGACAGCAGTTTATCCGCTATTTTCTGGCGGCAACCATGCTCAAACTCTTTCTCTTGCTTATCATTATCACCCTCTATGTTATGACAAAGCCTGCGGATGCTGTGCATTTCGCAGTTTGCTTTCTTGTTCTTTACTTGTTTTACACCGTTTTTGAAACCATCCACCTGTTGGATCACTTTAAAAATAAGTAAATCACTTTTACAAAATATCTCAACATCTTGTGAACACAATTAAGTAGAAATTCTACACAGAAGCTTCTCTTTATTGTCACTTAATTCAGAATTAACAAACCGCTGAAACCCTTGCTACTAAAAGGGCTTTCGATGTGCGCCATAGTCAGTATTACCGCAATGTTAAAAACTTTGCACGATTGTTTAAAACTATGAATCGAATCCTAAAAAAATTTATCCAAAATTTGCTGCAACGAAAATCGAAGCAATTACAACTCGTAATTTCTTCATTTCCAAAAAATCGGTAGATTGTCTGTGAAAGGCAGACTTTAAGCGGCAAATTGCGCTATAAAGTTTGAGTAAGAACCTTTTCGCGCTTTTTTCAGGCAAAATATCGCATAAAACAAAGATTTACATAGTAAAACCACATATATGGAACCACAAACACAACAACAAGAAAAAGTAAATATCGCGGAAGTTTTACCTGCAAAAACATCGCTTCCTGTTGAACCGATTTTAGTTGAAAATACTGATCGTTTTGTGTTATTTCCTATTAAGCATAATGATATCTGGAGTTTTTACAAAAAAGCGGAAGCCAGTTTCTGGACCGCAGAAGAAATTGACCTTTCTCAAGACACCGTTGATTGGGAAAACAAACTGAATGATGACGAGCGTCATTTCATTAAACATGTTCTCGCTTTCTTTGCAGCCAGCGATGGAATTGTAAATGAAAATCTTGCTATCAATTTTTTAAATGAAGTGCAATATCCTGAAGCCCGCTGTTTCTATGGCTTTCAGGTGATGATGGAAAACATCCACTCCGAAACATATTCGTTGTTAATTGATACCTACATTAAAGATACCGCAGAAAAAAATCACCTTTTCAAAGCAATTGATACACTTCCCTGCGTGAAGAAAAAAGCAGAGTGGGCGGTGCGTTGGATTAACAAGGGTTCTTTTGCAGAAAGACTGATTGCATTTGCAGCCGTAGAAGGAATTTTCTTTTCAGGAAGTTTTTGCTCTATCTTCTGGTTGAAGAAACGAGGCTTGATGCCCGGCCTGAGTTTTTCAAACGAATTGATTTCACGTGATGAAGGTTTGCACTGCGATTTTGCATGTATGCTTTATACTCAATTGGTAAACAAACTTCCTGAAGACAGCGTGAAAGAAATTATTGCCAACGCAGTGGAATACGAAAAAGAATTTGTGAGCGATGCGCTGCCGGTAAAACTGATTGGCATGAACGCAGAATTGATGTGCCAGTACATTGAATTCTGTGCCGACAGATTGTTGCTTTCACTTGGCGTTGGAAAAATATATAATGCAAAAAATCCGTTTGACTTCATGGAAATGATTTCACTGCAAGGCAAAACCAACTTCTTTGAGAAGCGGGTAAGCGAATATCAAAAGTCAGGTGTGATGAGCAGTTCAGCAGAACAACAATTCAGTTTAGACGAAGAATTTTAAAATATATAAACTATGTACGTTATAAAAAGAGACGGCAGACGCGAGTCAATCAAATTTGACAAAATCACTGCGCGCATTCAAAAACTTTGCTACGGCTTAAATCCCATCGTTGACCCTGTGCCGGTAGCAATGAAAGTTATCAAAGGAATTTATGAAGGTGTAACAACAATCGAGTTGGATAACCTTGCTGCCGAAGTGGCGGCATCGTTCACCATCAAACATCCTGACTATGCGTTGTTAGCTTCGCGCATTGCTGTGAGCAACCTGCATAAAATCACCAACAAATCGTTTTCAGGAACGATGAAAGCATTGTATGAGTATGTTGATCCTGTTACCGGTGAAAATGCTTCGTTGCTTGCCAATGATGTTTATGAGATTATTGAAAAAAATGCAGAGTTATTAGACTCAACAATTATTTATGACCGCGATTTCGGTTATGATTATTTCGGTTTCAAAACGTTGGAGCGTTCTTATCTTTTGAAATTAGATGGAAGAATTGCAGAGCGTCCGCAACACATGCTGATGCGTGTATCTGTTGGTATTCACAAAGATGATATTAACTCCGCAATTGAAACTTACAACCTCATGAGTGAGCGTTGGTTTACACACGCAACGCCAACACTTTTCAATGCAGGAACTCCAAAGCCACAAATGTCAAGTTGCTTTTTGTTAACCATGAAAAGCGACAGCATTGACGGGATTTATGACACCTTAAAACAATGTGCTAAAATTTCGCAATCTGCAGGAGGAATTGGATTAAGCATCAATAATATTCGCGCAACAGGTTCATACATTAAAGGCACCAACGGAACTTCAAACGGAATTGTTCCTATGCTGCGTGTATTCAATGATACCGCACGTTACGTTGACCAAGGCGGAGGCAAACGCAAAGGCTCTTTTGCAATTTATCTTGAGCCATGGCACGCAGATGTTTTTGATTTCCTTGACTTGAAAAAGAATCATGGTAAAGAAGAAAACCGCGCACGTGATTTATTCTTTGCATTATGGGTTCCTGATTTGTTTATGAAACGTGTGGAAGAAAATGGTGATTGGTCATTGTTCTGCCCGCACGAAGCACCGGGATTAGCAGACACTTACGGTGATGAGTTTGAAGCCTTATACTTCAAATACGAGAAAGAAGGAAAAATGCGCAAAACAATTAAAGCGCAGGAATTGTGGTTCGCCATTTTAGAATCACAAACCGAAACAGGCACACCTTACATGCTTTACAAAGATGCCTGCAACAAAAAATCAAATCAGAAAAACCTTGGAACAATTAAAAGCAGCAACCTTTGCACCGAGATTATTGAATACACATCACCTGAAGAAGTTGCAGTTTGTAATCTTGCTTCTATTGCATTGCCTCACTTTGTGATTGACGGTCAACTTGATCACCAGAAACTATTTGAAGTTACGTATGTAATCACTAAAAATCTGAACAAAATTATTGACAGGAATTTTTATCCTGTTGAAGAAGCACGCAGAAGCAACATGCGTCACCGTCCGATTGGCATTGGTGTTCAGGGACTGGCAGATGCGTTCATTTTATTGCGCATGCCTTTCGATTCAAACGAAGCAAAAAAGTTGAACAAAGAAATTCACGAAACAATTTACTATGCTTCCATGACCGCATCTAAAGACCTTGCAAAGGTTGATGGAGCTTATGAAAGCTATGAAGGTTCACCTGTTTCACAAGGTGTCTTCCAATTTGATATGTGGGGTGTTACGCCTTCAAGCCGCTGGGAATGGGATATTCTGAAAGATGAGGTGAAAAAGCACGGAGTAAGAAACTCATTGTTACTTGCACCAATGCCAACAGCTTCTACTTCACAGATACTTGGCAACAACGAGTGTTTTGAACCCTACACTTCCAACATTTACACACGCAGAGTTTTGTCAGGAGAATTTATTGTGGTGAACAAACATCTGCTGAAAGATCTTGTAAATCTTGGCTTATGGAATGACGGTTTGAAAAACGACCTGATTGCTGCCAACGGTTCTGTTCAAAATCTTGATGTAATTCCTCAAAACATAAAAGACCTTTACAAAACGGTTTGGGAAATAAAACAGAAAGACCTTATTGATATGGCTGCAGACCGAGGAGCATATATTTGCCAAAGTCAATCTTTAAATCTTTTCGTTCAAAATCCAAACTTCGGCAAGTTGACTTCAATGCACTTTTACGCATGGAAAAAAGGTTTAAAAACAGGAATGTATTACCTCCGTACCAAAGCGGCAACAGATGCCATTAAATTCACAGTTGAAAAACAAGCAGCAGTTCAACCTGAAGTGTTGCAGGTAACGCCTAAAACTGTTGAAGAACAACAAGCAGCAATTGCATGCTCGTTAGATGATCCGGAGAGTTGTGAGGCTTGCGGTAGCTAAGAAACAACCAAATAGAATAAAAAAGCCACGCTTTTAGTGTGGCTTTTTTATTTGCAGTAAACGGTGTTCTCTAAAATCAACGCAAGTCTGTGTGCTTCGCACTTGTATTTCAAATGAAACATAGAATTGCCGGCAAGGTTGTAAGTAAATTTATTTTCAAATGCAGTTAATAATCCTGCATGAAAGAATGAAAATTTTGCTTGCTCTGCTCCCCTCTCCCTCGGAGAGGGGCTGGGGGTGAGGCTTCCCAACCTTGCCAATGAAGTTGAAAGAATAACTCTATTCATCTCATCTCTTTCTACTTCAAATAACATATTTAAATCAGCTATAATTTTGGATTTTATATCTGACAATCCATGTACCTCGTATTTTTCCAGCAAACGTGCAACATGATACAAAATCACAGCTGCAGAAGGATATGAATGAGAAGCATAAAAAGGCTTTTCTAAATATTGCTTCTCCTCAATTACCGAACGGATAAAAGAAATGGAATCATGGTCATGCTGATTTAATTCCAGTTTATTCTGAAAAACAAAATACAGGATGTTGCACAACACACACACATCAAACTCAATAAACATATTCTTTCCGAAAAAAGTGGAATATGCTTTCAGATTTTTATATTCAGGAAGAGTATTAGTGATTTGCTTTTTACTGAGATTAGCGTGTTGCGCTAATTTATCTTTCAGCCACAAAGCCTTTTTGTGACTTGGATTTGAAGTAAGATAAATCAGTGATGTATCGTCAGCATCATCGGGTATTCTTACCTTCTTGACATGAGATAAAATATTTCCATTAGGGAAATGTGCTGAACCATCTGTCCTCCAGAAATTGTATGTATCAAGTCCGTCTTTATTTTTGTAATCAGGATAATTTGCAATAACTTTTCTGCAAATTTCATCTGCAAACTTTTGTTCTTCCGATGATAATTTCTCTCTCAGGTTTTGAAGTATGAAAACAATGCTTGCCGTGAAAAATATATTGTTGTCCTCGCGTTCAAAAGGAAAGTGCAGATGAAAACGCTGTGAAGGAAAAATTCCGGGAGCGTAGTATTTATCTCCTTTTGACTGAAGTTCTGAAATTTTTAAAAGCAGTTCTGTCGAGAACATCACGCAGCAAATTCTTTAACCAGTTTTTTAGCTAAATCAGGCAAACCCTTTCCTGCTGTATCCTTTATTATTCGGATATCAGCGAAGTTATAAACCAGATCAGGATGCGGGTCAATATAAAATTTAGGAATATCAGCCGGGGCATAATCAAGCAGGTTTGCTGCGGGATAAACATTAAGTGAAGTTCCCGCCACAATAAAAATATCAGCTTGCTGAACCAATTCTATTGCATTATCCATTTCGGGAACAGACTCACCAAACCACACAATATGCGGGCGAAGCTGTGAACCCTTCTCACATTTGTCTCCAACTTTCAGTTCCCATCCTTTGATGTTATAAATTAAATTTGGATAAGCAGAACTGCGTGCTTTTTTTATTTCACCATGCAGATGTAAAACATTTTTTGAACCAGCTCTTTCATGCAAATCATCAATATTTTGAGTGATAACTTGAACTTTAAAATGCTTTTGTAATTCTGCAATAGCCAAATGCCCTGCATTTGGTTTGGCTTCCAATGCTTGCTTTCTGCGTTGGTTATAAAACTCCTGAACCAATGCAGGGTTCTTTGCCCAAGCTTGCGGTGTAGCAACATCTTCAATTTTATATTCTTCCCATAAGCCTCCGCTGTCACGGAATGTTTTAATGCCACTTTCAGCACTTATTCCTGCTCCGGTAAAAACCACTAATCTTTTCATTTTTTTAATCTTTGCCACGAATTTCGCGAATTAACACGAATTAATTTTAAGTAAAAGGTCTGCCACAGATTACACTAATTATCACAGATTAAAATTAGTGCAAATTAGTGTAATCTGTGGCTACTCAAATTCAATCTTCATCTCCGTTTCTTCCTTTTTATTCTGGTTGGCTTTCACTTTCTTCAGAATTTTTTTCTTCTCCTTTTCTGATTTACCTACAGTATCGGGCAGTTCATCCCATTCAATTTTCATTTCTGCATTTTTCTCCGTTTCTTTTTGTTTGAACGCAGCAGTGTCTTTTTTAAACCATCCGAATTCTTCATTCAGCAAGGCTTTCATGCTCTGGTTTTCCTTTTTCATATCGCTCTTTATTTTATCACGCACCGATTTACTGTCGTAAGTAATGTTAAAATTACTTGCTGTTCCTTTCATCGTTAAGTAAAGCGAAGTTTTGCCACGACCGTCATCTTCCAGATAACTGAATTCTTCATTTTCTTTCTTTGCTTTACGAGCCTTATTACCTAAAATGTCAGACAAGAAAACACGGAAATGATATTCAATTTCATTATCAAAACTGTGTGTTCCCGAAACATCTAAATCTAAAGCAGACGACTGAATCTTCATCAGGGGAATATTTACTTTACGGTCTTTGATAGTGATGTTATTACTGAGTGTCGCAAATTTCACATGGTTCAAGTCATCCACTTTTATAAATTCTGAAAGTTCTTCAAGCGGTTTAAAATTTACTATCTCACCCTTGCTGATAGCGAGGTTGCTGCTTACCACTAATTTTGGCAAATTCATTTTTAATCCATCGGTTAACACACCCGTAAGATTGATACTCGCACTTGCATTTCCTCTAAGGTTTTCATCGGTAATAAACTCCTGCCCGAAATTTTCGCAATCATGAAATAATTGCTGAACGTCAATGTTGGACAAAGAAGCATTACACATAATATCAAAATGCTGAACGGGATTTTGTATCAGAGACAGATTTGCTGTGGCTGTTCCGCCCACACTCTTAAACGATAAATCACTTGCCGTAAAATAACCGTCTTTCAATTTCAAAATCCCTCTAATTTCCTGCGCTGAGAATTTTCTGAACTTCAGTTCCTGTGCTGAAAGCATAAGGTCAAACGCAAGATTGGGAGAGAGCTTTAAATGATATTCATCATCAGAAACAAGTGGCGCATCACTTGAATTTCCTTCTTCAAGCAATTGGTCAAGGTTAATGAGTTTTGATTTTGCAGTTGCATTAATGTATAACTGCTGGTCAGGCAAAACAAAGTATTGAAGAATATTGCGGAAATATCCTGTGAGCGCAAAATCAGTTCCTGAAATTACGCCACTGAAATTTTCAATTTTCAATTCATTGTTGTAGAAAGCAAAATCACCGTTAAGGTCTTTAAAGCTGCGCTTGTTTCCTTTCAATTTGAATAATGCATCCCGCAAAGCAACATTTCCCGAAGTAGTGGCACGACTGATCTCGGCAGCAGTAATGTTTTCTATATCGCTGAACGAAGCGCGAAAAGATGCATTAAGTGTTGCATTACCTGAAATTTCTTCCAAGGTATCAAGGCGTAAAAACCGTGCTAACTTCTCAAGGTCAAACTCTGCATCCAACGTAGTCTGCACATCAGGATGCAAAAAATTACGGATGCTGAAAGCTCCGCTCAATCTGCCATCGGCAAGTGATGCATGAAAAGAAGAAACACTCAGCGTTGATGTTTCCGTTTTGCGAATATCCTTCATCACATAATTTCCTTTTACACTTACTTCTTCCAAGGCAATACCGGAAGGCTTATGACTGATATCGCCTTTTTCAATTCCAAAATCTGCATTCAGCGAAGGAGAATTTCCTTCACCACTTTTGCCTTTATAATTTGCTTTAAAATAAAGACTTCCATCACTGCTATAGTCTGCTAATTTGTTCGCAGCATCTTCAGGAAGCAATGAAATTATTTCGCTGACATCAAAGTTTTTACCCTCAATTAAAAGATCTGTTTCGCCACCTGCACGGGCTGAACGAATGCTCCCCGATAATAAGACCTGCATTTCCGCAACCGTTATTTCTCCTTTTTCAAATGTGTAAATTCCTTTTTCGGAATTTACATTCAGTATCAATCCAATCTCTAATTTTTTGTTTTGCAGAATTTCTTTTTTGTTTTGCAGAAAAGCGTAAAGTGTTCCATCGCTTTCAATGTCAAGACCAAATTGTTTTTCTGAAAAATTTCCTTTCAGTTTTATTTTTCCCTGATAGGAATAAATATCCTGCCCCATTGCATCATCACGGTAGTACAAACGTGTTTCACGAAATTTCACTTCATTCAGCGCCAATGAAAAGGAAGAAGGAACAGTATCTTTTCGTGTTTTAAAAATCTCATAATTGCCTTTGCCTTCCTTGTCTCTTCTGATTTTTACAACACCGGTTTCAGCCGATATTTTTTTGATGTTGTAATTCTTGTTGATGATATCAAGCACGTTAAAACCAAGATACACTTCACGGAAATAAAACAAGGTGTCCTTTTTAGTTTGTGCTGATACTTCGCGCACAAACACTTCGTTCAGTTCCAACGAAACATAAGGAAACTGCTGAAACAGCGTAAGGTCAACTTTATCGCTGATGCTTACCGGTGTCAGTAATTCCTTGTTTACTTCGGCCAGCACATATTCTTTAATTTTATCGCGGTAAAGGGTAGCGAGAACCACACTTGTTAATGGAATCAACACAACAAGCGAAAGCAAAACAATAAGTATTGTTTTGAGTATCTTAAATCGCTTTGGCTGTTGTTGTTCTTCTTCCATAAGTTTTTTAAAGGTCGGGATAACAAATGCCGACCAACAAAGACGGTGTAAAGCTATTAACGTAAATCCAGAATAAAAATTGTTTTAGTTTTGAAGTCAATAAAATACAGAGCTATGCAAGATTATACCCGTTTATTTGATGTCCTGCATTACCAGCAGGCAAATTATCCGTTAGAAATATGTCTTGCCGAGAAAGTAACGGAAGATGGTCGAAAGTTTTATAAAACCTACAGCACTAACGAGTGTATCGCTTTCATCAATCAGTTGAGCAAAGCCTTGTTAAAGCTGGGTGTTAAGAAGGATGATAAAATCGGATTGATATCCAATAACCGTCCGCAATGGAACTTTGTGGATATTGCCACGCAGCAGATAGGAGCGATAATAGTTCCGCTTTATCCTACTATTTCGGAAAGCGAATACACGTTCATTTTTAATGATGCAGAAATAAAATATGCGTTTGTAGCAGATGCAGAACTATTCAACAAGGTAACTAACATTAAACCCAATGTGCCTTCCCTGAAAGATGTTTACACGTTCAATGAAGTGCCGGGTGCAAAAAACTGGAAAAGCCTGCTGGAAGAAGTCAATGCTGAAGACCTGAAAGAAATAGAAACACTGAAAGCATCCGTAAAACCCGATGAATTAGCCACACTTATTTATACTTCGGGCACTACAGGAAATCCCAAGGGCGTAATGCTCTCGCACACTAATATCATCAGTAATATAAAGTCAACGCTTTCCATTGAAGAAATAATGGATACGAAAAAGCGCTGCCTGAGCTTTTTGCCGATGTGCCATGTGTTTGAGCGCATGGTTGTTTATACCTACATGGTTGTCGGCATGTCTGTGTATTATGCCGAAAGCATTGAAACCATTGGTGAGAATCTGAAAGAAGTAAAACCTCATTTCTTTACAGCCGTTCCGCGCCTGCTGGAAAAAGTGTATGAAAAAATAATGGAAAAAGGCAATGCACTTACAGGTTTCCGTAAGACATTATTTTTCTGGAGCATTGATTTAGGATTGAGGTATAAGATAAATACCAATCAGGGATTATGGTATAACTTACAACTTGCTATTGCGCGGAAGCTGATCTTCTCTAAATGGAAAGAAGCGCTTGGCGGTGAAGTGGAAGCTCTTGTAAGTGGTGCTGCTGCCTTAAATGCAAAGCTGGGCACCTTGTTTACCGCTGCAGGCATTCCCATTATTGAAGGTTACGGGTTGACAGAAACTTCGCCCGTTCTAACCACTAATCGTTTGCAGGAAGTTAACCGCAAATTAGGAACAGTTGGACTTCCTCTTCCCGGTGTGGAAATAAAAATTGCAGATGACGGTGAGATACTTGCCAAAGGCCCGAATATTATGATGGGCTATTATAAACGCCCTGATTTAACAGCAGAAGTAATTGACAAAGACGGTTGGTTTCACACAGGTGATATTGGTGAGTTTGATGGAAAATTTCTGAAAATAACCGACCGCAAAAAAGAGCTTTTTAAAACATCGGGCGGAAAATATGTAGCACCGCAACCGATAGAAAACAGGATGAAAGAATCACCGCTGATTGAGCAGGTGATGGTGGTGGGCAACAACCGAAAATTTGTTTCAGGTCTTATAGTTCCTTCATTTGTAAACCTTGAAGCATGGTGTAAAAACAATACTATAGAATATTCAGGCGCACAGGAAATTATTAAAAATCCAAAAGTGATGGAGGCAATTCAAAAAGAAGTGGAACGAATTAATCGCAACATTAATCATGTAGAGCAGATAAAGAAATTTACATTGCTGCCTGTAGAATGGAGTCCTCACACAGGTGAGCTTACTCCAACTTTAAAACTTAAACGCAAGGTGATAACGGAGAAGTTTAGTAGAGAGATTGAGGAGATGTATAAAGATTAAGTAATCACCTTATTCTTAATTTCGCGCAGACTTTCCTCCCCGTGCTCATCACCCACCCAAAACTAACCGACCTGCTGCAACAGGCATATTCTGCTGAAAAAGCTGCTGCCTTTGCTTATCAGGGACATGCAGGTTCATTAAGAAGTATAGAAGAGAAAGCACCTGTTCGCCAAATTGAACTGGACGAATGGAATCATCGTGAAGCGGTGTTAAAGATCATGAAGCAATATGAAATTCCTGTTTCAAAAAGGTATGAACTCCAATATCATATTATCGGCAAAACCATTTCGGGCAGTTGTTATGTTATTGGGTGGTTCATGCCTTATTATTTTGCAGGCAGGTTAGAGAGCGGAAACGTGTGTGAATATTTCCGGATGATGCACTATTTTCATGAACTGAACATTTACGAACACGACCAAGTTTTGTATGAAATGGGCATCAAGGAAAAAGAACACGAGGTTCATTTTCTGGAACAGGTAAAAGGCAGTAGGTTATTACCTTTTTTTGAAAAATTCTTCAATTGGGGCAAAGCAAGCAGCTTTAATGATGTTGACCTTGAAAAGAAATACAGCGTAGAAGAATCAAAGAACTATTGCAAGAAGCAATAGACTAGTTCCGTTTATCCGCTCCCCACATCATTTTGTTGCGCAGGGTAGTTATAAAATTATCACCTGGCAAACGCACCAAGCCTAACGTAAATACGGCTCTTGAAATCTGAAGTTCAAATGAACTGGGTAAGGTAACAGAACGCGAGTCAAGTGTTGCAAGAAAACTATCACTGCGGCTTTCTACTTTCAGTTTTATTATGCTTTTGTTGGAAATGACAAACGGGCGAACTGTCAAACCATGCGGGGCAATAGGTGTTATCACTAAGTTGCCGCAACCGGGGCTTAGAATAGGTCCTCCGCAACTGAGTGAATAGCCGGTTGAGCCGGTAGAAGTAGCAACAATCAATCCATCTGCCCAATAAGAGTTTACAAACTCATCATCTACCCAAGTATGAATGGTTATCATACTAGAAGTATCTTTTTTTGAAACTGTTAATTCATTGAGTGCGAAATTATTTTCACCAAAGTAATCGCTGCCATTCATAAAGCTCAACAGCGTACGCTCTTCAATGCTGTATTTCTTTTCAAAAATATGCTGCACAGCATCTCTTATATTTTCCTGCGAAACGCCTGATAAAAACCCCAATCTTCCCGTATTGATACCCAATACCGGAATTCCTGAACTCCCAGCCAGTAAAGCGCTTTGTAGTAATGTTCCGTCTCCGCCAATAGAAAAAATAAAATCTACCTTCCCTTCAATATCTTCTTTTGCATCAAAAAGTTTTGCAGCTACAATGCCCGAAATTTCAGAAGGCAATTGTTCATAAAACTCGCGGTGAATAAAAACAGTAGCTTTATTTTCAGCCAACGCTTTCAAAAGTTCAGTCAAGCCTGAAAGAAAAGAGGAACTGTATTTTTTACCGAAAAGGGCAATGTTCATGTGTCAAATATAGGAACTATGACTGAAACTTGCCTTTCAGCCATTTGTTGTAATTGATAACATCGGTATCGCTGCTAGTGTGCTGCTCTTCTTTCAGAAATTTAGAAACCAGTTCGTTCAGCTTTTTATTCTTTTTAGAACTATCGTTCAGCGCAACATAGCGGATAATCTCCATCAGCTTCAGTTCCCGTTTGTTTTCTTCATTCTGCAACAGATCTTTGTATTCCTTCTTTATCTGTGTGGTACGATAATCCAGAAACTCCATATCATCCAGTTCAAGACGAATAATCAATTCAGCAATCGCAATTCGGAAGCGTAGCGAACGGTCGGCATTTTGATAGCTCTTGTGAAGAAAAAGTTTATTCAGATTTTTAATGGCATTCCGGTAATCGCCTTTCTCAAAACGGAAGATGGCAAGATTGAGGTAAACAAATACTTCATAAAACGGAGTATTTTTCAGTTGCTCGTTATTCTCCAACTGTTCAAGAATTTCTATTGCTTTATCAATATCAATTTTTGAATAATTTATCACTAAAGAATTGTAGTAAAAGAACAGATATTTGTCATAATGCAATCTGCCGAATTCTTCCATTGCTGTCTTCAACTTTTCGGCATAGGAAAGACTTTCCTCTATTTTGCCGTTTTTAAACAAGGTGTTTACGCTATAGGTAAGCATCTGTAATTTTGTAAGATGGTTTCCTTTGTTGAACAACTGTTCTTCGGTAAACTGGTTATAGGTTGTTAAAAGATAATCTTCCAGGTTTTTGTAATCGTGCCGCTGCAACAATACCTGACTAACAGCCTGATAAATTTTAAAACGCAATGCAGGACTTTTTTTTAGTTCGCTGTCTTGCGAAAAATCATCTACCGTTTTGCTGAGCATTTCAACAACTGGATTTTCGCCCGGTGAAAAATTCTGTGTAATCTTCAGTTTATATTTCACTGCTGCCAACACATCATCTATCTGACGGATATCACGCAAACGCAAGCTGTTTTCTTTTCGCAGCTTGATATAGGTTTCAGGATTAATGGAAACCATTTCGTGCGATAGCTTGATGTACTCACTATAAATAATATCCAACAACTCGTAGTTTTCCTGTGTGCTTGCTTTCTTCTCGGCCTTTCGGATAAAATGATACGCAACAGGATAATTACTGCGGTTGAAAAAAAGGTAAGCCAGTGAAATTAATTGAAGTGTATTGGATGCTTCGTCTTCGCCAAAATGCTGCAACATCAGGCTTTTGTTTACCTCTTCCGTCATCCGATTTTTCAGGCGATAGAACGAATTCTTCTCACCATCGGGATAAAGCTTTAGTGCTGCTTTATCTTCATCATAGTCTTCGCCCTTTTTGCGGATGTAATCAAAGAGCACTACATCTTTTCTATCTCCTTCTGATGTATTGCGCGAAATATAGATTTTGAAGAACCGTAGTTCTTCTTTTGTCATGCTTTCTATTATGCGGTTAATAATGTCCACGGGGCTAAATTCGCAAATAAATAGATATTTTATACTTTAGCCGCCCCTTTGGGGGATTAGCTCAGCTGGCTAGAGCGTTTGCATGGCATGCAAGAGGT
>JAGVLY010000060.1 GCA_020054035.1 Bacteroidia bacterium | reverse complement strand
TCTGGTCTGATGAAATAATCAAATCACCTACAACCGGAATAGTACCGCACTGGCTGTAACTTTTATTTGCGCACAAAGTAAGAGTTGCAATTACAAAAAGCGCGAGAAGTTTTTGGGTAACTGTATTGTTCATGTATTGATTTTATTTTGAGTAATTTCAGTTGAAAGCGTTCAAAAATAGTAAAATTTCGACTCGTAAAAGATTATTCGGCTATTTCACTTAGGTTTGCATATTATTATGATATTAAAAAGATTTTTTTTCGTTTTAACAGCACTGTTACTTGTCTTTCAAATAAAGGCGCAACAGGTAAATGAAAATTTTTCGGTACAGGTCTTTGCTGATGATTTTTCAGCAGAAACGAATCAGTGGGATTACCTCACCACTGCCGAAAATTTGTTTGTTTTGGATAAAGGCGAATATTTTATGCACCGCAGAAACGAAACTAAGCCCTATGCCTTGGTTACCAACTGGAAAAATGATTTAACCGTATTTCAGGTAAAAGCTGCCTTGAAACTTGGGCCTGCAACCTCACCCGAGCAAACCATTGGTATTATATTTTATATTCAATCTGACGGAAAAGGAGCTTTGGTTTTTGAAATAAATAAAGACAAGAAGTTTCGTGTTAAGCAATTGGCCGGTGCTTACTATAAATTCCTGACTGGAGAAGTTACGGATGCTGGCTGGGTAAAGTCTAAATTCATAGATGTAAGTGGACTGTACAATTTGTTGGAAGCAAAATCATCAGCTGGTGTAACTGATTTCTACATCAACGGAAATTATGTTTCAACAACTACTGTTCAGGATTATGCGCCCGGAGCAATGGGGATATTAATTGGTCCTGATACAAAAGCTAAAGCTGATTATTTTCAGGTGTATGCAACACGTGCTGTAAGTGATGATGTAAATGCCAACCGCCAGTTTGGTGAGTTAACACCCAATGAAAAAATCGAATTCCTTTTAGCGGAGAACGATAAACTGAAACGCCAGATTACCCAGGATAATGTTGAACAGATAAAGCAACAAGCTGACTTGAAAGTTTCGACCATGCAGGAGCAGGTTAAAAACAGAGAAGCAGAAATTGAGCAGTTGACTATTGAAGTAAATAGTTTGCGTACCTATAAAAATGATGTGATTAAGGAAATGGATGAAGATGTTTTTCTAACGCTTTCAAATTCGGTAAAAGAGCAGGTTGAGGTAAATAAAAAGCTGAATAAATTCATTGAAGAAATCCGTGACTCATTAACTGCATCCAACAAAAGATACCAGGATTTAAAGTTGAAACAGGTTAATGATTTAATTGAACAGCAGAAGAAAATACAAGCTAAGAAAGAATCTGTTGCTGCAACCAAAGAAGTTCAGAAAGCTGAAACTGCAAAGGTTGTAGCAAAAAAAGAAGAAGCCGTTAAAATAAGCGACCAGCCTAAAATTGTGGTGTCAGAAAATAAAGTTGAAGCCAAGCCATTGCCTGTTAAAACAAGAACAGCAATTAAAAAAGGATAGATAAATTTTAAGCAATCTAAGATGTCAGTTCATAAAGTAGTAAAGAAAATCACCACGCATATTTTGCAGGAGATGAAGTTGAAAGGCGAAAAAATCTCCATGCTTACTGCGTATGATTTTTCGATGGCAAGAATTGTGGATGCTGCCGGCATTGATATTATCCTTGTTGGTGATTCCGCTTCTAACGTAATGGCAGGACATGAAACTACCTTGCCTATTACACTTGACCAGATGATTTATCACGCGGGTTCGGTAATTCGCGCAACGAACAGAGCATTGGTAGTGGTTGACTTGCCGTTTGGTTCCTATCAGGGAAATTCAAAAGAAGCCTTGAACTCTGCAATACGTATTATGAAAGAGGCCGAAGCTCATGCTGTTAAATTAGAGGGTGGGAGAGAGGTGCGAGAATCGGTGGAACGTATTTTATCTGCCGGAATTCCTGTTATGGGACATTTATGTTTAACACCGCAATCCATTTATAAATTCGGAACGTATACCGTTCGTGCAAAAGAAGACGAAGAAGCAAAACGATTAATTGAAGATGCGCATATTTTGCAGGAGGCAGGTTGTTTTGCCATTGTGCTTGAAAAAATTCCTTACAAACTTGCAGCGCAGGTTGCATCTGAATTAACCATTCCAATCATTGGTATTGGTGCAGGAAATGGAGTTGACGGGCAGGTGTTGGTTTTGCACGATATGCTTGGAATTAACAACGAATTCAGTCCGCGCTTTTTGCGTAGGTATGCCAACCTTTATGAAGTAATTACTTCTGCTGTTCAGAACTATGTGAAGGATGTGAAAGCGAAAGATTTCCCGAACGACAGTGAGCAGTATTAAAACACCCCACCCAAACCCTCCCCAAAGGGAAGGGCTTTCCACCGCACAGTCCGATGATGGCAAGCGGGGTGGCAAAGTCTCCCCTCATGGGGGAGATTTAGAGGGGGTGGATATTCTCTACGAAGACAATCATATAATTGTCCTCAATAAAAAGCCTTCACAACTTGTGCAGGGCGACAAGACGGGTGATAAACCCCTTAGCGATTTTGTAAAAGATTACGTTAAAGAAAAATACAATAAACCCGGTGAAGTTTTTATCGGTGTTCCTCACCGTTTGGACCGACCTGTAAGCGGAGTAGTTATGTTTGCACGCACATCAAAAGCACTTGTGCGTTTGAATGAAATGCTGCGGGATAAAACAATAAAAAAAACATACTGGGCAGTAGTTAAAAGCCGTCCGCAAAAGGAAAGCGCAACACTTGTTCATTATATGAAAAAGAATGAGCAGAAAAATATGTCGAAGGCTTACGAAAAAGAAATCCCCGATTCGTTGCGTGCCGAGTTGGATTATAAAATTCTTCTTTCATCCGACCAATATCATTTACTGGAAATAAATCTGAAAACAGGCCGTCATCATCAGATACGCGCACAACTTGCAGCCATCGGATGCCCTATAAAAGGTGATTTGAAATATGGCTTTCCGCGCAGTAATGAGAATGCAAGTATTCACCTTCATTCGCGCAAAACAGAATTCATTCATCCTGTTTCAAAAGCAGAAATTGTAATCGTTGCGCCACCACCAAAAGATGTTTTGTGGGATTGGTTTTTGCAAAGAGTTTAAGAAGATTTGCAGTTTAGTAAATATTCCTACTTTTGCCCCGCTTTGTGGAACGATTTGATTGCTTGCAACCACGTAAAAAAATGCTAAAACCATTCTTTTTACAGGCTTTCCTGCCTCAGATTTACCTACAAGGTTTTAAAAATAACTATTAACTTATAACTATTAACTATTTTAAAACATGGCTTATTTATTTACATCAGAATCAGTATCGGAAGGACATCCCGATAAAGTTGCAGACCAGATCTCAGACGCATTAATTGACAATTTTCTTGCCTTTGACCCGCAATCAAAAGTTGCCTGCGAAACATTAGTAACAACAGGTCAGGTGGTGCTTGCCGGTGAGGTAAAATCAAAAGCATATTTAGATGTTCAAACCATTGCACGTGATGTAATCAAGAAAATCGGTTACACAAAAAGTGAGTATATGTTTGAAGCCAATTCATGCGGTGTGCTTTCTGCAATTCACGAACAATCACAAGATATTAACCAAGGTGTTGAACGCAAAAAGAAAGAAGAGCAAGGTGCTGGTGACCAGGGAATGATGTTCGGTTATGCAACCAAAGAAACCGATAACTATATGCCGTTGGCTCTTGATTTGGCTCACGGAATTTTGTTGGAGCTTGCTGCATTACGCAGAGAAAATAAAGAAATAAAATACCTGCGCCCCGATGCAAAATCACAGGTAACATTGGAGTACAACGATAATAATGTTCCTGTTCGTATTGATGCAATTGTTGTATCAACTCAACACGATGATTTTGATGCCGAAGCAAAAATGCTGGCTAAAATCAAAAAGGACATGATTGAGATTTTAATACCACGCGTTAAAAAGAAATATCCAAAATATGCTCACTTGTTCAATAATAAAATTGCATACCACATTAATCCAACCGGTAAGTTTGTAATTGGCGGTCCGCATGGCGATACAGGTTTAACAGGTCGTAAAATTATTGTTGATACCTACGGTGGAAAAGGCGCTCACGGTGGTGGCGCATTCTCAGGAAAAGACCCTTCTAAAGTTGACCGTTCGGCAGCTTATGCAACCCGTCACATTGCAAAAAATTTAGTAGCTGCAGGTGTAGCAGACGAAGTGTTGGTTCAGGTTTCTTACGCAATTGGTGTTGCTAAACCAATGGGTATTTACATCAATACCTACGGCACAGCAAAAGTTAAAATGAATGACGGTCAGATTGCAAAAATTGTAGAAGGCATTTTTGACATGCGTCCTTATTTTATTGAAACACGTTTTAAACTGCGCACACCTATCTACAGTGAAACTGCTGCTTACGGACACATGGGCCGCAAAAATGAAATCGTTACCAAAACATTCAAATCACCTGACGGCAAGACAAAAACCATGAAAGTGGAATTGTTTACTTGGGAGAAATTGGATTACGTAACTAAAGTGAAAAAAGCTTTCGGTCTGAAATAAATCAATGTTACATTGAAAACAGAATCCCGGATGAAACCTTTGTCCGGGATTTTTGTTTTAATTCGCTAAATAAAATCATTCAAAAATGGAAGACAGAATAGTATCAGCGGGAACTAAAGTAAAACACCCTCAATTTGGAATTGGTAAAGTAGAGCATGTTGCAGAGTATCACTATGTAATAAATTTTGATACGCGCGGAATTGTTGATGTTTCAAAGAAATTTGCAGGACTGGAAATTCTGGGGCCAAAGAATGTAGAAGATGAAGACACGGACATTGATGCCGATGAAATAGAAAAAGCTGTGGAACGTGTTCTCCGCAAATGGAACGGAATAGGAGAGGTGGTTCCCCTTGGTGACCGTTGGAGCGGTGGTACACTGTTATTGCAGCCTGCTGACCCTTCTCAAAAACCCAAAGAGATTCCAATTGAAACCTTCTTTCATAAAATAGTAATGCTCCGCGACCGGATGCGCGTTCTGGAACAAAACATAAACAGCAACGAAAAGCTTTCGGATGAGGATAAAGTAAACCTACAGCAATACATCACCCGCATTTACGGAAGCCTTACTACGTTCAATGTTCTTTTTAAAAATAAAGAACAACAGTTTATAGGCGAGAAGGGAAAGGAGTAATTACACCTTCTTCCTGAAGAAAATCTGTATCGGAACCCCCGTAAAATTAAAGTGTGCTCTCATTTTATTTTCAATATACCGTGAATACGATTCAGGGATATACTGCGGCAGATTAGAATAAAAGGCAAAGGTAGGAGCGTGTGTTGGCAACTGCTGTGCAAATTTAATCTTCACATTTTTTCCTTTGGTTGATGGTGGCGGATAGCTTTCAATAACCGGAATAATATATTCGTTCAATACACGAGTTGGTATTTTTTTCGTGCGGTTTTCATAAACCTCAATAGCAGTTTCCACCGCTTTCATAATACGTTGTTTATTCAGTGCCGAAATAAAAAGTATCGGCACATCTTTGAAAGGAGCCAATTTCGCGCGGATTTCATCTTCTACCTTTTTCATGGTCGAAGTATCTTTCTCCACCAAATCCCACTTGTTTACCAGAATTACAATCCCTCGGTGGTTCTTTTGGGCAAGCCCGAAAATATTCATGTCCTGCGCCTCAAAACCATGTTGCGCATCCAGCATCAGTAAACATACATCGCAGTTTTCAATGGCACGTACCGAGCGCATAACCGAATAATATTCCAGACCTTCTTCCACTTTCCCTTTCTTGCGGATACCGGCAGTGTCAACCAAAATAAAATCTTTTCCGTAAGCTTTGTAATGACTGTGAATGGCATCGCGTGTTGTTCCTGCAATATCAGTAACAATATTTCTGTCCACGCCCAGCAAGGCATTGGTCAATGATGATTTGCCAACATTCGGGCGGCCTACAATTGCAAACTTCGGAAGTTCATTTTCTTCTTTTTCCGGCTCAACTTCCATAACTTTTGTCATGTCGTCAAGCAGTTCACCTGTGCCGCTTCCGTTGATAGAAGAGATAGTGTAAATCTCACCCAATCCTAATGAATAAAATTCCGTAGCATCATTCTGCAACGCATGATTATCTACTTTATTTACCACCAGAAAAACCTTTTTGCTTGTTTTTCTCAGAAGCGTAGCCACCCGTTGGTCGTCTTCCATGATGCCACTTTTAACATCCACTACAAACAGAATAATATTGGCTTCTTCCAGCGCAACGTTGACCTGCTTGCGTATCTCGCCTTCAAAAACATCGTTTGAACCAATAACATAACCGCCTGTGTCAATCACCGAAAAACTCTTCCCGTTCCATTCACCTTTTCCGTAGGTGCGGTCGCGCGTAACCCCTGCTGTTTCGTCCACAATGGCGTTGCGTGTATCTGTGAGGCGGTTAAACAGAGTTGACTTGCCTACATTTGGTCTTCCTACTATTGCTACTAAATTTCCCATTTTTTTAAATCCCGATAGTTATCGGGAGAGCGCGAAGATAGTCTAAATTTCTCCCCTTTGGGGAGATTAAGAGGGGTGCTATTACTCCAAATACCCGTGCGTTTTCAGATAATTCTCATCATTGCGCCAGTCTTTCTTCACTTTCACGGTTGTCTCCAGAAATATTTTCTTTCCGAAAAACTTCTCCATGTCTTTCCGTGCTGCCATTCCCATCCCTTTAATGGATTTCCCGCCATGTCCTATCAAAATCATTTTCTGGCTCTCTCGTTCAACATAAATCACCGCAGCAATTTTAATAATGGTTGGTTCATCCTTGAAACTTTCAATATGAACATCTACAGAATAAGGAATTTCTTTTTCGTAATATCTTAATATCTTTTCACGAATAATTTCAGCGGCAATAAAGCGTTCTGATTTATCCGTCAACTGGTCTTCCGGGAAAAAAGAAGGACCTTCAGGTAGTAATTCTTTTATTCTTTTCAGCAGGTAATCCGTATTGAATTTCTCAGATGCAGACACCGGAATTATTTCGGCTTTCGGAAATTTTGTTTTCCAGAAATCCGCTTTTGCTTCCAGCTTGGCATTATCTAATAAATCAATTTTATTAATAACAATCAACACAGGAACTTCCATTTTCTCCAAGCGTGCAAAGGTTTCTGCAAATTTCTCATCCCTGTTTTCATCCTCATCGCCCGGGCTTACATATACAATCACATCCGCATCCTTGAATGAAGTATCCACAAACTGCATCATGCCTTCGTGCATCTTGTAATGCGGTGCAATAATTCCGGGAGTATCAGAAAAAACAACCTGGTAATCTTTATCGCTGATGATGCCCATTATGCGGTGGCGCGTGGTTTGCGCCTTTGCATTGATGATGGAAATTTTTTCACCCACCAAAGCATTTGTCAGTGTTGATTTTCCTGCGTTTGGTTTCCCGATAATATTTACAAATCCTGCTTTATGCGTCATTTTTAATTTTTTTGTGCATCAAAGGAACAAAATAATACCTTTGCACCCCGATTAAACGAAAAACAAACATCTGCGGTTGAAACAATCCGCACTGAGTTCTTAAATATATTGCGGGGTGGAGCAGTTGGTAGCTCGTCGGGCTCATAACCCGAAGGCCGTAGGTTCGAGTCCTGCCCCCGCTACTTATAAAAACCCGGTCTTTACGACTGGGTTTTTTGTTTTCAGAAGAATCACCTATTGTGAAGTAAGAGCCACCTGCGGTAATGCGCATTACCAAACATTTGAACTGGAGTATCACCAAGGTTTAAGGAATAGAATAAGTCGGAAATAATCCCATTTATGAGTAAAATAATGCCCATTTTGAATAAAAATCAGCTGATTTAAGCACAAATGACACGGGCTTGATTGTTGCCGCCTTGGTTTCAAAAGCTTTTCACAGATACCGGTTGATTCGTTGGTGTTTGACTGTGAAGGCATAAACTATTATACCATGAAAACGCAAAATTCAATATACAAAAACTTGAGAAGTTCATTAGCCGCTACGGCAATACTCATGCTCAGCGTGTTGCTCATGGCACCCTCGTGTCGCGAGCAACGTTATTACGAAGACGAGAATTATACCGATAACGGTGTGCAAAGCACCCCACCCCCTGCATGGGCGCCAGCTTATAGCAATGTAAATGTAAGGTACTATTATTTTCCCGACCAATATATGTATTATGATGTATGGTCATCGCAATATGTGTATTATGATGGCTTTGGCTGGGTGTATGCAACCTCATATCCTGCATTTGTAGGTCCGTTTGACCCTTATTATGCACACGTAGTAATTATCGACCATCATGTTCATCGCCCTTGGAGAAACCATACCCATTATGTAAACCACTATCCGCAGTATTATTACCAGAATAATTATTACGGGCACAGGGATAATAGCACCGTGCGAGGCTATGATGAGAACCAAGGCGCGGCAGTGTTTGTTCCCCGAAAAGAAGGCGACAAGCAACCCGGCTCACGAAAAGAACTGCAGAATGCACCCGATAACAAAAATTATCAGAACAATGGCACTGAAAAAAACAGGCAGCAGCCTCCATTAAATAATGGAGAGGAACGACCGCAGCAATATCAGAAACAGCAGCAGCCTGATTTTCAAAAGCAGCCACCGCGTGAAGACAATCGCCAGAAGAACATTAACAACCAGCGAAATTTTGAGCGCCCTCAGCAACAGAAAAGAGAAGTCCCTTCCAATAATTTTCAAAAGCAGCAAAACAGACCAAGTGCTCCAATTCAAAAATCAGCACCCTGCGGAGGAATGGAGAAAAAGAAACAACGGTGAAGCAGATTTGGATAGGATATTAAACAAAAAATCCCCTTGTCTCAGGCAAGGGGATCTTTTTGTTCTAAGAAAGACAGAATCAAAACTACATCCTTTTTCCGCCCTTGTTGCGATTGTTATTGTTGCGGTGGCGGTTGTTGCGGTTACGGTTTTTGTTCTTGTTGCTGTTATTCTGCTGCTGGCGTATAACAGGTATGTCACTTGCCTGAACCAATTTAGTAGCAGGATCCAGCTTCAGTTCACCTTTTGAAAGTTCACGCAACTGCTCAAAAATTACATCATCTGTAACAGAGTCCCTGTTCCATAAGAGGTAAGATTTCTTCATGGAATTGGCAATCATTTCGGTTAATACTTTTTTCTCATCGCCTTCATCAAACTCCACCGCTTTCTGAATGATTTTTTCAAGTATCCTTCCGTAGTGACGGTATTTTATCTTGTTGTAGGGGTAGCTTACTCTATCCGGCTTGGTTTGAAAAGTTGCTGCGTTGGGAATAGGGTAGGGCGAGTCAACATCTAATTTAAAATCAGCGATGATGAATAAGTGATCCCAGAGTTTGTGCTTGAAATCAGTTACATCGCGCAGATGAGGATTTAATTGTCCCATCACCGAAATAATAGCACGAGCCACACGGTTGCGTTCATCGCGATCCTTTACCGAAACAGCAAACTCTATCATGCGTTGCACATTGCGCCCGTATTCGGGAATAGCCATTTGGGAGCGTTCGGTGTTGTATTCCATGCTTATTTGTGATTTAGCGATTTGGTGAATTAGTGATTTTGCGGTTCAATCGCAAAATCACCAATTCACTAAATCACAACTATTAGTAACGGTAGTATTCAGGTTTGTAAGGACCTGTTGCTTTCACGCCAATGTATTTAGCCTGATCGTCAGTCAGAACATCAATCTCAACGCCTATTTTAGAAAGGTGCAGACGGGCTACTTTTTCATCTAATTCTTTAGGCAATGTGTAAACTTTGTTCTCGTATTTGCTGGTGTTAGTCCAAAGCTCCAATTGCGCCAACGTTTGGTTGGTGAATGAGTTTGACATCACAAAAGAAGGATGTCCCATTGCACAACCAAGGTTTACCAAACGACCTTCGGCAAGAATGATCACATCTTTTCCATCAACGGTGTATTTATCAACCTGTGGCTTGATAACATCTTTAGTTTTACCGTAGTTATCGTTCAGCCATTTCATGTCAATCTCGTTATCAAAGTGACCGATGTTGCAAACGATAGCATTGTTTTTCATTGATTTGAAATGCTCACCTTTCACGATGTCTTTGTTTCCTGTAGCGGTTACAATGATGTCAGCTTCTTTAACAGCATCAGCAAATTTCTTCACTTCATAACCTTCCATTGCAGCCTGTAAAGCGCAGATAGGGTCAATCTCCGTAACAATAACACGAACTTTAGCTTCTTTCAATGATTCTGCAGAACCTTTTCCAACATCACCGAAACCGGCTACAACAGCCACTTTTCCTGCCAACATCAAGTCAGTTGCCCTGCGGATAGCATCAACTAATGATTCGCGGCATCCGTATTTGTTATCAAATTTAGATTTGGTAACTGAATCGTTTACGTTGATGGCAGGAATAGGAAGTGTTCCTTTTTCCATGCGCTCATAAAGGCGGTGAACACCTGTAGTAGTTTCTTCAGAAAGACCTTTGATGTTTTTGATCAACTCAGGGTAACGGTCGAAAACCATGTTGGTTAAATCGCCACCGTCATCCAATATCATATTTAAAGGCTCTTGTTTTTCACCGAAAAACAAGGTTTGTTCAATACACCAGTCAAATTCCTGTTCGTTCATTCCTTTCCATGCATAAACCGAAATTCCTGCAGCAGCAATAGCAGCAGCAGCATGGTCTTGTGTAGAGAATATGTTGCATGAGCTCCAGGTAACTTCAGCACCCAGTTCAACTAATGTTTCAATTAAAACAGCAGTTTGAATGGTCATGTGCAGGCAACCTGCAATACGTGCTCCTTGCAAAGGTTTGGTTTTACCAAATTCAGCGCGAAGAGCCATTAAACCCGGCATTTCATCTTCGGCTAATCTTATTTCTTTTCTTCCCCATTCAGCAAGGGAGATGTCTTTCACTTTGAACTTTACAAATTGTTCCACTGATTTTGTTGACATATGTTTTTAATATTTAATTTTTAATAAGCGTGCAAAAGTAGGATATTTAGAGATACTGGGCAAGGCTTTTATCGAATAGTGCTATACCCTGCCGATTTTTACGGTAACCGGGAAGCTGATTTCCTTTACAGCAGCGGGATTTATCCATGCTTTCTCAAAGTCTGCCGCAACTAATTCCAAAGGGTTAGTGCCGTTTATTTTAATGTATTTCTGCACAGCCGACCAAGTGGAAAGGTAACCCATGAAATCCTGTAAGTTCCATTGTTTTTTCATGTAAAACACATTCTCTTTTACTTCAGTGAAAGGAAAAGGAATGGTGCTGTATGCATTTTCAACGTATTTGCGTTCGGGAGCCCAATAGTTACCAAGAATGTCGTTATAGAAATGCAGAAATACTTTATCAATCTCTTTATCAATTTTGCATAACTCATAGCTCCAGACTGCAATAATTGCATCAGGCTTTGCAACCCTTCTTACTTCTGTGAAGAATTTATCAAAGTCAAACCAGTGAAGCGCCTGAGCAACTGTTATCAGGTCAACGGAACTTGCAGGAAGATTTGAATATTCAGCAGAAGCAACGCGATACTCGATATTGCTTTTTTGTGTTGCGTTTTTTATTTGTTCTGCACTTGGGTCGGTGGCAAATACTTTTTCAAGGTAGTGAGAGAGAACTGCTGCTGCTTGTCCGTTTCCCGTTCCGCAATCCCATGCTGATTTCTTCTCTCTTGCTCCTGCAAGAATGAAATCATATAATTCCTGCGGATAATCAGGACGATACTTTGAGTAGTCGGAAGATTGGGTTGAGAAATGGTCTTTGAATGTGGACATTTAAATGAATATTTAGATGCTTCGACTACGCTCAGCATGATAGCATGACTGCCAACTGCCACTTAAATCCTCTTCAATCCCATCTCCACCATTTTAAACTGCTCCTTCATCAGGTTATGTTCATCCGCTTTTTTGGCTTCGCTGAGCATGTTGATGGCAAGGCGTTTTTTGCGTTGAGAGATATAAATAGCGGCAAGGTTTAATTTGGCAACTGCTTCGTCCTGTTTTAAACCCAATCCGATGGAAATAGCTTTCTTAAAATAGCTTTCAGCACTACCTGCACTGCGGCTTTGCGTTGCAGCTAATCCGTTGAGGTAATAAAAATACGCTTCCTGGTTTTTACGTAAACCTTCAGGATGTTTTTGCCATGATAAAACCTTTTGTGCTTTTTCCATGTTAGATTTTCGGATGAACCAGAAAGCCAACAAATTTATCGGGCTGATAAACCAGAAAAATACAGGAACTCCGGTAAGCAGAACAAACAAAATTCCGTTACCGATATTTACTTTGGCGAATTGCCAAACTGCAAGCGCCAGAATAAGCGCAGCTACTACAAGATATAAATGACGAAGGTATTTCATGAGAAAATTTTAGGGGTGCAAATGTAATGATGAATCATCGCCTTGCAAGTGCTACCACATTTTCAACATGGTGTGTATGCGGAAACATATCCACTGGCTGCACTTTTACCACTTCATATTTTTCTGCAAGCCATGCAATATCACGCGCCTGTGTGGCGGGATTGCAACTGACATATACAATTCTGCGAGGTGCAATTTCCAGCATACGCTTCACCACATCTTCGTGCATTCCTGCACGGGGAGGGTCGGTGATAATTACATCTGGTTTTCCGTTTGCAATAACAAAATCAGGTGAAAGCACATCCTTCATATCGCCTGCAAAAAATGCAGTATTGGTAATGTTATTTATTGCGGCATTCACTTTTGCATCTTCAATTGCAGAAGGCACATACTCAATACCGACAACTTTTTGTACTTTGCCTGCAATAAAGCAGGCAATGGTTCCGGTTCCGGTATAAAGGTCATAAACTAAGTCTGTGCTTTTTAGTTCAGCAAACTCAGCAGCAATTTTGTAAAGTCGGTAAGCCTGTTGCGTATTGGTTTGAAAGAAAGATTTTGCTCCGATTTTAAACTTTAGTGAGGGTCGGGATTGCAAATCCCGACCAGCGAATTCCGATTCAAACGCAGTCATTTCTTCCATTATGAAATCATGCCCTTTAAAACTATGAACATCCAAATCATTAATAGTATCGTTGCGTTTGGTGTTAATCACGTAAAGCAGCGATGATATTTCAGGGAAAGAAGCGGAAAGAAAACTTAAAAGTCCTTCTCTTTTCTCTCGGTCTTCTTTAGCAAAAATCACATTCACCATAAGTTCACCGGTTGATGTGTTGCGAATAATAATGTTGCGTAAAAAACCTGTCTGCTCGCGGGTGTTGAAAAATTCCAAACCATTTTCTACTGCATATTTTTTCACTACATCACGAACAGCATTAGATGGTTCGGGTTGCAGAAAACATTTCTTGATGTCCAGAATTTTATCAAACATTCCCGGAATGTGAAAACCAAGTGCAGGGCGGTCGCCAAAATTTTCGCCCGACTTTATTTCTTCCTCCGTCATCCAGCCGCGATGCGAAAAAGTATATTCTAATTTATTGCGGTAATAGTATTCGTTTTCAGAACCAAGTATTGGAAGAATTTCCGGTAACGGAACTTTGGCAAGCCTTTCCAGATTGTCTTTTACTTGTTTGTGTTTATAAAATAATTGGTACTCATAAGCCATGTTCTGCCATTTGCAGCCGCCACAAACCCCGAAATGACTGCAAACAGGCTCTGTGCGTTTATCCGACAATTCATGAAAATGAATGGCGCGCGCCTCACGGTAATTGCTCTTTTTTCTGGTCACCTGCAGATCAGCAACATCACCAGGAACAGCATTGTCAACAAACACCACCATGTTTTCAACCCTTGCCAACGCTTTGCCTTCAGCAGCAGCTTCGGTTATGGAAACTTTTTCCATAATGGGTAAATCTTTCTTTTTTGCGCGCATGGGCGGCAAAAGTAGACAGAATAAGGTAATTGCAATGTTTATTTTTCCAGCATTGCTTTTATTGGCGACCAGTAATAGTCTTCCCAACCTTGCGCATAATCAGCTTTCACTGTTGTTGGAATATTGGTATGCGTGAATTGCAGTTCTGTTCCTTCGTTCGTTCTTTTGAAAACAAATTCAATGGTTGAATAATGTTCTTCCGGCCAGCCATCATCAGTGGCTTTCCATGTTTGTACAATCTTTTTTCCGGGAATGAGTTCTACATTCTTTCCAGTGATATAGCCGTCATAAGCAGTAAATTCATCACCCACTTTTTTACCAATCACAGCTTTGCCACCTGTAAATGATGAATGTTTTTGGGAATCCATCAAAGCATTATAAATTTCTGCCGGTTTTGCTTTGAAAATTACTTTTTGTTGGAATGATTTTGTTTTCATAAAGTATTTTGGTTCGATAG
>JAGVLY010000037.1 GCA_020054035.1 Bacteroidia bacterium | reverse complement strand
TTGGTGGAAGGCTATTGAATTCACACCTGCAAATTTAAAGCTATATCCCATTTTGCAAAGCTATAAAACTTTGCGACCTAAGTGCCTATACCAAAAATATTAATATGAAAAAAGACAGTAAAAATGAGGCAATTGATTTTGTTCAAATAGACAAATCATTTGAGATTTTCGAGATGGCCTTCTATATTATTACAACCCAATGGGAAATTACTCATCGATCGGTCGCTTTTTTTTCTGAATGGAGAGATTGATGAGACGTTTGTTTTTCCAAAACAATGGCAGAATAATACAGAAATCTATAAATATTATTTACAAGGAGATAAGTTCCTAGCAATGGGAGACATCCATCATATTTATGGGGAAGATTATGATTCAGAAACGATATACTATGTCTTAGCAAGATTGAATCAAGATGGGAGTTTTGATTCTTCTTTCCGTTCAATAGGAGGGGGTTCAATTGACGCATTATGTGTTCAACCTGATGAAAAAATTCTTTTCAGCAACTATGATATCGGCTTAGAACGTTTAAACCAAGATGGTAGTGAAGACTACTCATTTCAATTTCCAACTTATAGCATTCATGAAACATTTGGATACCCATATCGAGAAAGTATTGCCAGTGTAATTACTTTGCAACCTAATAACAAAATTATTACTGGTGATTTTCTAAATCTCAACAGATTTAATTCTGATGGCTCAATTGACTATACATTTAATTCAGGAGTTGAAATTTTGTCCTGGATTAATACAATTATTATACAACCTGATGGAAAAATACTTGTAGGTGTCGATCTTGTTCATGGGAGGAAAGTGAACGGAATAATTCGACTTACTTCAGATGGAAATATTGATGATAGCTTCAATTCAGGAGCAGGATTTAACAAGGATGTTAAAGCAATTGCATTACAGAATGATGGTAAAATTATTGTTGGTGGTAATTTTAATTCATACAACGGTAATACTTGCAATTCTATTGCAAGATTGAATAAAGATGGTAGTTATGATAAGACTTTTTATATAGGAACTGGGTTTAATGATTCGGTAGAAGAATTGATAATGCAAAAGGATGGAGATTTACTTGTTTTAGGAAGGTTTACACGTTTTAATGAAAATGATTGTGAAAAAATTGTTCGATTAATTGTGGTAAGTGACTTACTTATATGATAAAGAATGCTCAAATAAAAATAAGTCTATAAAATTATTTGATAAATAAAATGGCATATCAACCTTCTCTATTTCCTAATTACTTAACAGAACTGCAAACCGAAGCAGCTGAGAAAAAGCGTGTGCGAATTGAGGAATTAAATTATGTTGATTTTTTAAAAGACTTTGATAAAGATTGGATTGAACGTTTTGCTGATGTGGAAACTATTTTAGAGCAACTGCATCAATTCCCTGCTACAGTGAGAGCCTTTAAAGAAGGAGAACTGGCAAAACCTGGAGATTTATTGGAAAGCCTGAGAGCATGGGTTTCGCTTTACAGGCAATACACCGGAATGGAGAAGGATTTTTTTAAACCTTATTGGGTTCCTTTTCTGAAAGACAGCATGGATGTTTTTATTGATTTATCGGATAAGGATTTGCCTGTTTTTGAAACGCCATATTATTTTATAGGAACACAGAAGTATATTAAATTGGACTTATTCAAGAGTGCTAAAGATTTATTGAAAGCGGCAAAGAGCGGGCTTAATAGCAGGGATGTATTTATGCTGCGTGTAGCTAAAATCAGGAAACTAAACACAGGGGAATAAAGGAAGAGGAGAAAAGCAGCTTTGTGAAAATGGAGAAGAAGTGAAATTAGTAAGCAGCAGACAATAAAAGAAAACGAATTATCTTTGTAAAAAAAAATAATGTCAACAGCAACAGCAAAAGTATTTATTGAAGCGCTGCAAAGCCTTCCACCAACTGAACAAGTTGGGATTTATGAATGGGTTAAAAAGCATAGAAAGCGTTTTGAAGGATTGCAAAAACGAGTGGTGTCATCAGGCAAGAAATCTAAAACCAACCCCGATGAACTTTATACGCTTTCGTTACGGTCCTTTGCCGATGACTGGGATGCACCCGAAAATGAGCATTGGGATAAATTATTTAAGAAACTACAGTCCTGATGTATAAGCAAGGCGATATTGTTTGGGTTCCTTACCCGCTTGCAGACCAACCCACTAAAACAAAAGTAAGACCTGCAATTATTATCAGTGGTGAAGTTTCAAATAAACTTGATAACGATATGCTTATTGCACAAATTACAAGTGTAATACGTTCAGATAAGTTTTCTTTTCCTATAAGCAATTCGGATATTAATACCCCTTTACCAAAGGAAAGTGAAATACGTTGCAATAAAATTGCAACTATCAGAAAATCGTTGATAATCGGGAAACTTGCTTCCCTGAAATCTACTAAGCAAAAAGAACTTTACAGGAAAATCTGTTCAGTTTTTGATTAATACTCCGGTCGGATAAATCACATCCAAATTTCATTGCAACTAAACGGATTTCTATCATTTTCTCCGAGAGGGGAAAACGATACTCTATAGCCACTTTTATTATTATCGCACACAATACTTTCAACATTTCAGCGTTAATAAGTTAAAGGGTGTGTATCAATTAAGTGTAGAGTAAAATCTAAATTTTGCACAAAGTTGTTTTATGCAGCTACTATTAATATAGAGGATATGATGCGAAGTAAAAATAGAATCTCACAACTGCTGCTTGCGGCCTTGCTGTTGTGCGGTTCACAGGCGTTTTCACAGAAGACGGCTTATTACCTTGACCCCGCTGCGGAATACCGCCTGGGAAGCGAGTTGTATGAGAAAGAGAAGTATGCCGCTGCCCGTGAAAAGTTTGAGAACGTTACCGCGCAAACTGCTTATCTGCCGATTGATTTGCGCGTGAATGCCGAGTTTTATACTGCGATGTGTGCCGTTGAATTGTTTCACAAAGATGCTGAAACGCTGTTGCAAGGTTTTATTAATAACCGCCCTGAAAGTCCGAAAACAAAGGCCGCATGGTTTGAGATGGGTAAATTTCAATACCGCAAAAAGAGTTGGAAAAAGGCGGTGGAATGGTTCGAGAAGTTGAACACCTACGATTTAAATAACGATCAGTTGGCTGAATATTATTTCAAGTCGGGCTACAGTTATTTTATGCTCACTGATTTTAAAAACGCCAAAACCAATCTTGACCAGATCAAGGGCGTTGAGAATAAATACTCCGCACCCGCAAGTTATTACAGTGCGCACATCGCCTACATAGAAGAGAATTACGAAACGGCTTTGCAGGATTTTCTGAAGCTGGAAAACGATAAGATCTTCGGCTCGGTGGTTCCGTTCTATATCACACAACTGTATTTCATGCAGAAGAAATACGATAAGGTAATTGAATACGGAACGCCTTTGCTTTCATCGGCCAACACCAAGCGCACGCCTGAAATTGCGAAGCTGGTGGGCGAGTCGTATTTCAACAAAGAGCAATATAAGGAAGCCGTGCCGCACCTGACTTTGTTTATAGACAATGCCGGAATTATTACCCGCGAAGATAATTACCAGTTGGGCTATGCGTTATACAAAAGCGGTGACTACGAGAAAGCGATTACGTACTTAGAGAAAGTTGCGGGAGATGCCGATAAACTCACACAAATCGCTTACTACAACATTGCCGATTGCTACCTGAAATCGGGAAGAAAACCAGCCGCACGCAACTCCTTCAAACAGGCTTCCTCCTTTGAGTTTGACAAGGAAATACAGGAAGATGCTTTGTTCAATTACGCGAAACTGGCTTACGAACTTTCGTTCAATCCTTACAACGAAGCGATAACTGCCTTTGAGGAATATATCCGCAAGAACCCGCAATCACCGCGTGTGGAGGAAGCCTATACTTTTCTGTTAGATGTTTACCTCACCACCAAAAACTACAAGCAGGCGCTTGAATCCATTGAGCTGATTAAAAACAAGGATGATAAAATGAGACGCAGTTATCAGCGCATTGCTTATTACCGCGCTGTTGAACTGTACAATGATTTGAATTATCAGAGCGCGATTGTGCACTTTGATCTTTCGCTGAAATTTCCGTTGGATAAAGAAACGGAAGCCGGTGCACATTATTGGAAAGGCGAAGCAAAATACAAGCTGAACAACTACGATGGAGCCATTGCCGACTACAACAAATTTCTCTACGTGCCTGGCGTGAACCACAACAATTATAAGACCGTGAACTACAACATGGGTTATGCCTATTTCAAAAAAGGCGATTACCCGAATGCTGTGCAGTGGCTGAGAAAATATGCGGCTTCATCGGACGACACTAAAAAACTGTGCGATGCTTATATCCGTATTGGTGACTGCTATTTCCTGACGCGTGAAAACCAACTGGCAATTGATTTCTACGACAAAGCGGTGAAGGTTGGCGCGTTGGATGTTGACTATGCGCTGTTCCAGATTGCAGTGTGTTATGGATTGCAGAATAAAAACGAATCGAAAATTGCTGCATTGGAATCGTTGCTCAACACCTATAAAAACTCAGCCTATTCAGCCGATGCGAAATATGAAATTGCTGAAAGCTACCTGATGAGCGATGCACTGGATAATGCGCAGACATGGTTTCAGCGCGTGATCAATGAGCATCCGAAATCGGCTTACGTGAAAAAATCATTGCTCTCCAGTGCACAGATACATTATAATAAAAGCAATGACGAGCAGGCCTTAGACCTTTTCAAAAAGGTGTATGCTGAATATCCCGGAACAAAGGAGAAAAATGATGCTGTTCTGCAAATCAAAAAGATATATGTTGAGAACGGAAGACTGGAAGAGTTTGAAAACTGGCTGAAAGGCAATGCTCCCGGATTTAATGTGGCTACGCTAGATACAGCCAATTATGAGGTTGCGGAAAAGAAATACTTAGAGTCAAAATTCTCTGAGGCGTATGACGGCTTTAATACTTACCTCACAAAATATCCGAACGGAAACTTTGAATTGAATGCTAAGTTTTACCGCGCAGAGTCTGCCTACCAATTGAAAAAATACGATGAAGCATTGGAGGGATATAATTATGCAATTGGAAGAGCGAAGAATATTTTCACAGAGAAATCGCTGATACGTGCTGCTGATATTCACTACTTCCGTAAAAATTACAGTGATGCTAAATTGATGTTTTCCGTTTTGGAAGAAGTGGCGGAAGTGGAGCAAAATCTGATCAACTCACGCATCGGGTTGATGCGTTGTAATTATGAGTTGGGTGAATACGATGAAGCATCGCGTTATGCCGAGAAGGTAACCATTATGGAAAAAATACAGGATGATGTTTTGCATGAAGCACATCTGGTTATTGCAAAATCTGCATTGGCACAGGATAAAGAAGGATTGGCGCTGGCTGCATTTAATAAAGTTGCAGGCTCATCGCAAACGGCAGTGGGGGCAGAAGCAGAATATAATATTGCAGCCATTCAATACAGGCAGGGTAATTATGATGTGTGTGAAAAAATAATTCTGAACATTATTAAAAATCGACCTTCCTATCCGTATTGGGTTGCAAAGTCGTTTATTCTGCTGGCAGATAATTATGTCGCGAAGGATGATGATTTCCAGGCAAAGCTGACCTTGCAAAACCTGATCGATAAATATGAGGGAGCAGATCTGAAAGCCATAGCACAGGAAAAACTGAATGCTATTATTCAGCGCGAGAATGATGAAGAACTGATGAGGGAAATGAAAGTGAAAGAAGAGATATACATTCAGTTTAACGAGAATAATAAAGAACAAAAATTGTTTGAGGAGGAACAACCCCTCCCAACCCTCCCCGAGGGGGAGGGCTTACAGCCAAACCAAAACGATAATCAGGAATAAGCTATGAAATATAAAAATATTAATCGGTCGTTTTTCTCCTCCCCTTTGGGGAGGCTGGGTGGGGTGTTGTTTTTTCTGATGCCTTTGTTTTCTCTTGCCCAAACGAAGGAAAGCCTTCCGGAGATGGAGTTTGAGCACACCAAACCCTCGGACCGCGCTACTAAGAATGCAATCAAGATCAGTGAGAACCCGGAAGTGATTGATGATACATTGGTGATCTCGCCTTTGAATTACACCATTCTGAAAAAGCAAGAGAAACCTGAATACAAGGTGGAGAAAATCAAACCTGCCAAGATTGTGGACGAGCCACTGAAAAAACTTTACAAGCATTACGCTAAAGTGGGCTTCGGGAATTATACTTCGCCCTTGGTTGAGTTCAGCATGAGCAACCTGCGCAGTAAGGAGTATGCAGGAAGTGTTTACCTGAAACACTATTCCATGAACGGAAAACTGAAAGAGGTGGGGTCGCCACAATTCAGCGATAATGAACTAGTGCTGGACGGTAAGAAGTTTTTCAAAGATTGGACGTTGAACGGTAACCTTGCTTACAAGCGCAATGTGGTCCATCACTACGGCTTTGATGTTGATTCATTTCCGTCAGATAGTTTTCCGGCTTTCAGCAAGAGTGCAACCAAGCAGCGTTTTTCGTTTATCGGAGCTTCGGTTGATCTGACTTCTTCTGAATTGCGCCCTTCTAAATGGTTGCAAAAGATTGGAATTGACTATTACAACTATCAGGATAAATTCGGAACTACTGAAAATAAGTTTGGTCTGATGACAAATCTTGTAAAGGATGTTTCCAAAAAATCGGATGTGCTGATTGATGTTGGTGTGGACTATTATAATGAGAAGATGACTGTGCATGGCGGGAATGATTTTATCCCGCGTTTGCGTGCGGCATTTGCTACCAGCGGAAAAACGTGGAAACTGAAAGTGGGCTTGGGAACTGCATTGGATGTAACCGACTCGCTTACCAAAGGATATATTTATCCGCAGGTGGACTTCCAGTATTCATTAGTTGAGAATATTTTCTACTTCTATGCGGGAGCCAACGGAGATCTGCAGCGTAACAGCTTCCGAAGCCTTACTACTGAAAATCCTTTTATTGCTTCTGACATTGCTTTGGTGAACAGCAATCTTCAGGCAAAATTGTTTGCCGGTCTGCGTGGGGCGTTCAGCTCCAAGATGACATTCAATGCGTTTGTGTCGCAGAGCTTTATTGATAACATGCCGTATTATGTAAATCAGATTGACACCGGTTCTGTAGCAGGAAATGTATTTGATGTGGTTTATGACAAAACTTCATTGCTCACCGTTGGCGGTGATCTGGGTTTTCAGGCGGGGGAGAAACTGATGCTGAATGCTTCTGCCTCCTACAATTTTTACGCAATGGATAAACAGTTGCAGCCTTGGCATCGTCCGGCAATCACGGGTAAGTTCACGGGTAAATACAACCTGAAGGACAAGATAATTATCTCGGCTGATGTTTACTATTTAGGTCCGCAGTTTGGGCGCACTTACACGCAGGATACGCTTGGAGTTATAGCTTATGATGATGTAAACATCAAACACCTGATTGATTTAAATCTTGGTGTTGAATACCGTTATAACCAACGTTTCTCAGCGTTTGTAAATTTCAACAACATTGCCTCTTACCGTTACTATCGCTGGAACCAATATCCTTCCCAACGCTTTAATTTTATGGTTGGGTTGACTGCGAATTTCTAGGAAAGCGCAGTTCTATTTCCATAATTTCCTACTTTTGTAGAAAACCATACTCCATGGAAACAGTAACTTTTAGTTCTAATTCTAAAGCTAAAATTGAACAGTTGAAGAAACTTGCCCGTGAAATTGGAATTAGTCCAGTAAAAAAGGCAAAGAAATACGTTCAGCCTGTTGATGAAATAAGCATTGTATCTGAGCCATCACTTGCAGAAGCATGGAGTTCAAAGGAAGATGAGCGCTGGGATGAGTTGTATAAAAAATAAATCCCATTTTGAAATTCAACCAAAGAGATATTGTATTTGTTGACTTTCCCTATACCGACCTTAGCGGTTCAAAATTAAGACCTGCGCTGATTATTTCTACTGAATTAGTAAACGACACAGGCGATTACATCTGCCTCCAGATTACATCAAAAGAATATTCAGACGGAATGTTTTTTCATATCCATGAAAAGTATTTAACTGTTCCTTTAAAATTACAAAGCGGCATCAGGCTGAATAAAATCTTTTCAGTAAACAAAAATAAAGTGGTGCGTAAAATATCTTCTTTTAAAGTTTCCGCATTTGAATTGGTGGAAAAGGAATTTGGGAAAATTGTGTTTTAATCATGCTGAATAAACTACTCCTTTTCGCTTTCTCATTTTTTTACATTCTCACTTCCAACGCTCAGGTCAATATAACCGTTGCCGGTCATCTGAATTATCAAACCCTTCATGAGACCAACCTCAGCGATGTCTTGGGCTATGTGGATGAAGCAGGAAACGAATATGCACTAGTTGGAATGACCGAAGGTGGTATTTCAGTTGTTGATATTTCCGACCCTGAAAATATGACGGAAGTGTTTTCGACAGGAGGACCTGCCAGTAACTGGTATGAAATAAAAGTGTGGAACGATTATGCTTACGTTACAACTGAAGGCGGAGGTGGTTTAATCATTATTGATTTAAGTCCGCTGCCCGGAAATACAAATCTTACAGTTAGTCATTTTACAACAGGAGGATGGTCAACTGCTCATAATCTCTGGATTGATGAGAATGGAATACTCTACATTTTTGGTGCAAACAGAGGAGTGGGTGGTGCTATTATATATGACCTGAATATTGATGCAACAGATTTAACCGAGGTTGGATTTTGGAATGAATACTATGTTCACGATGCAATTGTAATTGGCGATACCATGTATGCAGCTCATATTCATGATGGCTTCTTTTCTATTTATGATGTTTCGGATAAAGCTAATCCGGTTTATCTGGCAAGTGCCAACACACCTAACAATTGGACACATAATATTTGGGTGAATGATAATCGTACAAGGGTTTTTACAACCGATGAAGTTGGCGGAGCATATATTGCAGAATATGATATTTCTGATTTTCAGAACATCACTGAAACCGATAGAATACAAAGTAGTCCCGGAGAATTGGTAATTCCTCATAATGCTTATTATCTCAGCAATGATTATGTCATCAGTTCTTACTTTAATGATGGCGTAATTCTCTATGATGTTTCTCAACCGGGTAATATGGTTGAGGTTGGTCACTATGATACATCTCCTTACAGCGGCACCGGTTTTACAGGTGTGTGGGGAGTTTATCTCGGCTTGCCTTCAGGAAATATTATTGCAGGTGATGTAACTGAAGGACTTTTTATTCTCTCACCAAATTATGTTCGCGGAGCATATCTGGAAGGAACAGTTACCGATCAACTGACAACCAATCCAATTCCGAATGTCAGCATTGAAATTCTTGAACCGGATGATGTTGACCACAGTCAGCTAAACGGTGAGTACCGCATGGGAACTGCACAAATAGGAAGCTATACCATTGTGTTTGCAAAGCCAGCTTATCGCAGTGATACCATCTACGATGTAGCACTCGCCAACGGAACTATTACAACACTTGATGTTCAGTTAGAGCCCTTGGTTCCTTTTTCTTTTTCAGGAACGGTTACTCAACTTACAACGGGAACACCTGTTGATTCAGCAATTGTAAGAATTGAAAATTACCAATACTACTATGAAGTTTATACGGATGAAAACGGTGATTTCAACATTCCCGGTTTTTATGAAGGAGAGTTTGAGATTAATATCGGCAAGTGGGAATACCATACAGTTTGTTTCAATGAACTGTTAATTGACGGTTCAAACAATGTGTTAAATGTTGAACTCGAAAAAGGCTTGTACGAAGATTTTACTTTTGACAATGGTTGGGTTGCAACCGCGAGTGCAACCCGCGGATTGTGGGAATACGGTAAACCTTTCGGAACTTTTTTTGGTCCTATTTCATTACATCCGAATACTGATTCGCCCGACTGTGGCGGATTTGCATATACTTCAGGTAATGACGGAAATATTTACAACGAAGTTGACGGAACTATAACACTAACTTCTCCTGTGTTTGATGCAACCTACATCAGCGATCCTTACATCAGTTATTACCGTTGGTTCTTTAATGCGAATTTAAATACAGCTACTGAAGGGAATGACACGATGAAGATTATGTTGAACAACGGGAGTGAAACTGTAATTATCGAAAAAATTCATGCTTACACCAGCGTTAATACACTTTGGAATCTGCACAGCGAGCGCATTAGCGATTACCTGACACCAACATCAACCATGCAGTTTATAGTGCAGGTTAGCGATCCGAGTAATGTTATAGATGACCAAACCGAGGCAGGAATTGATGGTGTTCAAATTACGGCAACATCAATTGGTGTAGAAGAGCATAAGTCTTCAGCTGTTTTAGTTTATCCGAATCCCACAACTGAATTTCTGACTATTGAATTAGCGGATAGATTTAGAAAATGCAAATTGGAAGTGATGGATCTGACAGGACACATAGTTCTTGAAGTATCTAATATTAATGATGTGTCTAAGCTTGACATATCCTCATTTAATTCGGGGATTTATTGTCTCAGGATTTCATCACCTGCTGAGATTTATTCAACCAAACTGGTAAAGCTGTAAAACAAAAAACCCCGCTTGCGCAGGGTTTTTTGTTTAAAAACAGGTAAAACCTATTTTTTCTTTTTAGCAACCGCTTTTTTAGCAGCTGGTTTTTTAGCAACCGCTTTTTTAGCAGCTGGTTTTTTAGCAGCTTTTTTCTTAGCTACTGGTTTTTTCGCAGCAGCTTTTTTCTTAGCAGCTGGTTTTTTTGCAGCAGCTTTCTTAGCGGCTGGTTTTGCAGCGGCTTTCTTTGCTGCAGGTTTTTTTGCTTTTGCCATGGTGTTTTTTGTTTTTTTTAGTTAAACAATAATTATTGGTTTTAAACATCTCAAATGTATGCTGAGATTTTTTTTTGCTAACAACTTTCTAAATAAGTTTTTAACTATTAATTGTTAATTAGTGAAATTCAAAACCGGCATTGTAACGCGAACACTTCAATAAAGGTTACACTTTTTTATTTGCCTTTAAAATCAACACATGTACAGAGTGTTATAATTAGGTTCATTTTGTGAAACTGATACTTTTTCCTGATTTATTTCAAATCGTATTCGCAAAGTTGTTAGTGAAAAAGTTGAAAACTCTGAAATGTGCTGACGTCATTCCTACCTGTTGGCAGGACTCAACATTGTGTTTTATTCACTAAAAATTCAGTGAAATTATTTATTGAGCAGCACGTAATTTTTGAAACCGCCTATTTGTTTTCCGCCCAAAAATGTTTTCTCTAAAAAGGTAAGAAGGCGATATTTCAATCGTTCGTGCTTAAATAAATCTCTGTTAGGGTAGGCTTTACCTGAATAGTCAAGTTCTTTAGTCCAGTTGAAATTCTCTATCCAGCCTTTCATAACTGCCGGGTGAGTTCCTTTAAAGGCAGGGACTTTTTTAAGAGGGCCGTAATTAAAATCGGTTGTTCTGGTTTTATAAAGTTGTTCTGTTTTTGCCGTTCCTTTATGAATTGTATCGAGTGATTTCTTTTTGCTTTGCATCAATGCCGGTGGTCGTACCCAGCCATAATGAAATACTTCGGCAGCTACTGATGCTACTTTAAGTTTAGCGGTTCCGTTTTGCTGACGGTAATTTGTTTCATCAAAGTCGAGAATGCGTCTGAATGATTGAGCGCTTTCCCAGGAATGAATGTCTTTATCATTTCTTACAATCCTTATTTCGTGGGGATACCAGCCATGTGAGTCAACATAGTGATTGTAGTCACCCCAGAAGTGTCTGTAGGAAAAAAGCAGTCCTTCCACTTCTTTATCATTCACTAATTCTTCGCAGCGTTGTTTTATTACAGGAAGATACTTTTCATGAATTACCTCATCAGCTTGCAGGTAAAACAGCCAGTCGCCTGTACAATGCTTTTTCGCAATGTCGGTCTGGTGAGCATTCTCTGTTCCGTTGGGATATTTTTTCAAATCCCAAACGGTGTGAACAATTTTCACCTTGCTGCTGTCTATGCTTTCAATGATGCTTTGCGTTTTATCATCGGCATCGCAATCGCCCAATGCTACTATAAACTCATCAACAATTGGGAGAATGGAAAGAATGCTTTGCTTGATGGGATAATAGAGTTTATCCGCATTCTTAACCATGGTAAATCCTGAAATTTTCACTGTACGGGAGATTGAAAAATCTGGAGATCGTAAAGCTTTTTATAGATACCATTTTTGCCCAGCAGTTCGTTGTGGGTTCCTGTTTCGGCAATCTGTCCTTCCTGCATTACTATTATTAAGTCCGCTTTTTGAATGGTAGAAAGGCGGTGTGCAATGACTAATGACGTACGGTGTTTCATCAGGTTGTTGAGGGCGTCCTGTACTAACTTTTCAGATTCTGTGTCAAGCGCAGAAGTGGCTTCATCTAAAATTAATATCGGTGGGTTTTTTAAAACTGCACGTGCAATACTCACCCGCTGACGTTGCCCGCCCGAAAGTTTGCTCCCTCTTTCACCAATATTACTTTGGTAACCATCCGGGAATTGAGAAATGAAATCGTGCGCATTGGCAATCTTGGCTGCCTTTTCAACTGCGGTTGGCGGAACGTTGGGCATTGCCAGAGCAATGTTTTTAAAAACAGTATCGTTGAATAAAATGGATTCCTGCGAAACAACTCCCATCAGATTTCTCAAATCGTGCAGGCTGTAGTTTTTGATATTCACACCATCAATCAGAATTTCACCTTCATTAATATCATAGAAGCGCGGAAGTAAATCAGCCAATGTTGATTTTCCTGCACCTGACTGACCCACCAAGGCAATGGTTTGTCCTTTGCTGATTTTAAGATTTATGTTTTTAAGTACAGGACCTTTTCCGTAGCTAAAACTCACATTGCGGAATTCAATGCAGTCGGTAAATCTTTTCACAGGAACAGGATTTTCGGGTTCACGGATTTTTTCCTCGGCATTCAGGATTTCATTTACTCTATCCATAGAGGCAATCCCTTTCTGAAGGCGAAAAAATCCTTCGCTGAAGGCTTTTGCCGGTGGCATCAGTTGTGAGAAGATGGCAATGTAGGCGATAAAGAACTCACCTGTAAGCGCTGAATTTTGGTCCAGTATCAGATTGCCTCCGAACCATAAAATGGTAACGATAACGATGGCTCCCATAAATTCACTCACCGGTGATGCAAGGTTTAGAAGTCGGTGAACGCGCACCATTATTTTATAGAACATCTCGTTACTACTACTGAAACGATTTTCCATAAATGACTGCGCATTGAATGCTTTGATGATACGCATTCCTGAAATGGTTTCTTCCAGCGTTGAGATAATTTCGCCCAGGCGACTTTGTCCTTTTTTGGCAGAGCTGCGGAGTTTGCTTCCTATCTTACTTATTAAAAAGCCGCTCAGGGGCAGGAGCACCAGAACAAAAACGGTAAGTTCAGGACTCATAATAAATAAGGTAGTAAGGAAGATGATAAACGTTACCGGTTCTTTAAATAACATTTCGATGGAACCGAGGATTGACCATTCAATTTCTGAAATGTCGCTGGTGCTTCTTGAAATCAGGTCGCCTTTGCGTTCGTTGGAATAATAGGATAGAGGCAGTGCCAGAATTTTTGAATACAGTTTTTTTCGAAGGTCGCGCACAACCCCGGCACGAACCGGAGCAATGAAATAAAAAGCCAGGTAACGCGAAACGTTTTTAAGCAGAAACAAAACCACCACCGCTATACATATAATAAGGAGTGCATTTTTTGCACCGTGAATCGAAATGTATGCGTTCAGGCGGTAGTCAATATACTTCATCAGGGAATCGGGTGAGAAGGAAAGATCAACCGGAGTAATACTTTTTTTCTCCGCATTGCTGAAGAGGATTTTCAGAAACGGGATAATAGCGGCAAACGAAACCAGTGAAAAGAGCGTGCTCAGCAGGTTGAAAAATGAATTGGCAGCAATCAGAGATTTGTAATTGCCGAGGTAAGATAATATGCCGAGAAACTTTTTCAATGCTTGAAGTAGCCCGCAAATATAGATGTTATTCCCTTGGATTTCCGCTGTGTTTCTCTGTGCCTTCTCTGCACTCTCTGCCGTTAATATTTAAATGCCGAATAAATGTATTTTTGCCCGTCTTTCAAAAGAATAAACAAATGATAAAACACTTTTCTTTCCTTATTTGCGCTGCGGTATTACTTGCTTCCTGCTCGGGAGATAAATCAGGAATAAGCGGCAACATTGAAAATGCTAAAAACGAAACATTGTTTTTTGAGCAACTGACTTCAACCAAAGTCAACAAACTTGATTCGGTAAAGATTGATAAGAACGGAGATTTTAAAATGAATGTTAAAATTCCCGGATACGGATTTTACCGTGTGCGCCTGAGCGATAATAACTTTATTACACTGTTGCTTGATTCAACATCTAATATTGAATTGACGGCTAATGCTTTGAACTTGCAGGACGGCTATACCATCAAAGGTTCACCTGAATCGGAGAAGATTGCCAACCTGTTCAATGGCATGAAAAAAACTTTTGCAACCCGTGACTCAATCAGCAAGCTATATAATATGCTGGCACAAGAAGGCAAAATGGATTCTATAACAGACGCTTCACTTAAGGCACAGTTCCTTTCTATTAATACGGCTAACAAGGAGTATATTTTAAATTTCGCAAAAGAAAACAACACTTCATTACTTCCATTGTTGGCAGTTGAGTACCTGAATCCGCAGGAAGATGTGGTTGAAATAGCCAAAATCGTAGAATCTTTAAATGCTAATTTTCCTAACTCAGAATATGTAAAGCCTCTTGTGTCAAGGGTAAATGAGATGAAACGGTTGTCGGTTGGTTCAGAGGCTCCTGAAATTATGGTGAGTGATCCCGATGGTAAACAGATTGCTCTTTCTTCTTTTCGCGGCAAGGTGGTGTTGATTGACTTCTGGGCTTCGTGGTGCGGGCCTTGTCGCAAAGAGAATCCTAATGTTGTAAAAGTGTATCAGAAGTATAAAGACAAAGGTTTTGAAATTTTCGGTGTTTCACTGGATAAAGAAAAAGGTGCCTGGTTGCAGGCAATAGCTGCCGACAAACTTACCTGGAAGCATGGCAGTGAACTTGCGTTCTGGAATTCATCTTTTGTAAAGACCTATAATATTACAGGTATTCCTAATACTGTGCTTGTGGATAAGAACGGAATTATCATTGCCAAAGATCTGCGCGGTGCGCAACTTGAGCAGAAGCTGACGGAAGTGCTGAAGTAGAATGAAATTCCAAAAGACAAAAAGCAAATAACAAATAATTGCCAATTTCTTAAAAGGATAAAATTCAAAACAACAATAGTTTCAATCTTAAATGGAAGAAAACTCAAAACCAGTTTACGATCTTGAAGAACGTACTTTTCATTTTGCTAAAAGAGTTCGTCTATATATAAGAACATTACC
>JAGVLY010000125.1 GCA_020054035.1 Bacteroidia bacterium | reverse complement strand
TGAAGTGTTCATTAAATGATAGGGCGTTCTCGCCTTTGAATATCTCCATTGTTCTTTGTTTTTCAGGCAAATGTAATAGGTTTTAAATGGACACCTCTAAAAATTAAAAAAGCCTCATGGCTTTCATCATGAGGCTTTTTCGGTATAATAAATCTTAGTAGAATTTTACTCTGTTATCTTTAACCTCTGCTTTATCTTTAAGTGCTTCATACACTTCATAATCAGCACGTGAGGCAAGTGTTTGTTCCAGTTGTTTTTTAAGCGCAGTAAAGTCTGTTACTTCTGGTGCTTCCACCACGTTGTCAACATATACTACATACACACCCGACAAACCAATTACCGGTTTAGAAACCTGAGCGGCTTTTAATGCTGCAATGGTGCCTAGCACTTCGGGCTCTTTACCCATTCCGGGTATTGAACCTGCGCTGAATACTACGTTTTGAGCAGTTTCAACGGGTGCATTCATTTTACCGCCAAGGTCTTCAATAGAAGGTTTTGCGGCAAGAACAGCTTCAAATTCTTTTACAAACTGTTCTGCTTTCTTTTGTTTACGCACTTCGGCTTCCAATTCTTCTTTAATGGTTTCAAGCGGTTTAACACCTTTCTCGTATTTCTCGGCCAACACAGCTACAACATATTTGCTTCCTACTTCATACACATCCGATACATCACCTTTTTTGGCTGTGTTATATGCCCACTGAATAAGCGGACGCGGATTATCAAGTCCAGCAACTTTGCTTTCCATCGGTTTAATGTTTGAAGCAATGCGCACATTGTACCCAGCTTCGGTAGCAGCAGCTTCAAATGCTTCAAGGGTGCGGTTTTTAGTTGAGAAATCGCTTGCTTTAGAATAAATGTTCTGGAAGGTTTTGTCGCTTGGTTCGGTAAGGCGTTCTATTGTTCCAATATTAAGTTTGCGACTTTCTTTGCTTCTGTCAAGAATTTCAATGAGGTGAATACCAAATTGCGATTCAACAATGGGCATATCGCCTTTTTTGCCGTTGAAGCAGGCATCGTTGAATGAAGGAACCATAACTCCTTCTTTAAACCAACCAAGGTCGCCACCATTTGCGCCTGAACCTGCATCGGTTGAAAGAGCTTTAGCCAATTCAGCAAAATTATTTTTTGATTTGATTACTTTTTTCAAACTGTCGGCTTTAGCTTTTACCAATTCTGCATTTCCGCCTTCTACTTTTAAAAGAATGTGGCGGGCTTTAACCGAGTCAACAGCCATTTTAGTTCCTAATAGTTTAGCTACCTTCCAGCTTTCGCCTTCCAGATAAGGATCTGCAATGGTTCCAACCGCAGCTTTTTTCAGTGTATCAACAGCAGCAGGAAGTGCAGATTCGGCATACCATGCAGCAGCATACGGTTTATCTGAATTGATGTTGATGAACAGAGTGTCATTATTTGTCAACTTAAACTCTTCAGTTGTTTTGTCAATCCATTTTTTTGCAGCCTGGTTATCATCATCAGAAGGTTTGATGTCGAAAGCTACATATTTAAGATCAACTGCTTCGTCTTGTTTATACTGCTCTTTGTAGTTGTTGGCAGCGTAGTATGCTTTTATTTCTGCATCGGTAACGGCAACGGTGGTGTCGGTTGAAGCAGCATAACGCTTAGCCACAAAACGGATGCTTGCCATTTTGTTTTTAGCAACGTTATCGGCTTTAGCCTCTGCCGTAGTAATGTAAAGACCTTTTTTTACGAGCGTGTTGTATTTGGTATATACCTGTTGTTTTTTCAGGTCGCGCTCAAAAGCCAACCAGCGTTTTTTGGTTTCACCGGTTTCGTCTTCGTCCATTCTTTTCAGGAAAGCAATTACGTTACCGGGGTTAAACTCGCCTGTTTGCGGATTGCCAAAAGCCTGACGCACCTGCTGACTTGGATTTGGGCCCTGAATCATGTCGAATAATTCTTCGGCACTAACGCTAAGGCCAAGTTCTTCGTGCTGTGCACCCATTACAATCTCTTGTATCTGCTGCTCCCAGGTCTGGTTGCGGATAGCCTCTTTGGTGGCTTCGTCAATATTAGCCTGCTGGTAGTTGGCTTTATAATTTTCAATGGCTTCCTGAACTTTCAGTTCAAAATCCTGCCCTTCAATTTTTTCACCGGCTATAACGCCTACGTGGGTTTCGCCACGCTGTGAGCCACTGAAGATGGAACTGGGATCAATAACAAAAAGGGCAATACCAAGCCCTACGAATATTAATGCTAAATAAGTTTTTTCTCTGATTTTCTGTAGAATAGACATCGTTTACTTTTTTATTTGGGGCTGCGAATATAGAATTAAGTTTTATAGTTAGAAAGTTAGAAAGTGAGAAAGTGAGAAGGTGAGTGAGTGAAAAAGTGAGAGGGTGTGTTTCTCTCTGACACTCTTACCTTCTTGCTTTCTCACCTTCTCACTTCATATTATGATACACCGCCTGCACATCGTCATCGTCTTCAAACTTTTCAATGAGTGCATTAATTTCGGCTTGCTGTGCTTCGTTCAGTTCAACCGTAGTGGTCGGGAAACGCTGCTTGGTAGTACTTAAAATAGGAATATGTTTTTCCTCCAGGGCTTTCTGCATTCTGCCCATGTCCACAAAGTCGGTGTAAAGAAAAGTGCCGTCTTCGTCTTTATTTATCTCTTCCAGACCGTGGTCAATCAGGTCCAGTTCCAGTTCTTCAATGTCTTTTCCGGTATCGTCAATCTTGAAAACACCTTTGCGCTCGAACATAAAAGCTACCGAACCATTCGTTCCCAAGGCACCGTTGGAGCGCGAAAAATACATACGAACGTTGGCCACTGTGCGGGTGTTATTATCAGAAGCACACTCTACCAGCATAGCAATACCATAAGGACCATAGCCTTCAAAAATGCTTTCTTCAAAGTCTTTTTCCTCTTTGCTGGATGCGCGTTTAATGGCAGCATCCACTCTGTCCTTGGGCATATTAATAGCCTTTGCATTCTGTATGGCGGCACGCAGGCGCGGGTTTCCGCCTGGGTCGGCACCTCCTTGTTTTATGGCTATTGCAATCTCTTTACCTATTTTGGTAAAGCCTTTTGCCATCTTATCAAAGCGGGCAAACATGGTGTGTTTGCGTTTTTCAAATACTCTTCCCATTGCTGTATCAGTTTAAAGTTGAATGTCTAACGTTTAATGTTGGGGCGGCAAAAATAAGAAAGGCTGCGAATTATTCCACTTTTGCCAATGAACCATCGTTATTTACATAGCGGAAGTGTGCCCAATCCCCTACTCTGCCCTCGTCAAAGCGTATCCCGTAGCAAAAACGTGTAAAGCCGAAACCGTTGTCCATGGTGCAATAGCGATAGGTCATTAAATCGGGGCTCCATGCTTTAGTATAGTCTGAGGAAATATCGGGCGTGAACTTCAGCTTATTGAATACAAGCAGGTAATAGACGGTTGCGGAATCTTTTCCTTGCAGCAGTCTGGTCTTTTCCTGCCAGAGGGCTTTTGCCAATTCTACACTATTAGTATCCGCACTATAATAAGTTGCGGCTACTATGCTGTCGTCTGAATAGGCAGAGACTTTTTGAAGCAGAGGGCAATCGCCTTCACCCGGGCAATTGGTTTTGTTTGCACACGAATAAAGCAGGCCGATGAGTGGAAGAAAAAGGAAAAGGCGTTGGAGATGCGGCATAAAATATTGTTCAAACCTAAGTAAAATTGATAATTGTTAGCGTTATTTGCGGTATGAAGAAACTAAGCCTCACCATAGATTACCTTGAATACGACAGCATGGACGAACTTACTGCCGAAGACAAAAGCCTGATGCTACAGGCGCATGAAGCAGGTAAGTCCGCTTATGCCCCCTATTCCAACTTCAGCGTAGGTGCAGCCGTGCTGCTCGAAAACGGAGTGGTAGTAAAAGGCAGCAATCAGGAAAACGCTGCGTATCCTACCGGGCTATGTGCGGAGCGGGTGGCGGTATTTTCAGCGGGTTCACAGTATCCGGGTGTTGCTTTTAAAACCATCGCTGTCACTGCGAAATCATCTAAAATAGCGGTTGATAATCCTGTAGGGCCCTGCGGTTCTTGCCGACAAGCCATCTCGGAATACGAAGTACTCTATAATAAGCCAATCCGCTTCTTATTAATGGGCGAGACCGGAAAAGTATTAGAACTGAAAAACGTGGAAAGCCTTTTGCCGCTGCGATTTGAAGGAAAAGATGCTTTTCATTCGCATTGATTTTACTTTTCCGCACAATATACTGCTGAACGCTGCGTTATTAAATTATGAACTTGACATTAATCATGCCCCTGTGGCATAGTAATTGTCAAAAACGTTTTACATTTACCCAAAATTTAATCACTATGAAAAACACAAAATCAATCCTGTTCCTTGCACTACTGAACATTGCAGGAGCAACTCTTTTCTCGTCTTGTTTTAAGAACAAGAACAATGCACAGCTTGATGCAAACATTGAGCAGCACAACAAAGATGCAAACGAATACAAAGGTCAGCTGGACCAAACCGACAACGACATCAACAATGCGTTGAGCGACATTCCGGCTTTCGGTAAAAATGAAAGCGGACTGGAAATTTTCTCGAGCCCACTTTGCGGATGTACTATTGACTCAACCGACATTGCCAACAAAATTCTGTACTTCAACTTTGATGGTATCACACCTTGTTTCTCACCATCAGTTACCCGTTCAGGACAAATTAAAGTAGAGCTTACAAGCGGCAACTACTGGCGCGATGCAGGTGCTGTGTTAACAGAAACATTCACCAACTACAAAATCACCCGCCTGAGCGACAACAAATCCATCATGTTCAACGGTGTTAAAACATTGGAAAACATTAATGGTCACGATTGGTGGGCTTTTCTTACCAGCACAAGCTCATTCAGCTACCGCGAGCGTGCTTTTAACATTGATGTAACATTTGATAACAACGAACACGCTACCTGGAACAGTGCCCGCACTACCGAGTGGAGCTATGTTCAGCAAGTTGGCAATATTCCTGCAAACATTTCTTTTGAAGCAAACGGAGATACCACTCTTAATGGTTTCAACACTGTTGACTCATGGGGAACTAACCGTTTCGGAAGTCCTTTCACTACGTATTACAATACTCCTATTTTCTCGAACACTTACTGCGGTCTGTGGAGATTTAAATCAGGAGAGTTAGTTCATAGCGTTGACAGCAACGAATTCACCCTTACATTGGGTGTTGACCAAAACGGAAATCCATCATCTCTTAACTGCGCTTATGGCTTTAAAGTAGAATGGACAAATGGTAACAACAGCTATGATGTGGTGCTGAGCTACTAAAACAATTCAACCGATCTTATAAGATAAAGCCCTGCCAAAAGCGGGGCTTTATCTTTTTTAGTGTTTTAACATCGAATCAAAAACTATTTTTGCGTCTTATTGTTTTAGTAGCCAATGAAAACTCTGCGCAACGTTATAATTTTTGTTCTTGTAATTGCAGTTCTTGTAATTATAAAATTCAAATTCTTTCCGGCAAACACACCGCAAGCTATGCCGCAACAAAAAGGTAAGCCAATGCCTGTGAATGTTACAGCATACATTGTAAAGCCTGAGAAATTAGACAACAAAATCTATATCTCAGGAACTTTGCTGTCCAATGAAGAAGTAACACTGATGCCCGAAATCGCAGGAAAAGTTACTCGTATATATTTCAAAGAAGGAAGCACGGTTAAAAAAGGCGATGTGCTGCTTACTATTAATGATGTTGAATTACAGGCTCAATTGAAAAAACTGCAGGTACAGGAAAAACTTGTTGCGGAAAAAGAGGCGCGACAAAAAAAATTACTGGCAATTAACGGAATAAGCCAGGAAGAATATGATGTAATGCTTTCACAGGTTAATGCAACGGCTGCTGATGTTGAACTGCTGCGCGCACAGATTGCAAAATCACAGATAACAGCCCCCTTTGATGGAAAAATAGGCCTGAAAAATATAAGCGAAGGAAGCTATGTAACACCGGGCACACCCATAGCCACCATGCAACAAAGCGACCCGATGAAACTTGATTTTTATGTTCCTGAAAAATATGTTTCGTTAGTAAAGGTGAACGGCAAACTTACCTTCACCACAGAAGTTGGAAATGAAAAACACGATGCTGTGGTAATGGCTATTGAACCAAAGGTTGATGCGGCAACCCGCACCATACAGGTTCGTGCAAAAACAGATAATAAAAGCGGCAATTTATTCTCCGGCTCGTTTGTAAGAATTGAATTTTCGCTGGAAGAAACCGAAGATGCTTTGATGATACCAACGGAATCCATCATTCCGATTTTGAAAGGACAAAAAGTATTTGTGAGCCGCGGAGGAAAGGCAGAAGAAGTAAAAGTAGAAACCGGTTTGCGCAGCGAAAACAAAGTGCAGATATTAAAAGGTCTGACTACAGGCGACACCGTTATTGCAACCGGTATTATGCAGTTAAAAGCAGGGAGTTTATTGAAGATAGTTAACATCAACGAATAACGTATCATTTACGAATATACGAATATTGACTAACGCAAGAAAGAGCTGACTAATGACCGACTTACGCAGGAACGATTTACTTTTCCCTGAATTAAGTTACAAAATTATGGGGTGTGCTTATGATGTGTATAATGAACTTGGACCAGGACACCATGAAAAATATTATCAAAGAGCAATGGCATTGTTGATGAAAGAAAGGAACATAAATTTCACAGAGCAATTATATGCGCCTCTAAAATTTCACGACACTGTAATCGGAAAATTATTTTTTGATTTTCTTGTTGAAGAAAAAGTAGTTGTAGAACTGAAAAAATCAAACAATTATTCCAAACGACATATTGACCAGGTTTTAGAATATCTGAAAGCAAACAATCTTCAGTTAGCAATCATCATAAATTTCGGCAGCGATAAAGTCCATTCAAAACGTATAATTAATCAAGCGCAGTAAATGAGCATTCGTATATTCATTCTTATTCGTTATTCTCTGATGCAGCTACACATTCGTAAATTCGTAGAAACATTCGTTATTCGCTGATGTCTTCCCTCTCCACCATAAGTATCCAACGCCCCGTTCTCGCTATTGTGATGAACCTGATTATCCTGTTGTTCGGGTTTATCGGGTATAAATATTTAGGAGTTCGTGAATATCCGTCTATTGACCCGCCAACAATCACAGTAAAGACAAATTATCCCGGTGCAAATGCCGATGTAATTGAAGCGGAAATTACCGAGCCGTTGGAAAAAGCCATCAACGGAATTGAAGGCATCCGTTCCATTTCATCTTCCAGCAATCAGGGTTCAAGTTCTATAACCGTTGAATTTGAATTGGGTGAAAGCCTTGAAGCTGCTGCTAACGATGTGCGTGATAAAGTGGCGCAGACAGTGCGCAACCTGCCCCGCGACATTGACGGCATGCCGGTGGTAACAAAGTCAGATGCCAACTCCGATGCCATTCTTTCCATGACCATTCAAAGCGATTCGCGCTCGCATCTGGAAGTGAGTGACTACGCTGAGAATGTGATTGCACAACGCCTGCAAACTATACCTGATGTAAGCACCGTTCAAATCTGGGGACAGAAAAGATATTCGATGCGCATCTGGATTGAGCCTGCAAAACTTGCGGCTTACGGACTTACACCGATTGATGTGAAGCTGGCACTTGACCGCGAAAATGTGGAACTGCCTTCGGGGAAAGTTGCGGGAGATAACACCGAACTCACGGTAAAAGTTTTGGGGCGTTTGACTAACGAAGAGGAGTTCAACAACCTCATCATCAAAAATGAAAATGACCGGCCTGTTCGGTTGAAAGATATTGGCTACGCTGAGCTTGGTCCTGAGAATGAAGAAACCATGCTGCGCCAATCAGGAGTTCCCATGATTGGTTTAGGTGTTGTGCCGCAGCCGGGAGCAAATTACATTGACATTGCCGATGAATTTTACAAACGCTACGAGCAGATAAAAAAAGATTTGCCCGGTGATTACAAAGTGGAAATTGCGATGGATAACACCACGTTTGTCAGGCTTTCGATTGTTGAAGTGGAAGAGACATTGATGATTGCCATTGGTCTTGTTATCCTCATTATTTTTCTCTTTTTCCGCGATTGGGTAGTTGCCATTCGTCCGCTGATTGATATTCCTGTTTCGCTTGTGGGAACATTTTTCGTGATGTATTTATTTGGCTTTTCTATTAATGTATTAACGCTGCTTGCTATTGTATTAGCAACAGGTCTAGTGGTGGATGATGGTATTGTTGTTACCGAAAACATCTTCAAAAAAATTGAGCAGGGCCTGTCGCCCATGGAAGCCGCCATCAAAGGTTCCAACGAAATATTTTTCGTTATCATTTCAACGTCTGTTACGCTGGCAGCCGTGTTTCTCCCGATCATTTTCTTAGAAGGTTTTGTTGGTAAATTATTTCAGGAATTCGGAATTGTGCTGGCAACGGCTGTGCTGATTTCTGCGTTTGTTTCGCTTACGCTCACACCTATGCTTAATGCGCACCTGTTGCGCAAAGGCAACAAACACAATCGCTTTTACGAAGCCACCGAACCCTATTTTGTGGCTATGACCGATAGCTATTCCAACTCACTGAAAGGCTTTATGACAAAGCGTTGGTTGTCATTCATTATTCTTGTTATTGCAGGCGGTATGATTTATTTTTTCGGTAAAAACATACAATCAGAACTTGCTCCGCTGGACGACCGCAGTTGGTTCCGCATCATGGCTACAGCTCCCGAAGGTGCTTCGTATGAATATACCGACCGCTATGTAATGAAGCTCACTGATTTCATCAATGATTCAGTGCCCGAGAAAAAAGTGTTGCTCACCGTTACAGCACCCGGCTTCACGGGTTCCGGTGCGGTGAACACCGCTTTTGTGCGTTTGAAATTAACCGACCCCGATGAACGCCAACGCTCGCAACAACAGATTGCCGATTACGTCTCCAAAATCACGCGCGGATTTCCCGAAGCAAAAACATTTGTGATACAGGAACAAACTATTTCTGCAGGTGGCGGACCGCGCGGTGCGCTGCCCGTTCAGTTTGTTTTGCAGGCTCCCAACTTTCAAAAGTTGCAGGAAAAACTTCCGCTGTTTCTTGCCGAGGTTGCAACCAATCCAACCTTCGGTGGAATTATGGATGTGAATTTAAAATTCAACAAACCCGAGTTGAATATTATTCCCGACCGCGAGAAAGCAAACAACGTGGGCGTTTCGGAATTAGATATTGCGCAAACGCTGCAATTTGCGTTGAGCGGGCAACGCTTTTCGTACTTCACCATGAACGGAAAACAATACCAGGTTATCGGGCAAATGAGCCGTGAAAATCGTGACGAGCCGCTTGACCTGAAATCCATTTACGTGCGGAATAACAAAGGTGTGCTGATACAAATGGATAATCTGGTGAACGTGGAAGAACACAGCAGTCCGCCACAGTTATATCACTACAACCGTTACCAAAGTGCAACCGTTTCGGCAGGACTGACGCCCGGAAAAACCATTGCGGACGGTATCAATGCCATGCGCGAAATTGAAACCAAAATTCTGGACGAATCATTTTCTTCGGCATTGACCGGCCCTTCACGCGACTTTGAAGAAAGCTCTTCTAACATTCTGTTCGCTTTTGTGCTTGCCTTGGTTTTGATTTATCTTATTCTGGCGGCACAGTTCGAAAGTTTTATTGACCCGTTTATCATTATGCTCACCGTTCCGCTGGCTATTGCCGGTGCGCTGCTTTCGTTGTGGTATTTCAATCAAACACTGAATATTTTCAGTCAGATTGGCATCATTATGTTGATTGGTCTGGTAACCAAAAACGGAATTCTGATTGTAGAATTTGCCAACCAGTTGAAAGAGCAAGGCAAGAGTGTGAAAGAAGCAATTCACGAAGCAGCTGCTGCACGTTTGCGCCCTATCTTAATGACCAGCATTGCCACCGCATTGGGTGCTTTGCCCATTGCACTCGCTTTAGGTGCAGGCGCTAAAAGCCGCATGAGCATGGGCATTGTGGTGATTGGCGGATTGATGTTTTCGCTCATGCTCACGCTCTATGTTATTCCCGCTATTTACTCCTACCTGTCAAGAGATAAGAAACATGAAGAGGCTTAATGTTATCGCAATTTTGTTTTTTGTTTTTGCGGGAACTGTTTTTTCGCAGGAAAAACTTACGCTTGAAAAAGCGATTGAACTTGCACTGAAAAACAATCATTCCATTCTTATTTCGCAGGGCGAAAACCAAATTGCCGCCAATGATGCAACCCTTGGAAACGCAGGCATGATGCCACAGATAAGTTTTAATGCTTCGGGAACATATGCCGCCAATAACACCGACCAGAAATTTGCTACCGGCACCGAAGTAAGCCGCAAAGGAGCCGTTTCTACAGGCGTTGCAACGGGTGTTGCGCTCAACTGGACCTTGTTTGATGGCATGAGAATGTTTGCCACTTACGACAGGCTGAAAACGCTGGATGCTATGAGCGAAATCAATCTGAAAATAGCGATTGAAAACACCGTTGCCGAAATCATGAACACCTATTATGCACTGGCAAAACAGAAACAATTGCTGGCCACTATCGCAAGCAGTTTGGCCTTATATGAAGAGCGCGTAAAAATTGCCGAAGCAAAATGGAAAATAGGTTCAGGTTCCAAGTTGGATTACCTGCAGGCGAAGGTGGATATGAATGCACAGAAATCGAATCAACTGCGGCAACAAAATGTTTTTGCCGAACAAAAAATTGCGCTGAACAAATTGCTGGCGCAAGCTATTGACACCGATTTTGATGTGGACCAAACCATTGACATCACTTACCAACCCGCTTACAGCGATTTGAAAACTTCGGTGATCAATCAAAATAACAGCTTGCAGTATTTGCAGAAAAACATTTACGGAAATGAATTTGCGTTGCGCGAAATGCGCTCGCAAGGCTACCCGCGTTTGCTGCTCAATGCCAACTACAATTTTTCGAACACACAAAATCAGGCGGGCATTGTGCTTTCGAATCAAATGCTCGGGTTTAACGGGGGGCTGTATCTGAGCTGGAATGTCTACAACGGCAGCAATGCTTCGCGACAAATAAAAAATGCGCAGGTGGCGGTAAACAATTCGCAACTGCTGTTTGATGAACTTAAATTTTCAGTAGAAACTTCGGTGCTGCGCGCTTTTAATTCGTTTATGAATGCACAGCAAATACTGAAACTGGAAGAAGAAAATTATACGCTGGCAAAAGAAAATGCCGATGTGGCATTAGAGAGTTTCCGCCTCGGTGCTATTAACACCTTGCAGGTAAAAGAAGCGCAAAACAGTTTGGATGCCGCCTCGGTGCGCCTGGTTAATGTACGCTACGAAGCCAAAGTTGCAGAAACGGAATTGATGCGGCTGAATGGGGCGTTGGTGAAATAAAAAAACCGTCCAGATTTCTCGAGACGGTTTTTCATTTCAATCCACCACTAACATTGATATCCCAACCAAAAAGGCCGCTCCTACGGAGCTAAACAAACACCACCATCCATTTTTTCTACAAACAGGCCGCCCCGCTGGGGCTGCAAAGCCTCGTAGAGGCGACCTGTTTGTAGAAACGAGAACAGAAGATTAATTTAGCTCCGTAGGAGCGACCTGTAAAATGCCAAATACCTATTCACAAATTTATATTCAGATTGTTTTTGCGGTAAAAGGAAGACCAAACCTAATACCCAAAAAACACAGAGAAGAATTGCATAAATACATAACAGGTATTGTTCAAAAACGCGAACAAAAAATGCTGTCAATATTTTGTATGCCCGACCATGTGCATATTTTAGTTGGTTTAGAACCATCAATAGCAATTTCAGATTTGGCGAGGGATATTAAAGCAGGTTCATCAAAATTTATCAATGACAATGGTTGGATAAAAGGGAAATTTAATTGGCAGGAAGGTTTTGGTGCATTCTCGTATTCAAGAAGCCAAATTGATAGCGTAATCAAATACATTTTAAATCAGGAAGAACATCATAAGAAGAAAACATTCAAAGAAGAATATATTGATTTTCTAAAGAAGTTTGAGGTTGAATATGATGAGCGGTATCTGTTTGAATGGATTGAATAATCAGAGACTTTAACAGGTCGCTCCTACAGAGCTAAAATACGGGCGAATTATTTTTCTACAAACAGGTCATCCCTACGGGATTAAGGAAACAAAAAGAATAGGTTCATGGTAAGCAATTCCTTAATAATGTTCATAGACATGAACAGCTTTTTTGCCACCTGCGAGCAGCAGGTAAATTTTTATTTGCGCAACCGCCCGGTGGCGGTATGCGTGTATCCCGGCAAATACGGTTGCGTAATAGCGCCCAGCATAGAGGCAAAAAAGTTTGGCGTAAAAACAGGCATGCGCCTGAATGAGGCGGTAAAACTTTGCCCCGATTTAATTCCCCTGGAAACACACCCGCCCCGCTACCGCGAGTTTCATGTGGGCATTATGAAAATTTTGCGCAGCTATTGCGAAGAGGTATATCCCAAAAGCATTGACGAAGCCATTGTTGACCTCAGCACCTACCGCCATGTATATAAAGACCCCATAAAACTGGCAAAAGAAATAAAGCAGCGCATCCGCAAAGAAGTGGGCGATTACCTGCAATGCAGCATAGGCATTGCGCCCAACGCTTTTCTTGCCAAGCTGGCCACCGACTTGCAAAAGCCCGATGGACTGGTTACCATTTTTCCTGAAAACATTGATGCCGTTCTTTCCAAATTGCAGCTTACCGATTTGCCCGGAATTGCCGGAGGCTTATCGGCCCAACTCATCAAAGCAGGAATAAAAACTCCGCTGGAACTGCGCTATGCCTCATCGGATAAATTAAGGGCAGCACTGAAAAGCGTGGTTGGGATTTATTGGCACGACCGTTTGAATTTCAAAGAAGTGGATATTGATTTTCACGAATACAAAACCATGCAGGCCATGCGTCAGGTGTCGGCCTCGCAACGGCAGAATGTGCAAACGATGGAAAATCTGCTCGTCTCTTTATGCATGATGTTAGAGAAACGCATGGTAGGTCAGGGCGTGTATGCAAAAGACATAACCGTGTTCATTAATTACGAAGACAACAAAGTGTGGAGCGACCGCATTCATGCCGGAAGTCCCGTGCAGGAAGGCACAAAAATTCTGGACCTCATTAAAGCGCGCATGAAAAAATTCCGCGAAACCCATCAATCCGATGCACTGATCAACACGCATATTTCGGCAATGGGCGTAACCGTTTCTAAGTTTGTGCCTGCCGATGCACTGGTGCTGGATTTATTTGAAGACACCGTGAAACAGGACAAACTGCGCCAAACCGTTTATAACCTGAAAGACAAATTCGGTTACGACAAACTGCTGAAAGCAATTGAACTGAGTGACGATAACATTATGAGTGATGTGATTGGTTTTGGTTCGGTGAAGGATATGTATGACAAGAGCAGCCCAAGTGTGGTTTAAATGCTGTTGAAAAACACTTTTCACTGCTATTTGTTGTAGGTAACTAAAATCTATCTTTGCGCAGTTTTTTAAAATCCTCTACCCTAAAATGACACAAGATTCTTTCTTCTACCGCCACACCGGCCCCCGCAAAACCGACACCGAAAAAATGCTTTCGGTAATAGGTGTTGATTCCATTGAAACCTTAATCAGCGAAACCGTTCCGGCAGGTATCCGCCTTAAAAAGCCGCTGAACCTGCCTGCTCCTATGAGCGAGTATGATTATTCGGCACACATCAACGAGGTGGGTGGAAAGAACAAAGTCTTTAAAACCTATATCGGGCAGGGCTATTACAATACCATTATTCCCGCTGCCATCCGCAGAAACGTGTTGGAAAATCCGGGCTGGTACACTGCCTATACACCTTATCAGGCCGAAATTGCACAGGGAAGATTGGAAGCACTCCTGAATTTCCAGACCATGGTTTCGGATTTAACAGGCTTGCCGATGGCAAACGCATCGCTGTTGGACGAAGGCACTGCCGCTGCCGAAGCCATGATTATGTTTTACAACACACGCGAAAAAGATGTGAAGCAGCGCGATGCAAAAGCGTTTTTTGTGTCGGCAAACACTTTTCCGCAAACCATAGATGTATTGCGCACCCGCAGCAAACCATTGGGTATTGAATTGATTGTGGGCGATGAACACAACTTCACATTTCATGATAATGTGTTTGGTGCTTTATTACAATATCCCGCTGCCGATGGAAGTGTGAACGACTACAAAACATTTACTGAAACTGCACACGCAAAAGGAATTAAAGTAGCCGTTGCATCTGATTTATTGAGCCTTGTATTATTAACTCCTCCCGGAGAATGGGGCGCTGATGTAGTGTTGGGTAACAGCCAGCGCTTGGGTGTTCCGATGGGTTATGGCGGTCCGCACGCAGCATTTTTTGCCTGCAAAGAAGATTACAAACGCAGCTTGCCCGGAAGGATTATCGGTGTTTCGGTAGATGCGAGTGGCAATCATGCGTTGCGTATGGCATTGCAAACACGCGAGCAGCATATCCGCAGGGATAAAGCTACATCCAACATCTGCACAGCGCAGGCTTTGCTATCTGTTATGGCAAGTATGTATGCCGTTTATCACGGTCCTGACGGATTGAAACGCATTGCAGGAAATGTACACTCACTGACTTCATTGCTTGCTGCTGAACTCGAAAAACTCGGCTACAAAATTGAAAACAAAACATGGTTTGATACCCTCACTTTTTCATTACCTACGCAAACCAATCCAACGGCCATTAAAGAAATTGCAGAGAAAAATCACATCAATTTCCGCTATGACGAAAACAATAAATTAGGAATTAGTGTGGATGAAACCACCTCGTTAAATGATGTTGCTGCTATACTTTCCGTTTTGGCAGAAGCTGCCGGAAAGCAAGCACCAGCCAGTGTTTCAGCTAACGGAGTAAAATCACCTGTTGCCGGAGATATTGCACGCACAAGTTCATTTTTAACGCACCCGGTTTTCAATACCTATCACAGCGAATCGGAAATGATGCGCTACATCAAAAAATTAGAGAACAGAGATTTGTCGTTGACACACTCCATGATTTCTCTCGGCTCCTGCACCATGAAACTGAATGCGGCAAGTGAGTTGTATCCTATCACCAATCCTTCGTTTGCAGATATGCACCCTTTTGTTCCGGCTTATCAGGCAAAAGGCTACCATATTGTTTTTGACGAACTGGAAAAAGCATTGTGCGAAATCACAGGCTTTGATGCGGTTTCGCTTCAACCCAATTCAGGTGCGCAAGGCGAATATGCAGGACTGATGGTAATTGCAAAATACCATGAAAGTCGTGGCGATGCACACAGAACTATTTCATTGATTCCGCAATCGGCACACGGCACCAACCCTGCAAGTGCAGTAATGGCGGGCATGGAAGTAGTGGTGGTAAAATGCGATGACAACGGAAACATTGACCTTACAGATTTAAAAGCAAAAGCAGAACAACACAAAGACAAACTTTCGTGTCTGATGGTTACCTATCCATCTACACACGGTGTGTTTGAAGAAACCATTATCGAGTGCAATAAAATCATCCACGCTAATGGCGGACAGGTTTACATGGATGGCGCGAACATGAATGCACAGGTGGGATTAACTTCACCCGGAAATATCGGTGCCGATGTTTGTCATTTGAATTTGCACAAAACATTTGCTATCCCTCATGGCGGTGGGGGGCCTGGTATGGGACCAATCGGAGTTGCATCTCACCTTGCTCCTTTCCTTCCCGGACACGCTGTTGTAAAAACAGGCGGAAGTCAGGCAATCAATGCGGTTTCGGCTGCTCCCTGGGGAAGCGCACTTATTCTGCTTATCTCTTACGGCTACATAAAAATGCTGGGCGGACAAGGCGTTACCGACTCAACCAAAATCGCAATCCTCAACGCGAATTACATCAAAACAAGATTGGAAAAACACTATCCTGTTTTGTATCAGGGAAACAAAGGACATTGTGCCCACGAAATGATTTTGGATTGCCGCGACTTCAAAAAAGATACGCACGTGGAAGCAGGTGACATCGCTAAAAGGCTGATGGATTATGGCTTTCACGCACCAACTGTTTCCTTTCCTGTTGCAGGAACGTTAATGGTTGAGCCAACCGAAAGCGAATCAAAAGAAGAACTTGACCGCTTTTGCGAAGCCATGATTTCCATTAAAAAAGAGATTGACGAAATTGCTTCAGGAAAAGCAGACATCAATGACAACGTTTTGAAAAACTCTCCGCACACTGCAAAAGAAGTGGTGAGC
>JAGVLY010000070.1 GCA_020054035.1 Bacteroidia bacterium | reverse complement strand
TGATTTGTTTCCATTTTGATAGTTTATTGTTGTTAAAATTATTGCTTTTCATAACTTTAACCAACTTAACTATCTGTCCTAAATTTGGGGAGTATTATACTTGCTGTGGTTGCGACACAGACAAAGGTGACCTCGAACAACACTGTTTATGATGAGGTAATAAAAATGATGGATGACGGCAAGGAGATTTTTAAGGATGATGAGGCGGTGAAAAAGCAGTTTGTGTTTGATGAGGTATTGGCGTTGATAAAACTCACGCTGAGTGACAGTGCAGGGTATGATGTTGAGGATTATGAACTAGAAGCCAACACGAGTATAATTGTAGGGGCAAACGCACCTGCACCAAGCGAAAAAATTTACATAAAAATTATTGAAGGTGATACTAGTGTTTTGATCTGTACTACTGATGAAAGCACACCTTCGTGTGTTGATGGTTATACATTGGAGCCGGGACCTGCTTTTAAAGGTGAGTTTGGTGAACTGGGGTTAAATCCTGCGTTGCCGAAAGTGAGGATAACTAATCCGGGACTGGAGAAAGTGATAGTGAGAGGAGGATCTAAAAAGACGAATTAAGCAGCCTCTTGCAATGACGAATTGAAAAGCCCCTCGCCTAAGGCGAAGGGCTTTTTATTTTACTTTTACCCCGTGTCTGATAATGTATCCAAAGCAAATATCCGTTTCCAGCGCACCGTTCTTATTATAGGAACGGTATTGCTTGGGCTCAAGTTCTTTTCGTGGTACCTTACCCATTCCAATGCTATCCTTACCGATGCGCTGGAGTCAATTATCAATGTAGTTGCAGGCGCGTTTGCCTTGTGGAGTTTGGTGATTGCTTCGCGGCCTAAAGACACCGACCATCCTTACGGACATGGCAAAGTGGTGTTTCTTTCATCGGGATTGGAAGGCGCATTTATAGCTCTTGCTGGAGTGTATATGGCCGGTAAGGCGATGTATAATTTTTTCTATCCTATAGAAGTACACAGTCTTGACATCGGTATTGCGATCACTGCTTTTACAGGAATTGTAAATTATATTCTCGGTTTTTATCTGAATAAAAAAGGTGAGAAATCAAACTCACATGCCATGATGGCCGAAGGAAAACACCTGCAAAGCGATGCATGGTCGAGTGCGGGGTTGCTTGCGGGTCTGTTCCTTATTTTCCTGACAAAAATTATCTGGCTGGATAACGTTGTAGCCATACTTCTGGGTATCTATATTTTTTACATCGGTTATAAACTCATCCGCACTTCACTTGCAGGAATTATGGATGAAGCAGACATACACCTGATAGAAGAACTGATAGCTATCATGAACGAAAACAGAAGTAGCAACTGGGTTGATATTCACAACCTGCGTGTAATTAAATACGGCTCAAAGCTGCATGTGGATTGCCATATAACACTTCCGTGGTTTCTTAACCTGCGCGAATCACACGATGAAGCAGAGCAATTAGACAAGCTGATTAATACTAAAAAGCAAGGTGATATTGAGTTCTTTATTCATACCGATCCCTGCATACCTACATCGTGTAAGATCTGTCAGAAGACAGATTGCACCGTAAGGCAATTTGCTGTTGAGAACAAAATCGAGTGGAAACTCGAAAATGTTCTCAGCAACAAAAAGCACGGGAGTTAATCCCGGTTACAAATTAACCCTCAGCGTAGCAATAAAATTCCGTCCGGGTGAGCTGATACCCGATGCAAACACGCGGTAATTTGCATCCAGAATATTTTCAAGAGCAAGTTGCAGCGTAACGTTCTGACTGAACTTGTATCCTGCACGTGCATTTAATGTCCACCACACGGGCATTCCGGCAGCAGTAGCATAAACCTCGTTGTCTTCAGCTCCTAATCTGTAATCCGCAAGTTTTTTCTCGCCATTATAAAACGCATATACTTCAGCATTCAGCTTTTTGAAATTCAACTGAATTCCGGTTCTTCCAAAGATAGGTGGGATGTGATCCAGCGGCACATGTCCTGTATCTGAAAAAATTCTTCCGTAGGTGTAGGTGAGAGCACTGTTTAACACCAGCCATTTGGTAAGATGTGCTTCCATGTTTGCTGAAGCACCTGTTATAAATGCAGTTTGCGCATTCTGACTTGCAACCACTGCGCTTGTATCGCCATTGAACACAATTGTTTCTTCACCATTAAGCGTGAATGGTTTTGTAACAATTGCATTGGTGATATATGAATACCATGCGCTTGCTTCCACTTTCACTTTCCCGACAATCACTTTTGAAATTCCAAGTTCACCGTTGTAAACATATTCGGCTTTCAGTTCGGGATTGGGAACAACCAATGTTCCATTACCTGATTCAAAAACCTTTGCCATGTCGTCAACATTTGGTGAACGGAAACCGGTAGAACCTAACAATGAAAAATGCCAGTCTTTTCCGGGTGAAAAAATGTAGCCGATGTTACCTGTAAGCGCATCGTTATTTTGTTTTGCTTCATTGAATGGAAAGGGAAAGAATGTTTTATCACTAAACGAACAATTTAATCCAACATGGCTGTAACGCAGACCGGTAGAAATTCTTGACTTTTCGCTAAGCTTCCATGAATCAGTAATGTAAGCCGCAGCAGAAAGCTGTGTGCTTCCGCCATTTGGGTAGCGTGTATCTAATGGCGTTATTTCCCCTGTAGCGATGTTTTCATTCTCAGCAGTTGACACTACATTGTTGTAAGTAACTTCAACACCATATTTAACAGTATGCTTTTCCAGATTTTTTTTGAAATCAGCATTCAGTGAATACACGCTTACATGCTCACTGCGGTGTGCAAGGTTATCATTTCCAAACTTCCGCTGGTTGCGGCTTTCCTTTATATCCTGATAGGCAAGAATAACCTGTGCATTGCTGTAAAGGGCATTCTCACCACTTAAATCAAGACGGTAAGAACCCATCAGCCGTTGTTGCGGACCATAATACCATTCGGCATTACCAAGTCCCGCGCCTTTGGGATCGGTTAACCTGTCGTAGCGCGGAAGGTTGGAAGAATTAGAGAATTGGAAATTCAGATTATGTGTAACCTTATCACTTTGTCTGAACGAGAATTTCTGCAAAATATCATACTGACTATAGCCCGAAAATTTCTGAATATTTAAATCATCATTGGCAACCAGTACATCTGCACCATTGATGCGTTGCACATAATACCTGCGTTTCCAGACATCGGAAAGCGAGTCTTTGCGGATGTTTCCCTGGCGCATGTCGTCAAAATCGGAATATGTGAAACTGGTAAGTGAAGCAAACTTTTTGCCACCCAGACTGAAATCCAAATGCCCTGTCTTTTCGTGGTTGGCAGTTGCATAACGGGTATAAGCACTTCCTTTAAAAGCAAACGTTTCTTCGCCTTCAGCAAATACAGGTTTTTTGGTGTGGAAGTGCATCACACCGCCAAGTGCATCGCTGCCATAGACAACCGAGCCGGGACCAAAAACAATCTCTGCACGTTCCAGCATGGAGTTATCAATGGTCATAACATTCTGCAAATGTCCGCCACGGAAAATGGCATTGTTCATCCGAACACCGTCCACCACAATTAAAACCTTGTTGGCTTCAAATCCGCGAATGATGGGACTTCCGCCACCTGCCTGACTTTTTTGGGTAAGTACAGTTCCGGTAGAAACTAAAAGGTCGCCTGCATTTTGTGCATTGGTTTGTTCAATCTGTTTCAACGTTATACTTTGAACAGGTTGAGGAATGTCGTATTTCTTTTCTTCAAACTTGCTGGCAGAGATAACGACTTCATTGAAATTGTGTTTTAGTGTATCTGTTTCCTGCGCCTTTACTAAAGGTGAAAACAGGAGCATAGTAAATAGCAATAGAATATGATTTTTCATATATAGAGTAATAAGTTAATGAAAGGAAACTTCGCAATCAGCAAAGCTTCATTGATGTATAGAAAATGGGAATCTAAGCCTGTTCAGGCGGCAGAGGGCTTTCGGATAAATAACCATTCAGCGGTTTATCTTTCAGTTCAATCGGTAAGAACCTGATTTCAGTGAACGGAAATTGTAATTCTGTACAGATCAGAAAATAATCTGATTGGAATTTCTTAAGTGATGTGTTGTTGCTTTGAGCATCAGAATTCATCTGACGGTTTATGAGTTCTTCCAGATTGGCAAAGAGTGATTTTTCCTGCCTGTCGTTGATGCAATGAAAGGTTATGCTGTCGGCAGTCTCCTGTTTTTTAACTACGTCATATATGTTGCCGTTGAGCCAGAACTCTTTCCCTTTTTCTTCCCATTCTATTTTATTCAGATCAGATATGCTAAAAGTAAAAACAGCCAATTCAGCTTCAGGCACACGGTTTTTAATTTTTCTTTTTATCTCTTTCTTTATCGAGTGCCGGGATAGTTGGAATGTGAGGAAATGTCCGCTGATATTAAACAGCAGAATTAGCAGCAGCGATAAAGGCAGAAATTTTTTGAGTAACAAAACACTAAAACTATGGAAGCAAAGCTAAAAATTTATTATTCCTAATTTCGCAGAAAATAATACAGATGCTTGGCTTAAAACTTCCTACCGACCCGCGCTGGGTAAACATTGTTGAAACAAATATTGACGAGATTCTTACCGACCATGCTTTCTGTGAACAGAAGGCGGCAACCAATGCAATCTCATTAATTGTATTTGCACCTGAATATCCTGAT
>JAGVLY010000046.1 GCA_020054035.1 Bacteroidia bacterium | reverse complement strand
CGATCTAAGGAATTAGATGCTACCATTAACAACAAAGGACTTTTACTGCTTAATATTTGGGAATTAGAAGCATTGATTTTTGCAGATATAACTACGTTCAATAAACTCTACAATACAACTTACAAGTTTTCAGGCGACCAAAGTTTCAAGAAAAATCCAAAAGAGGAACTCAAACGAATTACTTTTCAAAAGAAAAAGAAATTTAACGAATCTGATTGTCCTGAAATTTTTGAAAACTTGAATTTTAACACCGTTGAAAACAACTGTAATTACTTCGCTGATTTCATAACAGATTTCAATAAAAAAATAAAATAGTCCACCATGCCAAAAGGTATTTACAACGTCCCCACTCCTATTAACGAGCCCATAAAAAGTTATGCTCCCGGCAGTGCCGAGCGCAAAGAATTACAAGCGATGTTGAAAGAGCTTCGCGGTAAACAGATTGATATTCCCATGTACATCGGTGGCGAAGAAGTGAAGAGCGGAAACAAGGTGCGCCTTGCTCCTCCTCACGACCACAAACATACGTTGGGCTATTTCCACAAAAGCGACAAAAAGCATGTGAAGCAGGCTATTGCTGCTGCGCTTAGTGCAAAAAAGAAATGGGCTGATCTTTCCTGGGAACATCGCGCCAGCATTTTCCTGAAGGCTGCTGAATTAATTGCCGGTCCTTACCGCGCCAAGTTGAATGCAGCAACTATGCTGGGACAAAGCAAAAACGCTTATCAGGCGGAGATTGATTCTGCTTGTGAGATTATAGATTTTCTGCGCTTCAATGTGCATTATATGAGTCAGATTTATGCCGAGCAGCCTAACTCTGCGCCCGGAATGTGGAACCGCTTGGAATGGCGACCTCTGGAAGGTTTTATTTATGCACTTACGCCTTTCAACTTTACCGCCATTGCAGGTAATCTGCCTACTTCCTGTGCTATGATGGGAAATGTGGTGGTGTGGAAACCCAGCAACACGCAGGCTTACTCTGCCAACGTGTTGATGGAAATTTTCAAAAAAGCCGGAGTGCCTGATGGTGTAATTAATCTGATCTATCCTTCTGGTCCTGATGCGGCTGATGTGGTTTTCTCACATCCTGATTTTGCAGGAATACATTTTACAGGCAGCACGGCTGTTTTCCAGAACATTTGGAAAACAATCGGGAACAACATACACCTATACAAATCATACCCGCGCATTGTAGGTGAGACGGGCGGAAAGGATTTTATTCTTGCTCATCCTTCTGCTGATGCAAAGGTTGTTGCCACTGCTATTTCGCGCGGTGCGTTTGAGTATCAGGGACAAAAATGTTCGGCTGCTTCGCGTGCCTACATTCCTAAATCGCTTTGGAAAGAAGTAAAAGAATTAGTGCTTGCCGATTTAAAAACCATGAAAATGGGTGGTACCGAAGATTTCACCAATTTCATTAACGCGGTGATTGACGAAAACTCATTCAACAAACTTGCAACTTATATAGCCAACGCTCAAAAAGATAAGAAAGCAGAATTGGTTGCAGGTGGCAGATGCAATAAAACTAAAGGTTATTTTATTGAGCCTACCATCATTCGCGCAAAAGACCCGCACTATGTTACTATGTGCGAAGAGCTGTTTGGCCCCGTGCTGACAGTGTATGTGTATGACGACAATAAATTTGACGAGACCATTAAACTGGTTGATAAAACTTCGCCTTATGCTTTGACAGGCGCTATTATTGCACAAGATCGCTACGCCATTGAAAAGGCCACCAAAGGTTTATCCAATGCTGCCGGTAATTTTTACATCAACGACAAACCAACAGGTGCAGTTGTTGGTCAGCAACCGTTTGGCGGAGCAAGAGGCAGTGGTACTAATGATAAAGCCGGTGCCAAAATCAACTTATTGCGTTGGACTTCTCCGCGTACTATTAAAGAAACGTTTGTGCCGCCTGTTGATTACAGGTATCCTTTTTTGCAAAAAGATTAATTACCTCGCCACCACAAACTTCTTAGCCTGCACCCTACCCTGCTTATCTTCAAGAAGCAAATGGTAGAGACCAGTGGGAAGTTGGGAAATATCGACCCGATAGCTATCGGGTATCGAATGCTGAATATCGAATGTCGAAGTAAAAACAACCTGCCCGATTGGGTTAAGAATTTTTATGCTTTGCGGGTTAGTAGTTGCATTTGTTTGAATAGTAATAGTAGATGAGACGGGGTTGGGAACAATATTAAAATCAATTGCACTGTTAATCTCATTTAATCCTGTTAATAAAAGCGGAAAGCTAAACGTATCAGTATCGCAGTTATTCCAGGCAATAAGCGTGACAATTATTGTAGAATCAAAAAGCGAAGAACTATAGAGGTGTGAAGGTGTAGCATAAACAGAAGTATTTTCATCACCGAAATCCCATAAATAATGAATGGCATTTTCTGAATTATTCACGAAATTATATAAACCTACATCCATAGGATTAATATCAAAATCAGCAACAACATTTTCGGTAACAATTAAATCGCCTGCAACTGCCGATACTGAAATACAACCGGAACTATCAGCAATTTCAACACGATAGTAAATACTGTCGCTGCAAAAACTTACCGTATCTGTGTAGTGAAGCACTGAAGGTTGTGTGTTGCCAACTAAGTTCCAGTTTTGCCCGGGCATCATACTGTAAATCCTGTAAAACCCATTTGAGGTAGCAGGCAAAGGCTCGGCAAGTGCATTCCATAAAAGATTAATAATACCATTATCAGATGCATTGATGACTGGAAAAATAGTTGCAAATGTATCAACAGCAGGATTGTAAATTTGTCCTCCGCAACCAGACCGAGTGCGTATGTAGTAATACTGCGTAGCCATATCTGCATTTGCGCCAGTATCTGTATAGATGGTCGTGTTTATATCAAAAATACTGTCAATTATTACAAAAGATTCTTCAGGAGAATCAGCATGATAGATATGATAACTGTTAAATGTATTTACTGTAGTGTCGGGCATTGACCAGGTAAGCTCAACATCTCCATTTTGCAACACTGAGGCGCAGCGCAAATTAGGCGATTCAACTAATGTATCATCGCTGATTACAGTAATGGAAATTACCGCCACATTTTCGCCCGGCAGCGGACAAAAATCATCGCGCACCCTGAATACAAACGTATAGGTGTTACTTAAATTAATACAGTCATTAGCGTTACTGCCAAGATGATTACAATCTGTTTGCCAGCTAAAGGCAGTAGTAGCACCACTAATTCCCGACACGGGTGAAGCCGGACTTAACGTAGCACAGGGCGGATACATACAACCGGAATTAGCATCGGTAAAACCGGCACCAAACTGGCTGCCGCTTGCAATTATTTCAACCGACTGCGGATTTCCATTGGGCAAAAATTCCGAATCGGTTCCTGTTAAATTAAAGGTAACAAGTTCGCCTGCTGTTACAGTAGTAAAATAAGCTGTAAAGATGCCTCCCAGTGGCGTGATTGCAGGTGCAGTATTAGTTGTGCAACCGGCAAGTATAGTAGTTTGTATCTCTCTGTAAATTTCAGCAACCTTAATACCGCATTTCCAGGATTCTACTTTTACTACAGTTACAAAATTACCGGGTGTATAAGACAGGTATGAAACAGAGCCTGTTGCAGGATTTAACACAGCCGGCAAATTATTGGGATTGTGAACAGTACCTGGCAAGGGACTGTTTGCATTATACCCAGAGGTGTAAGTAAGAGAAGGTGGATTACTATTAGTCCATGCTCCGAAAAAATCGTCCAACGCAGGAGCCCATGAATAGGAAAGTGAATCTAAATCTGAATCATACGCATTGTTGCTGTAGTTTAAAAAATTTCCTGCGCAAACAGCTGTGGTAGGCTTTTCGGCAAAGGCCGGAGAATTGTCGTAACAGGGATTGGTATTGCCACCATTATAGGCAAACATTTTCGATCTCAATACAAAACCTTCATTACCGGCATTTACAAGATTGGTAACTGCTGAATTACGACAACAGCCATCATACGAAAAAATCCAACCCTCGGCAGGTGGCGTTCCAGTAAGACTAACTGGTGAGGTTTTAAAAATAAATTCTTGAACCACACCCGGGCTTCCACTTGGATTATCGCACGAAAGTGCAGGGCCTGAAACGTTACATGTTGGTGAAATATCAGTTTGAGAAATTAACATAAGTGGAATACTAAACAATGGTGAATTTATCGTAGGATAATTATGAACTTCTAACCCATTTGAAACATCAATGCTGATAATTCCGCTGTTGCAATCGCGATAAATCTTCATCGTAAACTGAAACTGTCCGTTGGGCAAACACTCCCAGGTTATTTCGCCTCCCATAAGGTGGGTTGCTTGAGAGGTAAGAATGTTAGAAAGTAAAAGCGTGAGAAGGAGGAGGATGTTTTTCATTGTTTTGAAATTTCATCAAATGTCAACCATTACTTTGTTAATAGCAAATAAATTTTGTGCATTTATATACACTTCAAAAACAAACACCAAACACTGAAATTGTATATTTGAGCAAAACAACTACCCATGAAAGAAACCCTCCTCCTCACAGGCGCCATCATCGCCAACGTATTAACCAATGTTGGCTTTAAATATTCTGCCTTAAACGAAACCGTACCCATGAAAAAATGGAGCTGGCTTGCCATCGGGTTAGTGTTCGGGTTGGTTAACTCTGTGCTCTTTACCGAGTCACTGCGTTTTGTTTCACTACAAGTAGCAAGCACGGTGTTTTTTGCGCTTACCATCGTGGGGCTGTATGCCGTATCTGTATGGTGGTTCAACGAGCCGGTAACTATGCTGCGCTTAGCAGGTGGAGTGGTTATTTTAATTGGTGTTATTATGATGTCAATTCCAGAAAGCGCAATTCCACAGTAAAAAATTACCCTGGCACCGAACGAAACATTGACTTAGGAAGTTCATACTTCTTAATCAGCTCGGCATTTTGCTCATTGCGTTTAAGAAACATAATGGTAAGCCCGTCAACAAATACAGGAGCATAATCGGGTTGCTCAATCAGCTGCAATAAAAAGGGCTGCGCCCAGGGAGTGTTATCGTGGCGGTAAAACCAAATGCAATTAAAATTATACTGCTTCTCCACCTCGCGGAATTTCTCCATCTTCTCCTGCATAGGAACGTAGGTCTTCTTGAAAAAATCAACGCTGTAGGCCTCTGGACGATTATCAACAAACACTCGCTCATTCGGGTAAAGATGATATATAAGATAGCCACCAATATCGTAATTATTAAAAACTGGACCTTTGATATTGTTCTGTTTAAAAAACTCAGCAGATAGATTCATATCCGGAAAAAGACCTGTGCCTGTGGTGTACTTAATAGGAGAAAAATAAGAAGGGTCTTTGTATTCGGCTCTGGGGCGTTTATTCTTCTTGTCGGTAGCATAACCGCTCTGGAAACCAGTAAGCACAATAAGTGCAGCAATAACACTCAGCCCCGTAAAAATAATTTTCTTGCTGCCTGCGGCATACTTTTCAACAAGGTATTGCATTAAAAAAGCCAAAGTAGGAATTGCGGCTAATGCAAACAGCGGAATACCGCGCACCGCCATAAAACCCAATAACCCAAACGCAACAACAGGCATCAGAAACACCAAAATCTGTTTCAGTTTTTTCTGAATAATAAGAAAAGTAAAAAGCAGCAGCAGCACAACGCCAGTAATCTCAAAATGTGTGAACACCATGTTTGGCAAGCGCTCTTGCATAAACAGTACGCTCTGGTTTTCGGCAATCATATAACCATACTCTTTAAAGATAGTGAGCGGAGCCAGCAAACCATTAATAAAAAATGGATTGAGCAGCGATGCAACAACCAACACACCAAGCAATATAACATAGTGCTTCTGTTTCTCTTTATTTTTACCGAAAATAAATTCTTCCACCAGAAAAAAGCCGGTGAGCATAAAGCCCATAAAGAAAAAGATATGACTGTTTACCCACAGCAATTGGGTAATACCAAGCAGAATAAGCGTAGATAAATAGCTGAGTTTATGCTCACGAAAAAGCACCAGTACATAAAAGAATATACCTGCAAAAAATAAGCTGATACCCTCAGGCCTAACCTCGGTGCGGTAAGCCAACAGCGGAACAGCAAGAACAGCAGCAAAAAAAACAAGCCGTGCATCAGCAAAGCGGAGCGCAGCCAAACTAAAGAGTAAAGCAGCACCTACAACGGTAAATACATAAAACACACTTAACCCCTCAAAACCAAAAGCCTGATGAATAAAATAAAACACAACACCCGAACCCCAGTGATGATTGATAGCCGGAAAATCGGGCTCGGTATACGAATAGAAATTGGTGGAAATAATTTTGCCCGTTTCAACGGTTACCTTCCCGTTGGTAATGTGGCGACCTAAATCGGCAGTAACAAAGTTAATCTGCCGGGCCATAAACACCGAGGCATAAGCAATAAACAAAGCAGCAAGAATAAGCTTAGCCCACAGCGGGAAAGGTTTTTCGTCTTTAACTACAGTGAGTTTGCTTTTAGCTGACATTGAAGGATGGAACGCTGATTTTTTATGATTTTTATGATTAACGCTGATTACAATCTTAACAAATCTTAACCATCATAAAAAATCAGCGTTCTATCACTTTACTCATCAACTGTTCATAGAAATCAAAAACTCCTCGTTAGTCTGTGTGTTCTTAATCCTATCGCGCAGGAATTCCATAGCCTCTAACGGAGTCATATCCGCAAGGTGGTTACGCAATATCCAGATACGTTGCAACTGATCTTTTTCAATCAACAAGTCATCGCGTCTGGTAGAAGAAGCCACAATATCAATAGAAGGGAACAAACGTTTGTTGCTGAGTTTGCGGTCGAGCTGCATCTCGCTGTTACCCGTTCCTTTAAACTCCTCAAAAATAACCTCGTCCATTTTAGAACCGGTTTCAGTCAACGCAGTTGCAAGAATGGTAAGTGAACCACCATTCTCAATCTTACGTGCCGCACCAAAAAAGCGTTTAGGCTTGTGCAGTGCATTAGCATCAACACCACCCGAAAGAATTTTACCCGATGCAGGTTGCACCGTGTTATAAGCACGTGCCAAACGGGTGATTGAATCCAAAAGAATTACCACATCGTGTCCGCACTCCACCATACGTTTTGCTTTCTCCAAAACGATGTTGGCAATTTTTACGTGGCGATCGGCAGGCTCGTCAAAAGTAGAAGCAATAACTTCGGCCTTAACGCTGCGGGCCATATCGGTAACCTCCTCTGGACGCTCATCAATCAATAGAATAATCAAATAAACTTCCGGGTGATTAGCTGCAATTGCGTTGGCAATATCTTTCAACAACACCGTTTTACCGGTTTTAGGTTGAGCCACAATCAGCGCACGCTGACCTTTACCCAGCGGAGTAAACAAGTCAATTATGCGAGTAGAGAGGTTATCCTGCTTATGTCCTGTGAGCTTAAATTTCTCGTCAGGGAAAAGCGGAGTTAAAAAATCAAAAGGAACGCGGTCGCGCACAAAAGCAGGATCACGACCATTGATTTTATCTACTTTAATTAAAGGGAAATATTTCTCGCCTTCGCGCGGAGGACGAACACTTCCTTCAACAGTATCACCTGTTTTCAAACCAAATAGTTTTATCTGCGATTGAGAAACATATACATCGTCAGGCGAAGAAAGGTAGTTATAGTCAGATGAGCGGAGAAAACCATAACCGTCAGGCATGGTTTCAAGAACACCTTCGGTATTGATTAAACCATCAAAGTTGTAGTAGTTCTCTTTGCGTTCCTGATTAGGATTTGTTATTCCGCTTTGGTTTCCATTAGGTACCTGGCTTGCGTTATTCTGGTTGTTATTCCCACCCTGATTACTATTGCCACTTTGATTACCGTTATTCGGGTTATTATTTCCACCCTGATTTCCGGTACCCGATTGGTTGTTATTTCCTCTCTGCTGATTTGGGTTCTGGTGTCTGTTCTGGTGTTGATGCTGAGGCTGTCTTTGTGGAGGAGACTGCTGATTTTGTTCGGCAGATTCTGCAGGCGGTGTAGCTTGCACCGGAACTTCAGGTGCGGTTACTTCCGCAGAATCATCGTCACCCTCGTCATCTCCGTCTTCTTCTTCATCATCGTCATCTCCATCGTCATCAGCTTCTGCCGCTTCAACAGGAGCAACAACTGGCTCGTCATCCACTCGCAATTCATCAGGATCGGGACCGGTAACTAATTCTTCAAAAGCAGGTTTAGCCGGCTTCTCCTTAACAGGAGCAGGTGCTTCGCCACGTGTTTCTCGAATTTTGGCAATAAGGTCTTGTTTGCGTAATGCATCGTAATCAGGAATGCCAAGGCTCTTTGCCAGAGCTTTAAGCTCAGATACGAGCATATTGCTCAGTTCAGTTTGACTGCTCATGTAAAAATAAATTTTTTGAGGTTTTATAGTAGAATAGATGTAATCTGTTTTTCAGAGAGAAAAGAAAATGCCTGTTTCTAAAGCGGCATTAAATGCGTCCAATGGTTTTTGATAAGAATTTCAAGAAGAAAAGGTTGAACCGGAAATGCAATAAGAAGAATGAGTATTGCGCTGCAATGATACAAATTATTTATTAATCCAAAACTTTATGCCCAAAAAGCAAACAAAAATTACTGCCATACAGTATAATACGCGCATTATCAAAAGCCAATGACCCTCCCTTTCACTAAAAATCAAACGTTCAGGCGGGTTTACTATTTCTTTCCTCTTCAGCTTTTGCTGCTGCATTTGCGCAATAATCAGTTGCTGTTATTGTTCTGGGTATTGCTTATTGCCTTTGTGTGTCGCTGGATTGGTGTTAAGTATGGTGTTCCTTATTTGCTTCTTGACCCTGAATATCTGGGCACAGTTAATTACTGGTCGTATTTTATTCTGGGCTTTTCCTGCGGTGGTTTTATTATGGCTTATCATCTGTCCAGTTATATAGCTAATTCTTTCCGCTTCCATTTTCTGGCTACTCTTTCGCGCCCATTTTATAAATATTGTGTAAACAATTCATTTGTTCCCATGGCTTTCATTATCATTTATCTGTGGCAAATTATTGGCTTCCAGTACGAGAATGAAATGCTCAGCGGCAAAGAGATTTTCATGAATTCACTGGGCTTCGTTGTAGGTGTTACACTTTTCATCCTTACATCACTCAGCTATTTCTTTACTGCAAACAAAGACATCTCTCACCTTTTTGGTATTTCGGTTGATGACAAAGGTGAATTAAAAACGAAGATAGCCAAGCCCATCCGCATCATGTTGAAGAAAAACATGACATGGCGCAACCCTAAAAATAAAAAAATTGAACCCGATGAGTGGGAAGTTGAAACCTATCTGGTTAACCCGATTAAACTTGCCTTAGCAAGAGATTGCGACCATTACGACCGCAGTATGTTGCGGGGAGTATTTCAACAAAACCATTTAACGGGAGCTTTGTTTGTAGTAATTGCCTTGGTATCATTCTTTGTTATCGGCATATTCAGAGAATATCCTATCTTTCAGATTCCGGCAGGGGCCTGTATCTTTCTTATTCTTACCATGCTGCTAATGGTTGCCGGTGCTATACAAGCATGGCTGCGTAAATGGTCAGTTACTTTTTTTATTGCGCTTATTCTACTGATTAACTTTTTGGCAGAAAAGGATTTGTTTAATCACGAGAATAAAGCCTACGGACTGAATTACAAAAAGGAAAAAGCAACATTCTCATTTCAGCGCTTGGAAACGTTCAGCAACAATAAAGAAAATTATGAAAATGATTTTTCGCAAACCATTTCCATTCTTGATAAATGGCGCAAGAAGAACACTGCTATTATAAAAGATAAAAAGATCATAAAAAAACCTAAGCTGATTATTCTCAGTTGCAGCGGTGGCGGTCAACGATCTTCGGCATGGACCTTTTATTCCATGCAACATATAGATAGTATTATGCAGGGCGAACTGCTGAAGCATACGCAACTGATTGTAGGCTCTTCGGGCGGGATGCTAGGTTCAGCTTACCTGCGCGAACTGATGCTGCGCAAGCAAACTGATAGTGCTATCAATATTTACAGCAATGAGTATTACGAGAATATTTGCCGCGATGTACTTAATCCCATTGCTTCGAGTCTTATTATGAACGATATGTTTATCCGCTTCCAGAACTTTAATGACGGAAATAACACTTACACCAAAGATCGCGGATATGCCTTTGAAAAACAGTTGCACGAAAACACCGGACAACTAATGAATAAGCGCCTGAGAGATTATACTGCCTTTGAAAAAGAGGCAATTATCCCAATGATGTTCCTCACCCCTACTATTATTAATGACGGACGATTGCTTTATATTTCATCTCAGCCTATCTCGTACATGTCTTCAAAGCAGACCGGTAAATTCATCTCCAACCCTACACTTCCTGACGGCATTGAATTTAGTCGCTTTTTTAAGGTACAAGCAGCTGACAGCCTTTGGTTCAGCAGTGCTTTGCGTATGAATTGCACCTTCCCTTACATTGCCCCTGTTGTGTCGTTGCCAAGTGAACCTGCAATAGAAATTATGGATGCCGGCTTCCGTGATAATTATGGAATGAGCATTGCCATTAAATATCTTTTCACTTTCCGCAACTGGATAAGTACCAATACCAGCGGTGTTATCATCATTCAAACACGCGACAGTTATAGGAAACTAACAATGGAAAACAAATCAAACAACTCCTTGCTGAATGTTATTTCTAATCCGGTGGGGAATATTTATTCCAATATGTTCAACATGCAGGACTTTAATCACGACCAGCTGATACAATACGCAGGCTCATGGTTTGACGGGCCTATTGATGTGATAGACCTGCAACTGAAAAGCCATGATGTGAAAAATATTTCCATGAGCTGGCATCTTACCTCTAAAGAAAAGATCCGCATCCGCGAATCGGTGAAACTGCCCGAAAATCAACAGGCAATTGCTAAGCTGAAAGAACTGCTTAAATAATTTTTTTAGTATTTGTAATATATTTGATTACTCTGCGTTATTGAAGTATACAGGCTTCAATTATTAACCTTTTAGTTTTAGAAAACATGAACCGTATAATCCTTCTTTTGGTTGCTGTGCTGCCTCTTCTTGCAATTGCACAAGATGATGATTTAGATATCAGCACTAATG